>JBOHYH010000346.1:0-6231 GCA_050737775.1 Arenimonas sp.
ATTCCAGAACCTATTCCAGAACCTGTTCCAGAACCTGTTCCAGAACCTGTTCCAGAACCTGTTCCAGAACCTGTTCCAGAACCTGTTCCAGAACCTAAACCTGAGCCTGTCATTGCCAGGCAGGTGGCGGTAGAGCCGATTTCTGCCCCGGAAACAATCCGCCCGTCTGTTGCCGCCGAGAACATGGCGACAAATCGCACTTTGTTAAGACAGCCGATAATCAAGCTTCCGCCAGCGGCCGACACCAAGGTGTCTGTCCCGGCTCCCGGTTCCGATTTTGCTTCTGCGTTTGAGGCTCGGGCAAAAAGTCCAGACAGGCCGGCTGTAAAGCGCGAAAAAAATCGCGTTCTGCCATTTGCAATAATAGGCCTCGTGGTCTTACTGGGGCTTGGTTTGGCTTATTGGCAATTTAGCGGCGATCCTGTCCAAGCGGCGCAGCTACAATGCAAAACCTTATTGACCGATGCACAGACAGCCCTCAACGCTGGAGAATTGGACAAGGCCGCTGCAGGCGCTAGCAATGCCAAAGCCTACTGTGCGAACGAACAAGTAGTCGTGCTACAAGCGCTGGAAGTATTGATACAGAACGCACAAGCCAAAGTAAAAGCCTGCGAGCAAGCCGAAACACAAGCCAAAGATTTACTCGCCCACGCACTGCCTGCAGCAGCCAACGAGATGCTCGAAGGCGTGCGTGAAAACTGCGGCAATCGCAGCGAATTTATTTCGCTGGCGGCGCAGCATGCAAAAGCCATTGCCGAAGCCAGCAGTAAAATCAGTCAAGCACGTGTCGAGCTCCAGGCCAATGCACTTGATTCAGCAGATGGCTTGATTGCAAGTGCACTTTTGCTCGATTCCCAAGTCGCCGATGCAGAAGCCTTGCGTCAGGAATCGATAAAACGCCGAAGCAAACTGCAGCGCATAAAAGAGGAAGAAAAAGCACTGACGGTGGCCGCCACAGCAATGCCTGCGGCCACACCCGTCAACAAGCCAGCGCCTCCACTGCCTGCACCACGCCGCCCTGAACCAGTGAAACCTGCGGCTTCATCGACTATGTCGCGACCCTCCGCAGACCCCATGCCGATCGCCCCCACTATCTCGCCTGTCCTTCCTGAGCCCGCCCCCGCAGCTGCAAGTCCGTCACGTTTGGTACCCATGTACACACCTGCACCGGATTACCCCTCCGGGGCATTGCGATCGAATACCATCGGGCAAGTGGTTGCTTCGTTTACCGTCAATACCGATGGCAGCGTCAGCAATATCAAAATAGTCAGCGCCAACCCTCGCGGCGTTTTTGAACGCAGTGTGCAATCAACTTTGCGGGACTGGCGGTTCAAGCCGATTAACGAATCCAGATCAGTGACGCGCACCTTCAAATTTTCGCCGTAGGGCTCGATGTGTTTCACATCATGGATGCCACATGAAGGTGGGATTCACCCTACCGAGATGCTTTGCGAAACAATGCAGCCGATGTGAGCCACATAGCGCCGAATAATACCGCCAGTACTGCAGCTTCAAGCCCCCATCCGGCAACTGCTGCTATCACGCCGACAAGCGCTTGAGCTATCGCCGTTGCAATTAACGCACGCGACATTCCCTGTGGCCGGAAACGTGCAATCAGGGCGCCGATAAATCCAACAGCGAGCACACCACCGAACATCAGATTGGGAGGATTGTTTTCATCGCCAATGATGCCGATGGCAAGGTTGATCCAAACAAGCATGAAGGCTGCGATGAGGGCAATGCCAAAGGCTGCTCTGTACGCGACATTCGCGCTTAACCACACTGCAAATTCATAGGTACAGCAAGCAGTAAGCAACATGAAACCGATCACACCAAAATCGGACCCTGTCCAATCCACTTCTGTCGTGAATTGCATGGCCGCCAACGGCAACAGCAATAAGAACGCTGCCGTACCCCAAACCGTCATCCTCATCGGGTTGCGGCACCGGCCGCTTCTGTTTTCCGATGCCTGCAAGGTATTGCCAGTATTTGCTCGCATGATCTCGCCTCACTCATTGTTGAAGTGAGGCCATCTTCCATCGACTAGGTGAACGCATGATGTGCGCTTTGTGTGGCGAAGATGAAGTCAAAGCGATGACATTTGACTTGCCGCTTGCAGGCATTATTTTTTATCACTATGCGGCAAGCAATGAAGCCTAGTATTTCCTAATGCTGAATCGATTCACGGATCTCGGCGAGCGCATTGGCCCAATTCTCCAACGAAAAATTTTGAGGGTCATCGTGTCCATCTGCTTTACCAGCATCCAAAACAGTGTGGTAAGTCGGAATTAACCAGCTGCCACGCCTGACGCTTGCTGCAATATAGAGTAATGCCAAGCGACGGTATTGCGCTTCGGTAAAGCCTGGAGTTGGTCCGATTGCATCATTGCCTTTGCTTGTGCCGCTCACCGATTTTCGTGGCTGAACTAGCTCAATGTGAATAAACAGCCCTTTAAGATCATCTGATCCATATTGGAGCTCGAATTTTGTTGCTCGCCATGGAACAGAAAAATGAACGGGCGAAATGGACTCACCCAGACGATTTACAAAGACATGCGCTTTTGAGTTTTCACCCTTATTCCATCGCGCCAATTTATTATGATCCCAGGTCGATTCGTTAATATTTCCCGGGAAATCCTGCTCCTTGAAATTAGGTGTACTGGTGTCATGGATTACAAAATAGTTTGCAAAAGCTGAAGTTGGATTACCGGATTTAGCGCGTGATATGTCATCGGAAATCAAGCCGCCAAGATCACTCTCTTTCACATCAATACTTGCAATATATTGGCGAAGTTTTTCTTCTGAAATATCGGTTTCAATGCCAACGAGCTCAGACAAAGGACTCGGCAACTTGTGCAAATTTGGCGAAAGCTTTCCCCAGCGCTTAACTTCTCGAAGCAAACACAGGCTTTGATTCGTCGGCGTTCCCATAAAACGGAGAGCAGTTTTGTCGAAGGAACACGGCGTTTCTGCAAGTACGCCATTTGAAATCACAAGCAGCAGAACCAGCAGTAATTTGTTCATGACTTCATCCTCGATCTTAAGCAGAGGCGCAAGCAGCTAGTTCAATCAATGCTTGGTCATCGTCTGCCTGCACCTGAATGAGTCTTTCCAAGGCGGAATGAAATTCTATTTCTTTTATATCGGAAGAAGCCCCCAACCCGGAGCGATCAACCAGCGTCTCTTGTGCTTTTTTCTTTTCACCTAGCTTTAAGGCATCATCGATGGCTTTCTTGATGGCAGCCAACATAGCGGCAGTATCAGGATTAGAACGAAGCTCTCGAATGGCACGAAGCTCTACTGCCGTTGCTGCATCCAATATTGCTTGTGCAAGTTTTGAATCATCGCTCGCTGCATGAGCTGTATCTGTAAAAAGTGCACCGAAAGTATTGGTATGGCTGCTTGCGGTATAAGCACCAAACTTGGCGACAAAAGCTGGTTCCTGACTCAAACCGACCAGACGTTGCAATATGGACTTCGCTTCTGTTTTTGCATTGCTGGAAGCATGCCCTTTTTCTGTGACACACCGAAATCGTGCCGCAGCTGCATCAAGCGTCACAATTTTCTCCGGGTATTGCTGACTTAGCTTGAAGGCTTCGGTTGAACCTACAAGCAGACCTGTTGCCTTGAAGGTATCAATATTAGCTTCAAAGCTAGCAAGCCCCAAGCCCAAAGATGTCAGTAATATTTCGCCATACTTGAATCGTTGCTGCTTATCCGCCAATACATCCGCAACCGTGGTGTATTCACGTTCCAGGGCCCCTGCACAATTGAGCGACTTGTCCACCGATAAGGAATCTCTTGCTTGTGTACAGGCATTTATCGTGCCCACAGCATTGTTCTTGCTGTACTGACTATCAGAGTAAGTACTAAACGAACGCGCCGGCCGCAAAGTACTACATGATGACAATGAGCAGACTAAAATTAGCAGTAGTAAAACACGAGCCATATCAATTCCCCTGTGATTTGCCATGATTCAATAAGCCATACGGAATCCTGATATCAAACAGGTCAAATGGCGGGACCGCTCTTTTCCTTTTTCGTTTCTTGGACTGAAATGCGACCGACAACAATAACTGCCTAACTTGCGGTATTCGTCGCGTACGGCATCACGCCAAGCTAATTCTTAATAACAAAATATTGGAATATTCTACTCGAGACAGTAGCTTCAGACACTAGGAGTTGTCCTTACGATTTTCTTACGATTGTCGATTTATGGAATGCAAGGCAGAAGCGCCATAGGCAATTCCATCGGCTATGGGAATCTCAGTTAACTTGTTGGCTTATTGCAGGCAATACGAAAACACCCCGCTTTGGCGGGGTGCTTTTTATTCTTTGCTTTTTCGACTCACCAAATCCGCACGCGCTCTTCCGGTGGCAGATACATCTTGTCGCCCGGCTTCACGTTGAAAGCTTTGTACCAGGGATCGAAGTTACGCACTGATCCATTAGCGCGATACATGCCAGGTGAATGCGGATCAGATTTTATTTGATTGACTAGCGCTTCCTCACGATATTTGGTTTTCCAGATTTGCGCATAAGCCATGAAGAAACGTTGATCGCCAGTCAAACCGTTAATTACCGGTGCTTCCCTGCCTTTCAGGCTCAAATGATAAGCGGTGTAAGCCATCGACAAACCACCGAGGTCGCCAATGTTTTCACCCATCGTCAGCGCGCCGTTAACGCAGATTTTTTCCAGTGGACAGAACGTGTTGTATTGCGCGCCGAGTGCTTTTACGCGTGTTTCGAAACGTGCACGGTCTTCATCGGTCCACCAGTTTTGTTGAATGCCCTGCCAATCCGACTTACTACCCTGATCGTCGAAACCGTGGCCCATTTCATGACCGATCACTGCACCAATTGCGCCATAATTCACCGCCGCATCGGCATGTGCGTCGAAGAACGGCGGTTGCAGAATGGCGGCCGGGAATACTATTTCGTTGAACGTGCCATTGTAATAAGCATTGACCGTTTGCGGCGTCATTGACCACTCTTCACGATCGGTCTTTTTACCAAGACGCGAATTTTCGTCATTGATGTAAAACTGACGCATGGCAAGTGCATTAGCCATCAGGTTATTGGGCACGATGCTCACGGCACTGTAATCTTTCCACTTGCTCGGGTAACCGATTTTCGGACGGAAGGAATCGAGTTTCTTGTAAGCCTGGGCCTTGGTGGTATCGCCCATCCAGTCGATCTTGCTAAGGTTCTGGCGCAAGGCGGCACGAAGGTTGGCTACCAGTGCATCCATTGACGCTTTCGATTCAGGTGTAAAGAACTTTTCTACATAAACCTGCCCGACCGCATCGCCCAAACCCTGGGTACCTCCAACGATACCGATAGCCCGTTTCCAATCATCCTTCTGGGCTTTCTGACCAGACAACACCGTGCCGTTGAAAGCGAAAGAAGCGTCATCAATTTCCTTGCTCAGCAAACCGGCGTTACCGTTAACGGCGTTATAAGTCAGATAGTCGCGCCAGACCGGCAGCGACGTCTTGTTGATGATCGCGATAATCGGCATCACTGAACTGGGTGTACTCACGTTCACTTCATCCGGAATCGGCAGACCTTGTGTCTTGAATTGTGCCGTCCAGTCGTAACCCGGATAGAGTTTGGACAAATCGGCAAACTTGGTCAGGTTGTAAGTCTTGTCACGATTACGCATCTCGGCGCGATCCCAGGTTTCTTTCGCCAGTGCCGCTTCAAGATCGAAGATAGCCTGTGCCCTAGCCTTGCCATCAGTAACGCCGGCAAAGCCGAGCATTTTCTGGATGTGTTCAATGTACGCGGCGCGGATCGTTACAAAGCGAGGCTCAGGATTGACGTAGTAATCCTTGTCCGGCAAACCGAAACCACCCACACCGATACCGACCAGATAACGGTCGGGATTTTTACGATCAAGACCGACTCCGGCGCGGATCGGGGTTCTGCTGCCATCAATGTCGGATTTCGCGAAAGCCTCGATTAGAGCCGGAATCGAATTGATTGCAGCTATCTTGTCTAGCACTGGCTTCAAAGGCGTTATGCCTGCCACGTTGCGTGCATCACGATTCATGTAACTACTGTAATAGTCGCGAACTTTCTGTTCCTTGCTACCAGGCGCCAAGTCATTACGCGCAGCAAGAGGGTTGGCCGGGATTCGTGAGAAATGCAGCCACCTAGGTTCTATGTCTTTGATTTTAGCTGTTGCTGTAGCTTCTAGATTAAGCTTTTGCTGCTGAGGCCACGCAG
>JBOHYH010000347.1:0-1963 GCA_050737775.1 Arenimonas sp.
CAGTGTTGATGCTCAATAAAATCCATTCCGGCGAACTGCGCATTGATCACGTCCGGCGCGTTATCGAAAGCGAAAAATTTTTCCAGATACAAAACACCCGGCGCAATTTCAACACCGGGCAAAACTCTATCTTGCGAATAACCACGCTTTTGAAGAGCCATCCGCATGCCCAACAATTTTCGCAAATCTTCCGACACAACAGGCCGTTGTTCCGATGAAGCAACAACCACTCCGGCTTGCTTCCGCAATGTTCGTAATTGATCCAACAATGCACTCATGCATTCACCAACAGATTCAATACTTTCGCCGCCAACATTTTCGGTGATTCAATCAGGTTTTCATCCGCTGCCAATACTGGCCCCACACAAGCCGGGCAACCGCACTTGCAATCGCATTCACTCACCAACTCCACCGCACGTTTCAACAATTCGCTTTGGCGTTTCCACAACGGTTCGCTGAGCCCGATACCGCCGGGATAGTTGTCATACAAATACACGGTCGGAATAAAACGCTCGGCTTTGTTGATATCCGAAACACTCCCGTCATCACCTCGTAGCTGTCCGCGCCCACGCCCATCACTCACCGCAAACCAACTGCCATCGCCACTGCCCACCGCTTTCTGCAAATCACGTGCTTCGGCCATCACCGCAACGGTGGCGACGACATGCAAGGCATACGCCGCACCCAGAAAACCATCCAGCGCCGCTTGTCGTGAATCAAACGCTTTATCCAAAGCAGACTGCGGCAACTGCCACCACGCCGCCGTCGTATGCAATTCCTGATCCGGTAAATTCACCGGGCCGTAGCCAATATTTTCATGCGTGTAATAGCGGATTTTCTTGTAGCCCGACACCCGCCGCACCACATGCACTTCGCCGTGGTTGGCATTGCCCGCACCGGCAATCACGCCATCGAAGCGTTCCAGCACCTTGAGCTTGGTGTAATCAATCGCATCGGTGTAGTAATCCACATGCGTGCGCGTCACGTACGCCTTGCGGCCTTCCCAGTCAAGTTTTTCCACTTGATAGGGCGTTGATTGAATCATGTGAATCGCGCCTTCGTACAAGGTGAGCGGGGCAGCGGAAAAATCCACTTCGGCAATAATCTGCTGCCGGCCATCGGTGCGGTTCACCACCACAAAATTACCGTCGGCCACCGAACGCAAACTCACCGCATTGGCCGGGTACGAATCGGCAATCCATTCCCAGCGTTCGCCTTCCTGGTGCAGCACGCCGCTTTCGCCCAATACTTCCAGATAAGGCGCGGCATCGACCGGGCCAAACATTTCGCCGGATAAAAACGGCAACTCGAACGCCGCACAACGAATATGATCCAAAAGAATGAGTGCCTGATCGGAATGAATACGCGCATGTTCCGGTGATGCATCGGAAAAAAATTCCGGATGCCGAATCAGGTATTGATCCAGCGGATCGCTACTCGCCACCAATATTCCCAGTGATGCCTGTTGTCTGCGACCGGCACGGCCAATACGTTGCAAGGTCGCGGCGACCGAACCGGGATAGCCATTCAACACCACCACGTCCAGGCTGCCGATATCCACGCCCAGTTCCAATGCCGAGGTGCTCACGATGCCGTCGATGCGGCCATCACGCATGGCTTTCTCGGCTTCGCGGCGTTCGGTCGGCAAATAACCGCCGCGATACGCACGAATGCGTGCCGGTTTGCGCGGGTCGTTGTCGAACACGTCTTTCAGATATTTGGTCAGCACTTCCACCATCGTGCGCGATTGTGCGAACACCAGCGTTTTCAATCCGGCGCGTATCGACAAACGCGCAATGCGATTGCTTTGCGACCGTGCCGATGCCCGCAAACCCAAATCCGGATGCACCACCGGCGGGTTCCACAACAACACCTGCTTGTCGCCGGTCGGTGCGCCGCTGTCGGTGATGGCCGTTACATCGTGTTCGATCAAGGCTTCGGCATGCGCCTTCGGGTTGCCGAT
>JBOHYH010000348.1:0-10862 GCA_050737775.1 Arenimonas sp.
CCTATGGGCCGCCGCTTTTTGGAGTCTTGACAAGAACGTGATGCATTATTTTTTCATCACTTGCTTGCAATTTTCCAGCCAGACCATTTTCTTGAAATCGTCGTATCGATAGAAACTGCCAGTAAAGGTCACAGACTGGCCTTCTCGCATGGTCAACACCCATGCCAGTTGGTTCGGACGGAACAGGCAGGCGACGCCAACACGGAACTGTGCATCGCCTGGTAGTGGCCTAAGAACCATTTCGTGAATTTCCGGAATGTCGAACGACACGTTGTAGTCTTCGCCATCTTCCTGGATATAGTCGATTTTACCCTTCAGGGAATAAGACCGGCCTTTGTGGCGGGCATTTACCGCGACGGCATTCTTCTTTGCTTCATTGGCAATCTCGCGCGAAAAAATGAAAACGTCGCGCTGGGTAGTATCGGCATTGTTTTGAGTCTTTGAACCCTTGCTGCCGGCGAGCTTGCCTTCCTTGCCGCCTTTTACCTGCGACAGCAATTTGCACATGTAGATTTTGATGTCTTCCTGTTTGGCGAACATGCCTTTTTCGGTTTTAACCGTCATATCTACAGTGGCATTAGTGCCTTCGGTGCTTATGGAAATAATCGTGGGTATCGGCCGCGTCGTGCCGGTGGAGCGTTGCTCGACCAGCATGGTTCCCGATGCTGCATCTTCGGTCAGTACATCCATTTTTTCACTGATCATGATGCCGCGCATCTGGCCCATGCCGTCTTTCACCGAAAGATTCGGTACCGCTACCGAGCTGTTGTAATTGGCACCCTTGAAGACGCCACCTGTTTTAGTGAAATTGTCTTCGCATTGGCCAGCAAATACGGGATTGGCTGCCAGTAGCAATAGGGGGATAAGAAGAGTCTTGTGCATTAAAACCTCATTATGAATAAACAATGGTTATCTAAAATACAAAGTGATTGTGAAACTAATGACGTGCAAATGGCGGAATTCAGGCCAGCACTTTCATCCCCATTTGCGCGAGTAACGCCGTCATCTGCCCGGCCTGCATTGCCTGTTCACTGGAGGCATTGCCTTGTTGTGCGCGTTTGGCAACGCCTTGGGCGATAGCGGCAAGACGGAAAAAACAAAAAGCCAGAATGAATGGCCAGTCTTCTGGAATTTCTCGACCGCTGAGTTCGGCGTAACGCTTCAATATTTTTTTCTCGCTTGGAATACCGAGCTCTTCGCGATTCAAACCGGCAAGACCGGGCAGGGCGGGATTGCGTGGCAGGCGCAATGCCATGCAGAAATAACCAAGGTCGGCGAGTGGGTGGCCGAGTGTCGATAGCTCCCAGTCAACGATCGCCCTGATTTCTGTCTTGCCCTTGGCAAACATCAGATTGTCGATTCTGAAATCGCCGTGCACGAGGGCAACACTACCATCGTCATCGGGACAGCGAAGCGGCAGTTCTTCAATCAAATTGTTCATTGCATCGATATCGTCGGTTTCGGCGGCGCGATATTGTTCCGACCAGCGCGCGATTTGCCGGGCAAAATAATTACCGGGTTTGCCGTAATCCGCTAGGCCCGCTGCTTCGATATCAACCGAATGCAACGCCGCCATGGTTTGCAAAATGGCATCGTAATAATGGGTGCGCTGCGCCGGTGAAAAATCCGGGAATGACGGGTCCCAGAAAATATCACCGTCGATATATTCCATCACGTAAAACATGGAGCCGATGATGTTGTCGTCCTTGCAAAGGTGGTAAGGCTTCGCGACCGGCACCTTGCTGCCATGCAAGGCAGTCAACACGCGGAACTCGCGATCCACGGCATGTGCGGAGGCCAGCAACTTGCCCGGTGGTTTGCGGCGCAACACATAATTGCCGCTCTTGGCTTCGAGCAAATAGGTGGGATTGCTTTGTCCGCCCTTGAATTTTTTCGACGTCAGCGGCCCGCAAAATCCATCGAGATGTTTCTGCAAATAGATGGCCAGTATTTCGTCATCGAGATCGAGCGTGGTGGTATTCATCGGAAATCCAGAGTGTCAGGGTTTCAGCATGGAGCGGGCGAGTGCTGCGATATGTACTTCATCAGGGCCATCAGCCAAACGCAAGCAGCGCGCACCGACAAAGGCATGCGCCAGAAAAGGATCTTGCAAACCACCGGCGCCATGCATTTGAATCGCGCGGTCAATCACATTGCAGGCCATACGAGGGGCGATGATTTTAATCATGCCGATTTCGTCTTTCGCAGTTTTGTTGTTGCCTTGATCGAGAGCCGCCGCCGCATTCAATGTAAGCAGACGGGCCTGTTCGATTTCACAACGTGAAAGTGCAATCGCTTCCTGCGCCATGCCCTGGGCGCCGAGGGGTTTACCGAAGGCGACACGGGTCTGCGCGCGTTGAATCATCATTTCCAGTGCACGTTGGGCCAAACCGATCAAGCGCATGCAGTGATGAATGCGACCGGGTCCGAGCCTAGCTTGTGCGAGTGCGAAGCCGCTGCCCTCGCTCTGGATAAGATGATCTTTCGGCACGCGCACATTATCGAAATTCAATTCGACATGGCCGCTCGGCGCATCGTCGAAACCAAAAGCCTCAAGCGCACGCACAACGTGCAATCCGGGTGTATTCATTGGCACCAGAATCATCGAATGTTGCGAATGCTTGTCGGCATCCGGATTGGCAACGCCCATCACGATCAAAATTTTGCAACGCGGATCACCGGCGCCGGTAATCCACCATTTTCGACCATTCAATACATAATCATCGCCATCACGATGTATGCGCAAGGCAATATTGGTGGCATCAGAAGAAGCCACGCCCGGTTCTGTCATCGCAAAGGCAGAACGAATGTCGCCATTCAGAAGTGGTGTCAGCCAAGCCGTTTTTTGTTCGGTGCTGGCGAAGTGCGCAAGTAGTTCCATATTGCCGGTGTCGGGGGCATTGCAGTTGAAAACTTCCGATGCCCAGAGCACGCGGCCCATTTGTTCGGCCAGTGGCGCGTAATCGAGATTCGATAGACCTGCACCATGCGTTGGCTCACCCTTTTGAGGGGGAAGAAACAAATTCCATAGACCGGCTTTTTTGGCTTCCGTTTTCAAACTTTCAATAAGCGGCGCAGACGTCCAGCGTTTTACAGCGTCTGCATCCCAGGCGGCGACTTCTTTCTCGGCCGGATAAATATGGGCTGCCATAAATCCGGCAAGTTGCTGCTGAAGCTCAAGTGCCCGGGGCGAAAAATTGAAAAGAGAATTCATTTGCTGCTTCCTTGTTCGGTAGAGGCTGGTTTAATTTCCTCTCTCGTTTTTAAAAATAGGTCCACATGTCTTTTGCCCTGTGCAAATGCGGTAACGCATTCCACATTCCCAATCGCCATTGGTGATCGCGTGCATGAAATTCGCTCAAGGCCGAATTGCGCAGGGAAATATTCAAGTCGATGGCGCGATGATCCGGAACTTCCATTGCCGCCTGGGCGATCCGTGAAATCAGGCCGCCGGAGCTGACGACCAGGGTTTCGCCTTCTGCAACATCGTGCAATCGGGCTGCAGCCTGGCGCGCACGGGCACCAAAGGCTTCCCAGGTTTCCGGCAATTCACCCAGGCTATTGTTCGCCCAGGCGAGCAAGGCGGCATAAACCATGGCGCCGGTGGCTCGCGTTTCGCCGCCGGCGGCTGCTTTGACGATATCGGTTTCTGCATGCTGCTGCATGAAGGCAGAGAACACGCTACCGTGATCAAATTCATTCAGATCGGCGTCCACATCGTTTTCAGGAAGCACAAGACCGCGTTCCTTGTAGGCTTTTGCGATGCCATCCAGCGTCTGTTTGTGTCGATGCATATTGCCGATGCGAACATGGGAAAACTGATGTTGGTGATCAGCCAGCCACAGGCCCAGCTGATAAGCCTGAAAATGACCGCGTTCGGACAGCTCGTCATAATTGGCCTTGCCGAAACTGGCCTGACCGTGGCGGACCATTAATAAAGTCACTGGCTAAAAACTCCTGAAAAAAAGTCATGCGCATCGGTTTTTGTTTTTCGACCTGGGTGGAAATTTCAAAATTGATCGCTTCATTCTTGGAAATATTCAATTCGCCGAGATAATAAATATCTTGGCCTTCGCTGGTAATTTGCATATTGATATTGCTGCGTTCGCCGTTTTTACGAACGGCAACAGCGGTAATGGTTGCCGGTAGTGTTTTGTCTTTGCCCGGGATGCCTTCACGTACCACGACATGCAGTAATACGCGTGAAGCGGAGCGTGTTATGCCATATTGTCTTGCCATGTCGGCATTCAATTGCGAGCTGACCATGGCGTTTGCGTATATCCGTATATCGCCGGACTTCAGAAACTGGGCAAAACAAGAATGGGATGCGAACATGAGCAGCAGAAAAACAAAGCCCGGAAATTTCGAAAGAGTTTTCACGGGTTTAATAGGCTCCCATCAAGAGAAATGCAGATGAAGCAAGGGCGGCCAGAACTATAAACCCGGCCGCTAAATAAATCATGCGTCCGCTGAGTCGATTGATAAAAAGCCGTGTGAAATGATAGGCAATCGTTACACAGATGATGGCAAAGAATGTCGCCAGCGAAAAAACATATAAGGGTTCATCCAGTTTCAGCGACGAAGCCAGAAATATTCCAAATACAAAGCCGCCAATGCCAGCCAACAGCCATAAAACCATATTGGTTGCCGAGTGCACTGGGCCCTCAGTCGTTTGCTGCAGACAGGGCGCGTCCACGTTGTGTCGCCGCTTCGATGGCATTGTTGACGATGCTGCGAAAACCCTGTGCTTCAAAACTTTCAATCGCCGCCTGGGTAGTGCCGCCCGGCGAAGTTACGCGCTGACGTAAAATATCGGCCGTTTCGGCAGTTTCACTGAGCATGCGTGCAGCACCCAGCAAGGTTTGGTTGGTCAGTGCACGGGCGGCATCAACCGACAGGCCCTGCGCAACGCCGGCCGCCTGCATCGCCTCGGCCAGTAAAAAAACATAGGCCGGGCCGCTGCCGGAGACCGCAGTGACCGCATCCATCAGATTTTCGTTTTCAATCCAGACGGTAATGCCGGTGGCTTGCATCAAATCCTGTGCATGCTGCTTTTGTTCCGGACTGACATGTTGATTTGCAAATAAACCACTGGCGCCGGCGCCAAGCAATGCCGGAGTATTCGGCATGATGCGTACTACCGGCATATTGCCGCCCAGCCATGCATCGAGTTGCTGCGAAGTAATGCCGGCAGCAATCGAAATAATCAGCGGTTTGTTGGTTTGCGCCAACTCGGACAATTGTTGGCATACCGGTTTCATCACCTGCGGCTTTACTGCGAATACCCAGATGTTGGAGTTTGTCGCGGCTTCATTGTTATCTACAAATGTCGCAACCGAGAAGTTTTTCGACAAGCTTTCGGCCAGCGCGGACACCGGTTCGGATACTTTGATCTTGTCAGCAGGCAGGCCTTTTTGAATCAGGCCACCGATGAGGCTGCGCGCCATATTGCCGCCGCCGATAAAAGTAATTCTTATGTTTGAGTTTGAAGACATGGAAGCATCTCGGGGGTGATGAATCATTATGGTCTGTGCATGTGGATAGACGCTAGGTTTTTCGCGCTCCGAACAAGGCAGAGCCGATACGCACCAGAGTCGAGCCTTCCTGTATGGCAAGTTCGAAATCATCGCTCATTCCCATCGAAAGCGTATCGCAATCGGGGTAACGCGATTTCAGTTTTTCATACAGGGCATGCAATTGCTGAAAACCGGCGCGGCGTTTTTCAAGATCGGGTGATGGTTCGGGGATGGCCATCAGGCCCCGCAGTTTTAAACGCGGGGCAGCAGAAATGGCATCGGCAATAATATCGACGTCAGTTGGCGCACAGCCCGACTTGCTGGCTTCGTCATCAATATTGACCTGAATCAGCACATTGAGCGGGCACAGCGGCTCCGGTCGGTAGCGGTTCAAAGCTTCGACCAGTTTGAGTCGGTTCAAGCTTTGTATCCAGTCAAAATTTGTAGCCACCTCGCGGCATTTATTCGATTGCAACGGACCAATCAGATGCCATTCCAGTGCCAAATCCTGTAGTTCGCGTTGTTTGCCGAGTGCTTCCTGTACATAGTTTTCGCCAAAGGCATGCTGACCCAGTGCTGCCAGATCACGAATGGCGCTGGCTGCCTGCAACTTTGATACAGCCAGTAATCGCGCCGCCTGTGGCCGTTTGGCGGTGTTATTCGCGTTATCTATCCCTTGCAGGATATTGCGAAAGGCCTGGTCTAACGGATTATTCATGCCGGGGATTGTTGAGTTCGTCGAGAGGGTTATACTGCCCTGAGGACGTGGCTCGTGCCTACACAGGATTTGCACTTTAGGGGAGATTGGCAATGGATATCGCAGAATTACTGGCCTTTTCGGTAAAAAACAAAGCCTCGGATTTACACCTTTCCGCCGGCTTGCCGCCGATGATTCGCGTAGACGGCGACGTCCGCCGAATCAATATCCCGGCGCTTGATCACAAGCAGGTGCATTCGCTGGTTTACGACATCATGTCGGACAAGCAACGTCGCGACTATGAAGAATTTCTGGAAGTCGATTTCAGTTTCGAAATTCCGGGTCTGGCACGCTTCCGGGTCAATGCCTTTAATCAGAACCGTGGCGCAGGCGCCGTGTTCCGTACCATTCCAAGCCAAATCCTGACGCTCGAAGAATTGGCCTGCCCGAAAATATTCCAGGAATTGATCAACCAGCCACAAGGCTTGATTCTGGTGACCGGACCCACCGGTTCCGGCAAGTCCACAACATTGGCGGCGATGGTCGATCACGTCAACAAAAACGAGTTTGGCCATATTCTGACGGTTGAAGACCCGATTGAATTTGTGCATACCTCGCAGAAATGCCTGATCAACCAGCGCGAGGTACATCGCGATACCCATGGCTTTAATGAAGCCCTGCGTTCTGCATTGCGCGAAGATCCCGATTACATTCTGGTGGGCGAATTACGCGATCTGGAAACCATTCGTCTGGCACTTACCGCTGCGGAAACCGGCCATTTGGTGTTCGGCACCTTGCACACCAGTTCGGCGGCAAAAACCGTGGACCGGATTATCGACGTGTTCCCGGCCGGTGAAAAACCGATGGTGCGTTCGATGTTGTCGGAATCGCTGCGCGCGGTTATTTCACAATCACTCTTGAAGAAAGTAGGCGGAGGCCGTATTGCCGTGCACGAAATCATGGTCGCCGTGCCCGCTATTCGCAACCTGATTCGTGAAGACAAAGTCGCCCAGATGTATTCAGCTATCCAGACCGGTCAAAATTCCGGTATGCAGACCCTGGATCAAAATCTGCTCGATTTTGTCAAACGCGGCCTGGTCACCAAGAACCAGGCCCAGGAATACGCCAAAGACAAGCGTATTTTCGATTGATCCAAGGCTTCGTTTAGTGTCGGCCATGGCCGTACAGAGTCCATTCGTTCACGCAAAAGTGAACGAATCGGAACTGGCCGCGCCTGACTATCCCGATGGGCAGACGCCATGCCCAAGTTGCGGTATCTTAGACAAACCTGAAAGAAACGGGCTCCCCCGGGCACGTTTCATCACTCACGGAGTTCGCCATGAGCAGCATTGATTTCACCTCGTTTCTAAAACTGATGGCGCATAAAAAAGCGTCCGATCTTTTTATTACCGCAGGCGTGCCGCCTTCCATGAAGGTGAATGGCAAGCTTTCGCCGATTACACAAAACCCTCTCACGCCGCAGCAAAGTCGTGATTTGGTGCTGAACGTGATGAGCCCGGCCCAGCGCGAAGAGTTTGAAAAGACCCATGAATGCAATTTCGCGATTGGTGTTTCCGGCGTCGGTCGTTTTCGCGTCAGCTGCTTCTATCAACGTAATCAGGTCGGCATGGTGTTGCGTCGAATTGAAACCCGCATCCCGACCATTGAAGAGTTAAGCCTGCCTGCCGTCATCAAGACACTGGCGATGACCAAGCGCGGCATCATCCTGTTCGTTGGCGCGACTGGTACCGGTAAATCGACCTCGCTAGCGGCAATGATCGGCTATCGCAACATGAATTCGTCAGGCCATATCATCACCATTGAAGACCCTATCGAATTCGTCCACAAACACGAAGGCTGCATCATCACTCAGCGCGAAGTCGGCATCGACACCGATAGCTGGGAAGCGGCTTTGAAGAACACGCTGCGTCAGGCCCCTGATGTGATCATGATCGGCGAAATCCGTACCCGTGAAGGTATGGATCATGCCGTGGCATTCGCCGAAACGGGTCACTTGGTGCTTTGTACCCTCCACGCCAATAACGCCAACCAAGCGCTGGACCGGATGATCAACTTCTTCCCCGAAGATCGTCGCAGCCAGTTGCTGATGGATTTGTCGATGAATCTCAAAGGCATCGTTGCGCAGCAATTGATTCCCACGCCGGACGGCAAGGGCCGTCGCGTCGCGATGGAAATTCTGCTCGGTACGCCACTGGTTCAGGACTACATTCGTGACGGCGAAATCCACAAGATCAAAGAGATCATGAAGGAATCGACCAATCTGGGCATGAAAACTTTCGACCAGGCCTTGTTCGAGCTATATCAGGCCGGTGAAATTTCATACGAAGACGCGCTACGTTATGCCGATTCGACCAATGAGGTCCGTTTGAAAATCAAACTGGCTCAAGGTGGCGATGCCCGTTCGCTGTCACAAGGTATGGACGGCGTGGAATTGTCGGAGGTTAAGTGATTTCCTGGGTCGGGCTGAGCTTGCATGCGCCACCCAGATGAAGCTGAATTGGGTGACGCCTGACAAAGATCTGCAAAAAAGCCGGGCAATGCCCGGCTTTTTTGTGCAAATCGACCGCGAGGGCTAAAATAGCGCCATGCCGCCCAACTCATCGCTTACCGCGCACTTCCTGATTGCCATGCCGGCGATGGACGATCCGAATTTTGCCCAGGGCGTCACTTTGCTTTGCCAACATAATGACGACGGTGCGATGGGTTTGATGATCAACCGTGTATCGGAATTCACTGTCGGCGAAGTGCTGGAACAAATGCAGATCAGCACCGAATTCAGCGGGCTGGCCGATATTCCCGTATTGATCGGTGGTCCGGTGCAGCCCGATCGTGGTTTCGTGCTGCATGACGACCCGCGTGAATGGAGTTCAACGCTGCGTTTCGGCAATGGTTTGGCAGTGAGCACATCGCGCGACATTCTTGAAGCCATGGCAAAAGGTGAAGGCCCAAAAAATGCGGTGATTGCGCTGGGTTATGCCGGATGGTCGGCAGGGCAGCTGGAAGCGGAAATTGTCGCCAATGCCTGGCTCACGGTGGAAGCGGATCAGGCAATTTTATTCCGCACACCCATCAATGCGCGCTGGCAGGCTGCGGCCAAAAGCCTGGGGATCAATCTTGCACAAATCACCGATTACTCGGGGCGAGCGTGATGAGCATTACTACCGTGCTCGGTTTTGATGTTGGCGCGAAACGAATCGGTATTGCGGTCGGTAATTGCATTTCAATGAGCGCACGCGAAGTCGGTGTGCTGGACGTATTCGACAATCAGATTGATTGGCCCAGTTTAAATCGCTGGATAAAAGAATGGATGCCGCAGGCGTTGGTGGTGGGCGACCCGCAAACACTTGATGGCGGTGATCAGGCTTCGCGACAACGGGCGCGAAAATTCGCGATCGAAATAGGCAAACGCTATCAATTACCGGTCGAACAGATCGATGAGCGCAACTCCTCAATAGAGGCCGCGCAGCGCTTTGCCGAAGCACGTCGTGCCGGCACCAAAAAGCGCAATCAAGCCGCCAATCTGGATGCGCTGGCTGCCGTCATTATTGTCGAGCGCTGGTTGAATGAACCGGGTGCCCGCACTTCAATTGATTCAACTTCTACTAATTCGTCTTCTACGGTGGAGCCAACATGAGCCTGCAATTTTTTTCCGATGGTCGCTTCAGGCATTTTCTGAACCTGGAAGATGTGCCGAGATCAGCGCTGGAAGATTTGCTGGATTCGGCCCAGGAGCTTCGTGTGAATGCCTTGGGCGGAACTGCACTGCGCCATCACTTGCAGGGCAAGGCGGTATGTAATCTTTTCTTTGAAAACTCCACTCGGACCCGCAGCTCTTTTTTGCTGGCGGCACAGCGTTTGGGAGCGGATGTATTTACTTTCGATGCCTCTACCTCATCCGGCAAGAAAGGCGAGACCGATATCGATACGCTGAAAAACCTGGAAGCGATGGGCGTCAACACTTTTGTTATCAGGCACTCTGAAAATGGAGCCGTGGAAAAGCTTGCAGCGTCAGCGAATCCCGGCACCAGCGTGATTAATGCCGGCGATGGTCGCCATCAGCATCCAACCCAGGGCCTGCTGGATATGCTCAGCATTCGGCAGGCAAAGGGAAATGATTTTACGAAACTGAAAATACTGATTGCCGGCGATATCAAACATTCACGCGTTGCCCGTTCCGATTTGAATGCCTTGCGTACATTGGACACAGGTGAAATTCGTGTTTGTGCACCGTCGAGTCTATTGCCTACCGATGGCACCATTGATGGCTGTATGCGTTTTGAGGATTTCGATCAGGCAATAAAGGATGTCGATGTCGTGATGATGTTGCGTCTGCAGCGCGAACGTATGGAAGAAGGATTGGTGGCATCTCTGGACGGGTATTTCCAGGATTATGGACTGACGCAAAAAAGACTGCTGTCAGCGAAACAGGATGCCATCGTGATGCATCCGGGGCCGATGAATCGCGGCGTTGAAATTGCCGATGAAGTGGCTGACGGTCCGCAATCGATTATCTTGCCGCAGGTGAGTAACGGTCTTGCCGTGCGTATGGCGGTATTGAAGGCCTTATTGGCTTGATTTTATTTTTCACGTAGGGGCGCTGCTTGCAGCGCCCACAGATTGCCGAGGCG
>JBOHYH010000349.1:0-14454 GCA_050737775.1 Arenimonas sp.
TTTATGATCGGCTGGGGCAGATACCATCTCCATGAAAACTGCATTTCAAAAAAACATACTTATGTCCACTGAAAAAAAACCGGTAAAAGAAAAAACCGCCGCAAGCGTTGAAGATTTCATGCGCGCACTTGAACACCCCTTGAAAATCGAGATGCAGACCGTGCTTGAACTGATTGCCAGCGCGAGCCCTGAAATCAGCACGGGCATTAAATGGAACGCACCCAGTTTTTACTGCAGGGAATGGTTTGCCACGGTCAATGTCAGGAGCCATGGTGCCGTGCAAATCATTTTGCATTTGGGTGCCAAAGTGCGAACCGATATCAAGGGCCGTATTGCCATTGAAGACCCGAACAAGCTGCTGCAATGGCTCGGCAAAGATCGGGCTTCAGTGAAGTTCGGCAGCATGCAGGACATAAAAAACAAGGAAACAACATTTCGCAATATTATCTCGCAATGGATTGAACATCTGTCTTAGGTTTTTTCCGAACCCATCGGAATCCAGCTTACTTATTTGCCAGATACCATTGCGGGAACTGTTGCTTCAAGTTCTCCACTTTTGGCAAATCGTGATGAACGATATAGGGATGCCTTGGATTCAAGCGTGCAAAATCCTGGTGGTAGCCCTCTGCCATGTAGAAATTTTTCAGCGGATTTATTTGCGTGACTATCTTGTTCGGAAATGCTTTTGCCGCTGTCATCTGGGCAATATAGGCACTGGCAATCCGCTGCTGTTCTGGGTTGGTGTAAAAAATAGCCGACCGATACTGTGGGCCGGTATCCGGGCCCTGGCGATTCAATTGCGTCGGGTCGTGCGCGACTGAGAAGAAAACTTTCAATAACTGGCCGTAAGTCACTTTGGAAGGATCGAAACTCACTTTGACTGATTCAGCATGTTCAGTGAGCCCCGAGCTGACAATTTGGTAATTTGCCGTCACTGCGGAGCCTCCTGCATACCCCGACCAGGCATTATTGACACCTTTTACATGCTCGAAAACGGCTTCAACACCCCAAAAGCAGCCGCCTGAAAAAATGGCGATTTGCTCGCTTTTTTTAGCTGCCAGCGGCGCGTCGATTTTCGCATTTGGCAAATTTACCGCTGCTTGGCCAGTCGTACTTGCCGCAATTGCGAGGAAGGCACCCAGAGCAAGGGTGCCGAGTAATTTGCCAGGATCGGAACTGTATTGAACTGTCATATCGGAACTCCATGGTTTGCAAGACATTGTCACATCCATGATGAATTTCAAGCGATGAAACCTCATCTCGAATGTGTGCAGGTTTTCTGCATACCTGTTAGAGGCCGTATCGTGGTGAAAAGGTTCACGCAAGTCTCGAACCACGTGCATTGCCCATTAGATCTTTAGCATTCGTTAATTTTTGCCGAAAACTCGCACTTGCTTCACAATGCCAATTCAGCTCCCGGGAGTCGCCTCCAATGATCGATACTCCGCATATCACCGACAGCACGGCACAACTCGTTGCCTACATCCATCTGACGATTCCGCGTGATGAAATTCGTCATGTGATGGGCCCCGGTATAAGCGAAGTGTTATCGGTCGTGAAAGCACAGGATATCGGCCCGGTCGGGCCCTGGTTCACACATCATTTGAAAATGACGGCGGAAGAGTTCGACTTTGAAATCTGTGTTCCTGTTTCATCGGCTGTTACACCCACCGGTCGTGTGCAAGCAGGCGAACTGGTCGCCAGAAAGCAGGTCGCTCGGACGGTATATCGCGGTTCTTATGAAGGCATGGGCGAAGCCTGGGGAAAATTCATGGGATGGATTGAAACGAACGGTCACCGGCCTGCACCGGATCTCTGGGAAGTCTATCGCGCAGGGCCGGAATCAAGCACCGACTCTTCACAATGGCAAACCGAACTCAATCGCCCATTGCTCGATTAGAGCAGCACAATGCCCAAAGCCGCGACTCTTTCCCCACTGCCACTCACCGATCAAACCCAGGCGGCACTTGATTGGCTGAAACACAATGGAAGCAAAAAAATCCGGGATGAGATGGGACCGAAATACGGCGTCCATGTTGAAAAAGCGTTTGGTGTTTCGATGGCGAACATGAAAACTCTGGCTAAAAGCCTTGGCAAAAATCACCAACTCGCCGCCGCACTTTGGAAGACTGGCTGGTACGAAGCTCGCATGATTGCCTCGATGGTCGATGAACCCAGCGCAGTAACATCGATGCAAATGGATGCCTGGTGCAAGGATTTCGATAACTGGGGAATCTGCGACACCGTTTGCTTCAATCTATTTGATCGCACACCGCATGCCTGGAAAAAAGTCGTGCAATGGAGCAAAAAGCCCGGTGAATTCCAGAAGCGCACGGCTTTCGCCTTGCTATGGAGTTTGACCGTTCACGATAAACTTGCCGAAGATGTAAAATTTATCGATGGTCTCGCGTTGATAGAAACTGCTGCCGGAGACGAGCGGCATTTCGTCAAGAAGGCCGTCAACATGGCATTGCGGGCCGTCGGAAAACGCAACATCGCCTTGAACAAGGCGGCAACGGCAAGCGCACGACGGTTGGCGGAATTCGTCGACGCCACGCCACGCTGGATCGGCAAGGATGCCTTGCGGGAATTGACCAGCCCAGTACTTATCAAGCGACTTTCGTCAAAGAAAAAATAGTCCATCCTTAACCTCAAGGAAGCACGACATGAAAAACACACCCAAAGGCTGGCCACGTATTTCTTCGGGACTTTATTATCGCGAAGCCGGAAAAATGATCGACTGGCTTTGCGAAGCGTTTGCTTTCGAAGTCGTGATTAAAGTCGACGGCGAAAACGGCCGCATTGAACACAGTGAACTGACTTATGGCGAAGGCTTGATCATGGTCGGCGAAGAACGCGTTGGTGCTGCATCGCGATGGAATGTCGACATGAAAAGCCCGCTATCGGTGGATGGTGCAAATACGCAAGGCTTGATGGTGTACGTAGACGATGTCGATGCCCATTGCGCTCGTGCGCGGGCCGCCGGCGCAAAGATTGTCGATGAGCCCGCACTGCACGATTACGGCGAAGCGTATTGGGCCGACCGCAGTTATGGTGCCGTCGATCCGGAAGGTCATATGTGGTGGTTTACGCAACGGGTGCGTGGATAGCTACCGGCATTTCCAGCCGGATTACTACTCGACATTACTGAAAATCTATTGGCGGCAAGCTGATGCTTTTTTCAGCGAAGGGCTCATTACGCAGGAACCTGGCAAGCAATTTGCGAATATCTGCCGAACCAAACACGTCAAATTGATGAGTGGCATTCTTGATCAGGATGACTCTGGCATTAGGCAAGGTTTTGGCGATCTCCTGACCATTTGAAACAGGTGTTCTCGGGTCAAGTTCGCCAGCAAGAATAAGTGTTGGCACACTACTGACGGCAGGCGCGCGAAAGTCATCGCCAAGGTCCTGAACACCCCAGGCTTTCGATAAATACATCCCCGGAAAATTCAGGGTATTCCCGAGCGTCGCGATGGCCGTTTCGCTTTCAATCTGCTTGCGACGCTTCATCGATGCACCCGAACTGCCATCCATCATATGCTTCATTGCCGACTCCACCCCGAGACGTTTGCGAAACATCAATGCCAGTTGCGCAATGGATTGGAAATCGCCCTTTTCCATTTTACGGTAAGCTGCGGGCAACGTCGCGATGGCTCGCGGATTACCCAAGGCCTGCGTTGTCAACCATTGCAGATCGAATGCACCGATGCTGATCGCAACCGTTTTTTGCGTTGACGGATCAACTACGTTTACCGTCACAGGTGTTTTCTTTAAACGATTAATCACCGATTGCATTCGCCGAAGCAAATCTGGCTCGCTAACCTGTTCACTGATTTTTTGCAGTATTGCATCTGCTTGCGATGGCAGCTTCCAGGTCTGATCAAGACCCTCAGGCCCCACGAGTATCATGCGGTCAATGTTATCCGGATATTGTTTTAACACCGCAAGCGCAAGATGGGTGCCGTAACTGCGTCCCCACAAGCTTAGTTTTTCATAGCCCAGTGCAAGACGGACATCGTTTACGTCATCGGCACTTTCCCGCGTGTTGTACGCTTCCAGACGGATGCCGCGCGACCGGAATTCAGCAGCTACCCTGGCGGATGCTTGCTCCATCAAGGGCAGCCAAAGCGCCAACGAGCCGGGTTGATCCAATGGCAGTTGATAGCTTGTCTGAACCAGGAGATTTGGAAGCGAGTCGCCGCTACCGCGCTGGTCAATGCCGATGATGTCGCCATCAAAAAGATCCATTAATCCGGCCCCGCCATGTTGTGCAATATTGCGGACGAGGCTCACGCCAGAATCCCCCGGGCCGCCGGCAAGTATGATGTGGGCCGACAAGCTTGGCTTGTCCGATCGCCTTACGCGAATAAAGGCAAGTTCAATCGTGCTCGATGACTTTGTGATTTCAGCATGTAACTCGGGAACACGAATTCTTCCCGTGGTAACTATATGGGTGCTGCCATCAACGGATTTTATTGTCTGATCTTCTTGCGAAATAATTTGTGCTGAAGCAGTTGGCATATTCAACACTGCGAAAAACAGGCTGATAGCGACAAGTACTGGACGCAAGACGTTCATTTCTTTTCTCCCGCCAATTCGCGCTCTAGTTGAACGCGTCGATTCTGCAAGAAGATGAAGCGTTGTTTTGCACGGGCGAGCAATCCGATGGCAATGACAAGTAATGCAGCCCCCATGCCGGCAGCCAGAAATCCGGTTGATTTACCGGTAGAAAAACCCGTGGCCAGCGCGGCTATGGTAAAAATCGCGGTGAAAGCTACCGCCATTTTCCCGGCAACAATTCGGTGATTGGCCAGCAGAGTCCAGCGATTTTTCAGCACCCAGATGGTGTAGCCTGTCCAGGAAAGTGACATTGCCAGCATGACTGCAAACGCAATGTG
Source organism: Arenimonas sp. (assembly GCA_050737775.1). Lineage (GTDB taxonomy): Bacteria > Pseudomonadota > Gammaproteobacteria > Xanthomonadales > Xanthomonadaceae > Arenimonas. Next base: position 4,902 of record JBOHYH010000349.1, read on the forward strand.
TGTTCGCATCGGAATTCCAGGCTCGGTCACCAGCAGTGCTACCAGCACAATGCTCATCGCGAGTGCCGCGAGCAACAAGCCGACATGCCCGAGGCGTGCACGTGTTGATAATGCATGACCTGTGAGCTGCACGAGATCGATGCTGTCATCGGACGATGATTCGAAGCTATTCTGATTCATGATATTTTCCTAATGGGCAATTTGGTCACGAAGCATGATTCGCGCCCTGAAAAGTCGGGATTTAATCGTGCCGATCGGCACTGTCAGTGCAGTGGCGATTTCGACGAGCGAAAGCTCCTGCAAATAGAAAAGCGAAATTACTTCACGCTCCAGCAAGGGGAGTGACGAGAGTCCACTTTCAACAATCTGGCGTGCTTCATCGCGGCGAGCTTCCAGATTCTCGACCACGATTTCATCAAGCTCAATGTTGTTGTCGATCGAAATCGAGTACTGCCCGCGCAGACGATCCATCAGGGTGCGATGGGCAATGCTGAAAAGCCAGGAACGCAGTTTCGAGCAATCTTGCAACCCGGCAACACCACGCACGACCGAAATCCATATTTCCTGCATGATGTCGTCGCTGGCATCATGATTGTTGGTCACACGCTGAACATATTTTCGCAACGGCGGCGCCCATTGTCGTATCAGCTGGTCGAATGCAGCGCGCTCACCCAACTGGCAGCGAATCGCCAGAAGCTCATCGGCACGTGCTACCTGTTGTAAATCCTCTGTGTTCAAGTCCGCATCCTCGATTCCGTCTTATGGGTAGTCGGAGGAAAGGCAAAAAAGGTTCACGCTGTCGGTTTTTTATCACATAACCGATGCGTTACCGGGCCAATACGCGGCTTCATATGCATTCGGAAGCAGGCCGAGCCACGCAAGACTGCGATTCTATAGCCCTTGTTGCGACCAACTTTGAATATGCTCGGCAATTTTACGCAAGCCTTCGGTCAATGCCGCCGGGCCAGGCTGCAGAATGATCGGCGACTTTATTTCGAATAGTTGATTGTTTTTTACCGCATTGATGGCTGACCAGCCTTCGCGCTGGACAACTTTTTCCGGACGGAATTTCTTGCCGCACCAGGAACCGAAAATGATATCGGGGTTGCGGGCGATCACCGCTTCACCATTGGCCATGATGCGATCTTTGCCAAGACTTTTTTCCGCAAGCTCGGGGAATATATCGTCGCCACCGGCTATGCGGATCAATTCGCAAACCCATTGAATACCGCTAATCAGTGGCTCGTCCCATTCTTCGAAATAGACTTTCGGGCGTTGTTGCAATTGACTTGATTTCAACCGGATTTGATCAAGACTTTTCTCAAGCTCATCGGCGTAAACACCAGCCTTGTCGGCAACACCGACCAAAGCGCCGAGGCGTCTGATGTAATCAAGAATACCCGGCACGCTACGATGATTGCTGATCCAGACTTCAACGCCGTGCTTGATCAAAGCCGCTGCAATTTCCGATTGAATATCGGAAAACCCCACGACAAAATCGGGTTTCAATTTCAGAATCTCGTCGATTTTTGCCGATGTGAAAGCGCTGACTTTCGGTTTTTCCTTCCGTGCTTTTGCAGGCCGAACGGTGAAACCGGAAATGCCGACGATGCGATCTTGTTCGCCGAGTGCATAAAGCACTTCGGTCGGTTCTTCAGTCAAACAAACGATGCGTTGGGGGCCGATGGATTTCATGGATTACAAGCCAGATAAAAATAGCTGTCGTCATTCCGGCGAAAGCCGGTGCGAGGTTTCTTTATAGCTGGTCATTTACGGAAACAACATCCGCTTGCTCCATTCGCCATTCACGCGTTGATAACATTGGCGTTCGTGCAAACGGAACTCGGCGCCATACCAGAACTCCAGCATTTCCGGCACGACACGGAAGCCTGACCAGTGTGGAGGTCGAGGCACATCGACGCCTTCGAATTTCTTGTCGTAAAAAGCAATCTGTTTATCAAACGTTTCGCGTGAATCGAGTGTCGCTGATTGCTTTGAAGCCCAGGCTCCGATCTGGCTTTCGCGTGGGCGCGAGGCAAAATAGGCATCGGCCTCTTCAAGACTGACCGGCTCCACCGTGCCTTCGATGCGCGCCTGGATTTGATTGTCGAGCTGTTTCCAAAGAAACAGCAAGGCCGCCTGCGGATTACTCGCAAGTTGGCGACCCTTATGGCTGTCGAAATTGGTATAGAAAACAAAACCACGGGCGTCAAAGGCTTTCAATAAAACCGTGCGTGCCGATGGACGTCCGTTTTTGCCCAGTGTGGCAAGCGTCATGGCCGTCGGTTCACGCTCATCGCTGTGTTTGGCACGTTCGAGCAAATGTGCAAAAGTATCGAGTGCTTCATTGTATAAATCCTGCATGATTCTTTCCTGCCCTGAAATGGATCGCGATGCCAAACCTTCCACACGTAAAGCAAACGATGTTCGCGCCCGAGTTTGTTGTCGATATTTTACAGCACGCACTCGGTACTGCGGGCAAACCGGCTGTTTACGGCATTGTCGGCCTGCAGGGTTCAGGCAAATCGACGCTGGCTGCTCAGGTGGCCGCGCTGGGAAAAACACAGGGCCTGCGTATCGTGGTCATCTCGATGGATGATTTTTACTACGGCAAACGCGAACGAAACGCATTGGCAGGAACTATTCATCCGCTATTGGCCACGCGCGGACCGCCCGGCACCCATGATGTTGCACTAGCCTGCAAAGTGCTGGACAAGCTCAAGCACGGCAAGCCTGTGCGTATTCCACGCTTCGACAAAATCAGCGATACCCGATTAGCGCCATCGCGATGGCCGCTAATCAATTCGCGAGTTGATCTGATAATTCTTGAAGGCTGGCTTTTGTTTGCTGTGCCTGAAGCGGAACCAGCCTTGATCAGGCCCCTCAATTCGCTTGAACGCCGGCAAGACAAGGGTGGCGTCTGGCGGCATTATTGCAATCAAGCCTTGGAAGCCTATGCCGGAATTTGGCAACGTATTGATCGCAGTCTTTTTCTGCAAGGGCCGGGTTTTGACCAAGTGAAACAATGGCGTTGGCAGCAAGAGCAAAGCCTGCAGGCCGCGAATCCTGATCGCCAAGTCATGACGAAAAAAGAAGTCGAAACATTTATTCTATTATTCGAACGCACCAGTCGGAGTGTGTTTCCGCAATTACCCACTAAGGTTGATCGTATCGTTCGATTGGATAAAAGCCGCAAGCCACACTAATCAATATCTGGCGTGATTTCACCAAGACCCCAACCCTCTCCCGCAGGAGAGAGGGGATTTGATCTTGTTTATTCCTTACCCACAATAAACGTGACTTTCATATCGACACGCCATTCGGTAATGGTGCCGTCACCATCGGTGACGACTTTAATATCGTTCAACCAGGCGCCTTTGATATTTTTTACGCTTCTCGATACTTTCTTCAAACCGCCCTGCACTGCGTCCTCGATACTCTTGGTGGATGAGGAAGAAATTTCAATCACTTTCGCGACAGTGTTACTCATAAAAGAACCCTCTCTATATAAGCCGAAGCTGGCCCGATGACTATACGCCAGCCGCGTCAAGAAGTTGTCGATAGCCTTTGCGATAATCCGGATATTTCAGCTGCCAGCCACTCGCGCGCAGCAAGTGATTCCGTACACGACGACCGCTCGTCTGAACTGGCATGCTCGATAATTCAATGCCTGCTGCAGGCGACCGCAAACAAGCCAAGACCTCCGATTCAAGCGCCGGGTCATCATCATTCACACAATAAATCCTTTCCGGCGAAGGCAGGCTCCGCACATGAACGATAGCGGCAACGGCATCTTCCACATGAATTCGATTGGTCCAGTGCGGGCGGCCTGTTTCTCCCGCGCTTGCACGCCGCAGCATCCAGTTTCTACCCGGGCCGTAAATGCCGGTGAGGCGAAGTACTACGCCTTGTTCATGCAGACTGCATATCGCTTCTGCTTCACGCAGGACTTCGCCATTGAATGCCCCGGACAATGCCGGACTTTGCTCATCGATCCATTCACCGGCATCTTGCGCGTAGACTGCCGTCGAACTGATAAAAATCACGCGCTTGAACTGGCACTGTGCGAGTAAACGTTGCAGACCATCGACATATAAACGGCGATACGCCTCGGCGGTCCGCTCATCAGGCGCAACGCAAAACACCAGGGCATCGGCCTGTTGTGGCAGTTTTGTTAAACCGACACCGGTATTTAAATCTGCGGCGATTGAACGAATGCCTGCCGGCATTTCGCGAACAGATCGGCGAAGGCTGATGACCTCATGCGCTGCATTGCACAAGGCGATGGCAACTCGGCCACCGACATCACCGGCGCCGGCAATTATTGTGCTGCTGCTCATTTCTCGCTCACGGCATAGTCCCTGGTTCACAAGCGATGTTAGCATTAGGGTCATGAATCCCGCGTCTAACATCATTCTGATTGGTCCCATGGGGGCCGGCAAAACATCGATTGGCAGACGCCTTGCGGGTTTGCTTGGCTTGCATTTTGTCGATGCCGATCATCGTCTCGAAGAAGTGACCGGTGTTGCCGTTCCGCTGATTTTTGAATGCGAAGGCGAAGCCGGTTTCCGGCAACGTGAATCGCAATTGATCGATGAACTCTGCCAGGGCAAGAATCAATTGATCGCTACCGGTGGTGGTGCGGTGTTGTCGGCAGACAATCGCAGAAAATTACAGGAGCACGGTTTCGTGGTGTATCTACAAGTTACCGTCGAGCAGCAATTGGAACGACTCTCGCGCGATCGCAGCCGCCCCTTGCTGGCAGGTGGCGACAAGGGTGAAAAATTATTGGGCCTGGCTGAAATTCGTCATCCGCTATATCTCGAAATTGCCGATCTGGTTTTCAAATCCAGCGACAACTCGGTCATGAATGCCGTTGCCGGTTTGCATCAACAACTACAACACCACTGGCAACGCGCCGAGGCAGCCTAATGCGGCAAATTCAAGTCAGTCTGGCCAAACGCAGTTACCCAATCCGCATCGGCAATGATGTACTGACAGATACTGCCGCGCTGGCCAGTCTGGTCATGGGCAAACAGGCCTTGATTGTTACCGATGAGAATATTGCCCCGTTTTATTTACCAACCATTCAAGCCGCGCTGGAAAATAAAACAGTACAGACCTTGATATTTCCACCGGGCGAGCAGGAAAAAAATCTTGTTCGTTTTACCGAAGTCATGCATGTGCTGGCAGACATGAAAGCCAGCCGCGATGTCACCTTGATTGCATTGGGGGGCGGCGTTATCGGCGACCTGACTGGCTTTGCCGCTGCCTGCTGGATGCGTGGCGTGCGTTTCGTGCAAATTCCCACGACTTTGCTGGCCATGGTCGATTCCTCTGTCGGTGGTAAGACTGCGGTAGATCTTGAGAGCGGAAAAAACCTGGTCGGTGCCTTTCATCAACCCGTTGCCGTGCTTGCCGATTTGCGCACATTGAAAACCCTGCCCGAGCGCGAATTAAAAGCAGGGCTGGCCGAAGTCATCAAATACGGTGCCGCATTCGATGTTGGTTTTTTCTCTTGGCTGGAAAAACATATCGAAGAGTTGTTGGTACTCGATGAAACCGCCCTGACGGAAGCAATCTCGCGCAGTTGCCGGCAAAAAGCCGGTGTGGTGTCGCGTGATGAAACCGAACAGGGCGAACGCATGCTGCTCAATCTGGGCCACACTTTCGGCCACGCGATTGAAACCGAACAAGGCTATGGCGGTTATCTGCATGGCGAAGCCGTTGCGATTGGCATGTGCCTGGCCGCCAGACTATCAGCGCAATTGAAACGCGCGCCTGCCGCCGATGCCGAACGCTTGGCCAACCTGTTGAAGCGCGCAGGCTTGCCGACTTCATTGCCTGCCGAGCTTGATAGCGAAGCCTTGTTGATGCGAATGAAACTGGACAAAAAAGCGCTGTCTGGTGCGCTCAGATTGATTCTCTGGCGTGGACTGGGCCGTGCCGATGTGGTTGCCGACGTGCAGGAAAGTGCGATTTTACGTGTGCTTAGCGGTTAAAATAGCGGCATGCGATTATTCCTTCAGCAAAAGCCCACTGCCGGTGAGTCCCCCAAGTTCGTCCAGCTGATTCTGGAACAGGATTTACTAGGCGGCTGGTGCCTGGTGAAAGAAAGCGGGCACACCGGTGGCCGCAGCCAATTGAAACGCGAACAATTCCTGCAACACGATGCTGCAATCATGGCCTTTGAAAAAGCGCGCGATGCGCAGGTCAAACGCGGCTTCCAGATAATGTTTGTACAGGGTGCGGAAGCGCCCTGATCGAACATCGAGAAAATACAATGACTTTGAAAAACGACCGTTTCCTGCGCGCTTTGCGCCGCGAACCTGTAGATGCCACGCCGGTCTGGCTGATGCGACAAGCCGGACGCTATTTGCCGGAGTATCGTGCCACCCGTGCACAAGCCGGCAGTTTCATGGGCCTGGCAACGAATCCGGAACTGGCCTGCGAAGTTACATTGCAACCTCTGCGCCGCTATGAACTTGATGCCGCGATTTTGTTCTCGGATATTTTGACGATTCCCGATGCGATGGGTCTGGGATTAACGTTTGCCGAAGGTGAAGGCCCGCGTTTTGCAAGACCTGTTCGCAGCCATGTCGATATCGAAAAACTTTTCGTGCCGGACATGGGCAAGGAACTGCGCTATGTGATGGATGCCGTTAGCCTGATTCGCAAAGAGTTGAATGGCAGCGTGCCCTTGATCGGATTTTCCGGCAGCCCCTGGACACTCGCCTGTTACATGATTGAAGGTGGCGGCAGCGATAATTTTTCGAAAATAAAATCCATGGCCTTGAATGATGCACCTGCCCTGCATCGCCTGCTGGAAATCGTCACCGATGCAGTGATTGCTTATCTCGGCGCACAACGCATCGCCGGCGCGCAGGCCTTGCAGATATTCGACACCTGGGGCGGTATGTTGTCGCCGCATATGTATCGCGAATTTTCATTGCGTTATCTGCAGCGCATTGCCGCCGAACTGTCGCGCGGCGAAGGCGCCGATAAAACACCCTTGATTCTGTTTGGCAAAGGTAACGCGCCTTACCTCGAAGAACTGGCCGATACCGGTGCCGAAGGTCTAGGCGTTGACTGGTTGATCTCGCTCGAAGAAGCGCGTCGCCGCACACAGGGCAAAGTCGCACTGCAAGGCAATCTGGATCCGGTGACTTTGTATGCCGACCCGGACGGTATTCGTCGTGAAGTCAAACGCACACTCGAGAGTTATGGCAAAGGCCCTGGCCATATTTTCAACCTCGGCCACGGCATGTCGCCGGACATGAATCCCGACCATGTCAAAGTATTGGTCGATGCGGTGCATGAGTTTTCGCGCGCTTGATTGACTGCATGATTGAGTGTAGGAGCTACTTCAGTAGCGATTGCAACTGTCGGTTTACGACAATCTCAAGCATTTAATCGCCGGTGAACCGGCTCCCACTCTTGGCTTCGCAGAAGCAAGAAGATCTACACCTTCTCCAACATCGGCGGCAACGGGCAATGCAGCGATGCGCACACCGTGCGTAATAATTCGGCCTCGGCGATGCTGACTTGATTGTCCTGACTGATTGCGGCGACCAGGCCTTCGATCAATAATTCCTTGCTCATCGGTTCAAGGCTATCGAGCGCCGGCCAGACGGTTTCGAGCGCTTCCACGAATGATCGCGTGACTTGATAGGCAATATCCTCGCGTGGCAAAGCACGTGACATACCGGCGATGTAGGCACGCTGTGCATCGGCAGGATTGTTGTGACCTACCTGCGCCAACACTGCCATCAAGGTGCTGGCCTGTGGTGCTACGTCTTTCAAACGCTTGTTGCCGATTCGCCAAGCCTTGCTGGGGTCCAGCAAATCACGCACCTGTGTGCCGAGTAAATGGCCGAGGCAGTATTCGTACAAATCGATTTGGCCGTCGGCATGTACCAGGGCGTAAACCGATTCCATAAAGCGAACGAGTTCCGGACGCGGACGTTGGCGCAAAGTCGGAAAACACAAAGAGGCCAGCGGCAACCGATGCATCGGATTGAGTTGACTGACTTGTGCGTAGAAATCTTTCACCACAGAAGGCAGGGCGTCGCCGTGGCGGGCACGTAATTCGAAAGCCTGCTTTGCCTGCACCCTTTCATCCGGCGAGTACAGAAGCGCACACATGAGCGGGATGACGCCATGATGACTACGCGCTGCCTGCTGAAGAATTTCCGGAATGCTTCCGGCAATATCGTGCGCGCGTTGGTAGTCGTCCGATTTAGGTGAACCGACTTGCTGGATGATCGATGGCGGTGTCACCGTCATGTTGCTTTCCGAGGCTGGAATGCTGCCGCCATTTTCAGAAAAGCCCAGCAAGCGATCTTCTTCCAGACCCACCGGCGGCTTCATGCTCCAGCGTGCGCTGAGCTCGTTTAATTCCGATGGCTTGAAGCTCGGATCTAATGCCTTGATACGGTCGTTCAAAGGTGGATGCGTTGCCATCATGCTCGACATCGCGCTACCGGAACCGAACAGCATATGACTGACTTCCTCGACATCGGCATTGGCCATCTTCGAGCCATCATGCAGACCGCCGATTTTTTTCAGGGCACCGGAAATGCCTTTGGTCTGACGGGTAAATTGCACCGCGCTGGCATCGGCCAGATATTCACGTTGGCGACTGACGCCGGCCTTGATCATGCGACCAAAAAACAAACCGATGTAACCGATGGCCATCAAGCCAAGCGCTATCCCGATGATAGGCGCGGCTTCCTTGTCACGGAAACGCCCATGCTCGAGAATTTTCTGCCCGATCAGCGCCATCACCATAATGCCGAACAGCAAGCCCATCAGTTTGATGTTCAAACGCATGTCGCCATTCAGGATATGACTGAACTCATGAGCAATCACGCCCTGCAACTCATCGCGATTCAAGGTATTCAATGCACCGCGTGTCACTGCGACGGCAGCATCACTCGGTGAAAAACCGGCCGCAAACGCATTGATACCGGCTTCATCGTTCAATACGAATATCTGCGGCACCGGCACACCGGAGGCGATCGCAATTTCCTCGACCACATTGCGCAAGCGACGCAAATGGTAATCCTGGGTGTTCTCGGGAACAGGCATTGCACCAAGTTGATGCGCCACCGCAGCGCCGCCGCTTCTCAAGGACGACATCCTGAATAAGGTGGCACAGCCGATAATCGCCAGCACCACCACACTACTCACCGCCAGAATCGGGAACGGATTCACATCCGGCTTGAAGCCCCCCAAGGCGAGCAACAAAACCAGATCAATCGCCGCCACGATGGCGAATACGGCCAAGGCAAACAGCAGCACCAAACGTGAGGACTGTTTACGGACGGCAGTTTGGCGTTCAAAAAAATTCATGGCTCGGCACCAGGCGTCATCGGGTTCAAAACAAAACGCCAGTATTCACTGGCGTTTGTGTCACTGATTAAAACGAGACTTTGGGAGCTTCGCGTTTTGCAGGTTCGGTAATTTCCAGCAAGGCGGCTGCCACGAAGTTAAACATGCCTGCGATGATGTTGGAGGGAAACACTTCACGTTTGTTGTTATAGCCCATGAC
>JBOHYH010000350.1:0-4823 GCA_050737775.1 Arenimonas sp.
AGACGCCCTGGTTTTAGGTACCAGTGCCGTAAGGCGTGAGAGTTCGAGTCTCTCCTTTCGCACCATCCGGTCGTTGTGCATTTATTCGCAGGCACACGACTATTTATTTTCGCGCTGATAAAGCGCGGCCGCAGGAGTTGTTATGCAAGTTTCGTTGGAAAACACCGCTAATCTTGAACGTCGTATGACGGTGAATGTGCCCGCAGCGCGCTTGAATGAAGTGGTGGAAAGTCGTCTGCAAGAAATTGCACGCACCTCAAACATGAAGGGCTTCCGCAAAGGCAAAGTGCCGACGAAAGTTATCGAGCAGCGTTTTGGTCAGCAGGTTCGTGCAGAAGCCTATGGTGATCTGGTTCGCATGACCTTCGGCGAAGCAGTTCGCGAAAAAAACCTGCAGCCTGCAGGCACTCCGAACATTGAAGCCGGCAAAAATGGCGAAGATGGCGAAATTAGTTTTTCTGCGACCTTCGAAGTCGTACCTGATTTCGGCGCTATCGATGTCAGCAAACTGGAAGTGCTTCGTGAAACCTCGAAAGTGGAAGAGAGCGACATCGAAAACATGATTGAAACCTTGCGCCAGCAGCGTCGCGGCTGGATGCCAGTTGAAGATGCCGCTGAAGCGGGCTACTTGGTCAATGTGGAAACGTTTGCACAAACCGATGAAGTCCGTTTGCCAGCCGAAGGGTCGGAAATTGGCGCGACGGTAATCGGCTCGAACGTGATGTTCCCTGAAATCGAGTTGCAGCTAATCGGTCTTAAAGTCGGCGATGAACGCACGATTGAAGTCACTTTTCCTGCTGATTGGCGTGTTACCGAGCTCGCCGGTAAAGCCACTAAAGTTACTGTCACCGTGAGCAAGATATCTCAACCGGTTGTGCCTGACGTTGATGAAGCTTTCATCAAAAGCTTCGGCATTCGTAGCGGCAAGCTCGATCAATTCCATAAGGAAGTTCGCAATAATCTTGAACGCGAACTCAAAGGCAACTTGATGTTCCGTTTGCGTGCCGAAGTCGCCAAGAAATTAATTGCTGCCTATTCGCATGTTGAATTGCCGCCCCGCTTGGTGCTGGCTGAAGCGCAAAGCATGGCGCGCGCTGCCGAGCAGCAAGCACGCCAGCAAGGTCAGCAGCTGACTTTGTCGCATGAACAATTCCTGTCGGGTGCCCATAACCGTGTTGCGGCGGCCTTGTTAGTGGGAGAGATTGCCCGCCAGAACGACCTGAAATTGGATTCGGCGCGTTTGAAGGAAACCATGCAACTGATTGCTTCGACTTACGAAGATCCCTCCCAGGTCATTGAACTTTACCGTAACGATCCCAATATGATGTCTCAACTGCAGAATCGCGTGATGGAAGAGCAGGTCATTGATTGGATTGCCGAACGCGCGCAATCTACCGAAACCGGCCTGAGCTTCACTGACGCCATGCGACCGGCTGCCTAACGCACATTTTTGGAGAGCAATATGCAAGCTACAACGGGTTTGAACTTGGTCCCGATGGTCGTAGAACAAACCCCACGCGGTGAACGTGCGTACGATATTTATTCACGTTTGTTAAAAGAGCGTGTGATTTTTCTGGTCGGTCCGGTCGATGATTACGTGGCGAATGTCGTCGTCGCCCAATTACTGTTTTTGGAAGCAGAAAACCCCGAAAAAGACATTAGCTTGTACATAAATTCCCCGGGTGGTGTCGTCACTGCGGGTATGGCTATTTACGACACCATGCGATTCATCAAGCCGGATGTCAGCACCATTTGCGTCGGGCAAGCCTGTAGCATGGGCTCGTTCCTGCTGGCTGCCGGTACAAAAGGCAAGCGCTATATCCTGCCGAACTCGCGCGTCATGATTCACCAGCCCTCGGGCGGTGCTCAGGGGCAGGCAACGGATATTGCCATCCAAGCCAAGGAAATCCTGTATTTGCGTGAGCGTTTGAATGCCGAGCTGGCCAAGAACACTGGGCAAACCATCGAAAAAATCGCCTTGGACGTCGAGCGTGATTACTTCATGTCGGCTGAAGAGGCCAAGGCTTACGGGGTGGTCGATTCCGTACTCAGTAGCCGCCCGGAAGACAGCATTCAAGCCGGCTGATTCATTCATAGTGGCTTGATAATGCATGCCATCCCCGTTTTACCGAGGATGGCTTTGCGTTCTTTAAAGCTGTGTTATTCTCAAATCGTACATATTTGGCCTTTAAGGCTGGGTGAAAGCATGACTGACGAACGTCAGGGCCGGTCCGGCGACAATAGTAAAGTTTTGTACTGCTCTTTCTGTGGCAAAAGCCAGCATGAAGTGCGGAAGTTGATTGCTGGTCCAAGCGTATTCATTTGCGATGAGTGCGTTGAATTGTGTAACGATATCATTCGCGAAGAATTGGAAGAAAAAGCATCGGCGGCACGCAGTCATTTGCCAAAACCGCGCGAAATTCTGGAAGTGCTTGATCAATACGTGGTTGGACAACCACGTGCCAAGAAGACTTTGTCTGTGGCGGTGTATAACCATTACAAGCGGATTGAATCTCGTCAGAAAAATGACGATATTGAATTGGCGAAATCCAATATTCTGCTGATCGGCCCAACCGGCTCGGGTAAAACCCTTTTGGCCGAAACACTGGCACGTCTGTTGAATGTGCCGTTCACGATTGCCGATGCTACTACGCTTACCGAAGCCGGTTATGTCGGTGAAGATGTTGAAAACATCATTCAAAAACTGCTGCAAAAATGCGATTACGATGTTGAAAAAGCGCAAAGTGGCATTGTTTATATCGATGAAATCGACAAGATTTCCCGCAAATCCGAGAACCCTTCCATCACCCGCGATGTTTCCGGTGAAGGTGTTCAGCAAGCACTCTTGAAGTTGATCGAAGGCACGGTTGCATCAGTTCCCCCACAAGGCGGACGAAAGCATCCTCAGCAGGAGTTCCTGCAGGTCGACACCCGTAATATGCTGTTCATTTGCGGCGGTGCTTTTGCCGGCCTCGACAAGATTATTCAGCAACGTTCCACCGAAGCGGGCGGTATAGGTTTTGGTGCCAAGGTGAAAAGTCAGGAGCGTAAAGCCGATACCGGAAAGCTTTTGCATGATGCCGAGCCTGAAGATCTGATCAAATTTGGCCTGATTCCTGAATTTGTAGGGCGTTTGCCAGTTGTGGCTTCACTAGAAGAGCTTGACGAACAGGCATTGGTCAAAATTCTGACTGAACCAAAAAATGCTCTCAGCAAACAATTCAAGAAGTTATTCGAGATGGAAGGGGTGGAACTGGAAATTCGTCCGGATGCCATGTTGGCCATTGCACGCAAGGCGTTGAAACGTAAAACCGGCGCGCGCGGCCTGCGTACCATTCTGGAATCGGTATTACTCGATACCATGTATGAACTGCCGTCAATGGAAAACGTCAGCAAGGTTGTAGTGGATGAGTCGGTGATTAATCATCAAACCGAGCCCTATATCATCTACTCGAACTCTGCACCGCCTGCGCGCGCAGCGTCCGGCGATTAAGGCCTCTACGTGTTAACAACTCAAAAACGGGCCGACAACATCGGCCCGTTTTTCTTTGCATGTTTTGAAAACGTAACTTGCATTTGATCCAGGAATCCCCATAAACGGAATATAGAATTGGAGAAGACAATGGAAGTTAAAGCCGCAACCCTGTTAGACCTGCCCGTTTTGCCGCTGCGTGACGTGGTGGTATATCCGCACATGGTGATTCCATTGTTCGTCGGACGCGAGCGTTCGATTAAAGCGCTTGATCTGGCGATGGCATCTGACAAGCAAATACTGCTATTGGCACAGAAGAGTCCGGATACCGATGATCCGGCTGCCGAAGACTTATATACCGTGGGCACCTTGGCCAACGTACTGCAGTTGCTAAAGCTGCCTGATGGCACCATTAAGGTGCTGGTCGAGGGGACTGCGCGCATCAAAATGACCGATTTTTCTGAACGTGATACTGCGTTGACGGGCACGGCGCAGACAGTGGATTCTGTATTTGATCGTGATTCGCGCGAGCTCGAAGTGACGCAGCGATCCTTGATGTCCTTGTTTGAGCAATACGTTAAAACCAATCGTAAATTGCCGCCGGAATTACTCAGCACGCTGTCTGGAATTGATGACCCAAGTCGTTTTGCGGATACGGTGTCTGCCCATCTCAGTACACGTTTGGCCGACAAACAAACTCTGCTTGAAGTGCTCAATGTTGGCGAGCGTCTTGAAATGCTGATTGGTCTGGTGGATGGTGAGATTGATGTTCAACAGATCGAAAAACGCATTCGCGGCCGTGTTAAATCACAAATGGAAAAAAGCCAGCGCGAGTACTATCTGAACGAACAAATGAAGGCTATTCAAAAGGAACTCGGTGAAAATGAAGAAGCGCCGAACGAACTTGAGGAATTAGCAAAGAAAATCGCCAGTGCCGGAATGCCAAAAGATATCGAGGCCAAGGCAAAAACCGAACTCAATAAATTAAAGCAGATGTCGCCAATGTCGGCAGAAGCCACGGTAGTTCGCAATTACCTTGACTGGATGACGGGCGTCCCCTGGAAAAAAAGCAGCAAAGTCCGAAAGGATTTGAAAGAAGCCGAAAAAGTACTTGATGCCGATCATTATGGTCTGGAAAAAGTAAAAGACCGCATATTGGAATATTTGGCAGTACAGTCGCGCGTAAAAAAAATGCATGGTCCGATATTGTGTCTGGTAGGGCCCCCGGGTGTAGGCAAGACATCATTAGGTCAAAGTATCGCCAAGGCGACAAATCGCAAATTTATTCGCATGAGCCTGGGTGGTGTACGTGATGAAGCAGAAATTCGTGGTCATCGGCGCACCTATATTG
>JBOHYH010000351.1:0-3709 GCA_050737775.1 Arenimonas sp.
GCTCATGCGTTAACACCGTGCCGGATACATGTGCATCAACTACCAGACTGCCCTCAGGCTTCAAGTGCATCGGCCAGTCAATGGCATTTACGTTATCGTAAAGCGCTTGTTCGTCGGGGCATTCAAATTCTGCCAGCGGAACGTGAACGCGACTGGCAAGTCTTGCCCAGAGTATGGCGCGATAAGGCAGCTCGTCATTAGCTTCGACATTGACACCAGCGACTGCGGCCGTCGCTTTTTCTGCACCCAAGGCCAGCATTTCATCAGCAAGCAAATATTCCAGGCCTTTGGCACACGCAACAAAAAATTTCATTTCACACTCAATTTATAAAGATCGAACAAAACGCGCGAAGACTTCAGCGCAAAATTCCACATGATCAGCCAGACGATGCGAATCGTTGACCAACACCAGTTGATTGCGACGCGGATGCGCCCACTTCACGACTTCGCCAGCAGGAATCAATTCATCATCCCAGCCATGCACGATACACGTCGGAACATCGGCGGCTTCCAACTTGATTTCAAAACCTTCCAGTTGCGTGGGCGGTGCCATCAAAAACAAACCTGCAACCGGTACGTTCAAAGAAACTCTTGCAGAAATGAAAGCGCCCATGCTGGAACCTGCAAGAATTAGCGGCCCCTGTATTTTCGTTGCTATATCTTGCAAACGTGCAATACGTCCATGAACATCACCAAGACGGGTCATCGCGGGATCATTATCGCGATCACGATAATCGGGGCGTTCGGACGTTAAACCCATCGCTTCAACGACACGACTTAAGGCAGTGGCTTTAGTTGCATCAGGACTGCTTTCCAGCCCGTGCGAAATAATGGCATGAGCTTTCAAACGGCTTCCTCAATAATGGGCACCAAGGTATCGCCGATACTAATTTTACCGCCCTGCAAAATACGTGCACACAAACCGCCATGGCCGGTCATTGCATTGTAAGCGCCTGGACCAAGTGCGGCTTCCATGCGTTCGCATGGATCGCAAGCATCGGTCCCTTCCAGTAGCACCTCGCCTAGCCGAAATTTTTTGCCGATCAATGCAATTAGCGGAATACCCGAAACCACGATATTTCGTCGCAAGGTAGCGGGTGAAATTTCTTCATGACCGCTCAGCGCTGCAATGACCGGCAAATGTTCGGCCTGGATCAAGGTAATGCCGCGCTTACCACTACCTGAGGCATAACGATCACCTTGCAGGCCCTTATCGGTAATCGCGTTGGCTTCATTCACTTCCTGCATGGGCACATCGCGTTTCGGACGCAATCCAATCCATCGCACTGTACCAGCACGGGGGAAATTCGAGGTCAATTTATCAAGCGCGCTCATGTGATTTAATGATCAAAAAAAGGCTTGCCAATGGTAACATGCGCACATGATTCTGACCTCAGCTTTCGACCCCAGCCTGCGCCTTATTCTAGAGCCTTTACCCTATGTCGGGCTGCTCGAAAAACGCCCATTGTCGCAAATCGATTTGGTCGTGATGCACTGCACTGAACTTCCTGATATGGCGATGGCGCGCGAGTACGGTGAACGCGTTCTATACGAGGCTGGTACCGGTGCGAGTGGCCACTACTATATCGATCGCGATGGCAGCATTCACGAGTATGTAAATCCTGCGCACATCGCCAATCATACGAAGGGTTTCAACCCGCGTTCGATTGGTATCGAATTGGTGAATATCGGCCGTTACCCGAATTGGTATGACGCCGATAAGCAACTAATGACCGAAGCTTATACGGCAGAACAAATTTCCTCCTTGAAGAAGTTATTATTGCTATTGAAATTCGCATGTCCTGATTTGCAATTCATCGCCGGTCACGAAGATCTGGACACTGCGGTAGTTCCGGCCACGGATGATCCCGACAAAACTGTATTCCGCAAGCGCGACCCTGGCCCGCTGTTTCCCTGGCAGGAAATACTTGCCGCAGTCGAATTGAAACAAATCACACAGGTGACACCATGAGCCATCCCGTTGTTGCAGAACTGGTCGCCTTGCTCACGCTCGAGCGCCTGGAAGACAATCTGTTTCGCGGCCAAAGCCGCGATATCGGCACCAAATATGTTTTCGGCGGGCAAGTACTTGGCCAAGCATTGTCGGCGGCACAACAAACTGTCGAAGATAAACGCGCAGTACATTCCATTCACGCCTATTTTTTGCGGGCCGGTGATATAGAAGCACCGATTATTTATCACGTAGACCGAACCCGCGATGGTCATAGCTTCTCGGTGCGGCGTGTGACCGCCATTCAACATGGGCAACCCATCTTTGTTTTCGCTGCCTCGTTTCAGCATGAGGAACCCGGCGTCTCGCATCAATTCCATATGCCCGAAGTTCCCATGCCGGAAGATGTTGAGCCGAATGTATCGCCGTCGGCCGAGGTTATGGAAAAGCTGCCTGCGAAGATGCAGCGCTGGCTATCACGCATGGGCCCGTTCGAGATGCGTCCGATCTATCCACGCGATGAAGTGAAACCGCCCAAGCGCCCCCCTTATCAGCAAGTCTGGCTCCGCCTCATTGACAAGGTCGATGAGGCACCGGAACTGCACCGTGCACTGCTGGCCTACGCATCGGACTTTTACTTGCTAGGCACCACGACGTTTCCCCATGGCATCAGCTATTACCAGCCGAATGTACAAATGGCGAGTCTCGATCATGCCATGTGGTTTCATCGCCCATTCCGGGTCGATGACTGGTTGCTGTATTCGCTCGACAGCCCGACTGCGCAAAATGCGCGAGGCCTCGCGCGTGGGCAATTCTTCACTCGCGATGGCATTTTAGTGGCATCGACTGCACAAGAAGGTTTGATACGCGTATTGCCAGAGACTGACTCCAAGGAAGCAAAATAATGCGGCAAATGTTTTCATCGCCACGACTGGAAAACGTCGAAGGCGTCAATAAATTATTCAACGATGCCGGTATCGAAACCAAGATTACCCAGGGTCGTAGTTACAAAGGCAATAGTCGGCGCGAACACAGCTATGCCGACAAAAAACGCCAGGTGGATGCCAGCCAGTATCCTGCCGTTTGGGTTATCAAGGCCGAGGACTACACCAGAGCGCGTGAACTTTTGCATGAAGCGGAACTGCTTGAAGACAAAATTCAAAATCCGTATATCCCCGGGCTGCAGTTTAGGGATCAAACGCAAATGACGCCCGAAAAGAAATTGCTGCGCACGAAATTGATTCTGCTAGGCCTTATCGGCGCGATGACGTTTGCGATGGTGATCAGAGCATTGTTGTTTTGACCATTTCTACCTGATTTGGCGGGCTTTCATTGGGCTTTTTCGGAGATACAAACATTTTTCCCAATCGCCTGTCACACATTCCCTGCTCGTTCGTCTTGGTATTGAGTCCACAGGAGCAACACCATGAACGCAGAAGTTGTCGAAACCATCATCCAAACCCATCTGCCTGCCGCCAGCAATGGCGACCAGCAAGCCTATAGTCGGATAGTGGAAGGCTGTCAGAACACGGTAACCAGTATCGCACTGGCCATTGTTCGCGATGTACCTGCCAGCGAAGATATCGCGCAAGAAGTCTTTATCAGCGCCTGGCAGCAGTTGAAAAAACTCAACCAGGCCAGCAGTTTTCTACCTTGGTTGCGGCAGATTACACGCAATATGGCACGCGATTATTTGCGTGGACAAAAATATCGAGCCAATCCTTCTGGCGATATAGAAGCCATGATGTTGTCGGTTGC
>JBOHYH010000352.1:0-7813 GCA_050737775.1 Arenimonas sp.
GAATGCTGGCCTGTCACGCCGGAGGTCGCGGGTTCGAGTCCCGTCCACTCCGCCAATTCTTCAAAGGCGCCTTCCGAGGCGCCTTTGTTTTTTCAGTTTGGATTCTTTTAAAATTTTGTTCAACGCAGACTTCCGGAAAAAATCATTATGCTCCAGAACATTCGCGATAAAACTTCGGGTTGGATTGCCACAGTCATACTTGGCACTGTCATTGTGATTTTCGGTTTGGGCTTTGGTATTCAGGATTTCCTGACGCCACAGGTGAATAACTATGTAGCCAAGATTGAAGATGACGGGTTGTTTCTGGGTTTCAAGAAAAACACCAAGGAAATTACAATTGACGAGTTTCGTTCTCGCCTCGAACAAGCACGTCAAAATGAGATGGCGCAGCAAGGTGAGGCTTTTGACGCCGTAAAATTTGAAACGGTGGAATCCAAGCGTGCAATTCTTGAAAAACTAATTGACGAGAAACTTGTCGTATTTGCTGCACAGCACAAAGGCTTGAAAGTCTCCAATGCGGTTCTAGCCGATGCCGTAAAGAAAATGCCTGAATTCCAGAATGAACAAGGCGCCTTTGATCTGCTCAAATATAAAAGTTTTCTGGCGGGCCGTGGCTTGACCGAAGTGCAGGCCGATGAATTGATTCGTGAAGGGATTGAGCGCCAAATGGTGCCCGGAACAATTATCGGCTCATCCGTTGCAAGTGATGCAGAAGTAGAGTCCTATATCAAGCTTGAACGACAAACGCGTGATCTGCGCTATTTGCCAATTCCTGCTCTTGCCGTCGCGCAGACTGTTCCGACGGCTGTCGAGCTTGAATCCTGGTACAAGAAAAATAGTGCGTTATATCGCAACGAAGAAAATATCACGGTTGAGTACGTTGAAATAAATGCTGCCAATTTGCCCGTTGCAGAAACGGCAGACGAGGCAAGCCTGCGGGATTTGTACAATAAAAAAATTAACGCTTATCGAACGGCCGATCAAAAGATGGCTTCGAATATTTTCTTTGCGGTCGCAAAAGATGCCCCGGCAAGCGTCGCGAATGCAGCATTGGCTAAGGCAAACAGCGTAGCAAAGCTGGCTCGTTCGCCGGGTGCAGATTTTGCAGCCCTTGCAAAACAATATTCGGAAGATGGAGGTTCGAAAGATACTGGCGGTGATTTGGGAGCGATTGAGCCGGGTTTATTCGATCCTGCTTTAGAAAAAGCTTTTGCAAGCATGCAAATTGGCCAGGTTAGTGATCCTGTTCGTGGCGCTGACGGCTACAACGTCATTCTGTACCGGGAAAACGTGGCAGGTGAAGCTCGTTCATTTGAAGAAGTGCGTGCCGAGTTGGAAGCCAGTTATTTCGAACGTGAACGCGAAACTGTTTTAAATAAAACGGTTGAGCAGTTGATGGAAAAAACCTATCAGGACCCTGCTTTATTGGCAGTTGAAGCCAAGAAGCTGGGTCTTATGCCCTTGCGTGCCGGACCATTCACGCGCACCAAGGGTGAGGGTTTGGCAGCGCTTGAACCTATACGCAAGGCAGCTTTTTCTGATGCTCTGAAAGTGAATCGTGAAATCAGCGATGCCATTGAAGTTGCCGAGAACGAAATTGTTGTGATGCGGGTAGTGGCCTATAAACCGGCTGGCACCATACCCTTGAAGGAAATTAGTGATCGTGTAAAAGCCGACTTCATTGCAGATCGCGCAACAACGGCTGCCAAAACCCGTGCCGAAGCTTTGCAGGCCAGGGCCAACAAGGGAGAGACTCTTGACGCGTTAGCCGCAGAGTTGAATGGTCAGGTGTCTGAATGGCCGATGATGCCACGCAATCCACCTATTCCTCAGTTGGCCGAGGTGGCCAAGACGGCGTTTTCCTTGCCGAGACCGGATCCAAAGACAGCAAAAGTAGGCGTTGCAAAATTGCAGGGCGATAGCTATGCGTTGATTCAAGTAACCGCAGTGAAAGAAGGTGATGTGAGTTCGATCGATGCTGAAACCCGCAAGAGCATCCGTAAGCAGTTGGCTCAGGCACGCGGAGCGGTGGAAGCCGATGCTTATATGAAGTCTCTGCGCAAAGAATTCAAAGTAACGGTACTCGAAGCAAATCTCTAAGCAAGATTCCAATACAAAAAAAGCCCGGGAAACCGGGCTTTTTTTGTATTGTAGAAATCCTGTTTTTCCAGCGACGGTACTATGGCCAACTGCTGACGCTCTTTCTGTTTTAGAGCGAGAATGCTCGGCATTCATGGGCTCAGCTTCAGGGTTTGTCCGATCCGCAATATGGCATTACGTCCAAGGCCGTTGAACTTGCGCAGATTGCTCATGCTTACTCCGTGACGTTTTGCAATTGACCACAATGTTTCGCCACTTTTTACTTTATGGCTGCCATCATGGCTTTCTATGCTTGCGTTACTTGTAACGACATCATCTGGGGTCGAAGTGATTCCAGGTATTTCTTCCGGTGCAGTTTCAAAACTGTAAGTAGCCAGATTTGAAGGCATCAGAATTCTGCGAGGTGATTGTGCAGCGATTTGGCCACGCTTATAGGCCGGATTATTCTTTTTGAGTATGTCGACATCCAGATGATAACGTTTCGCAATGCTATCGAGACTGCTCAGGTTTTTGTTTACCAGAATAGCGGCAAGTGGCGTGAACTCCGTCGAGTTCGGTAGCGAGAGATTATTTTTCTCAGGCTGGCTGATCAGGCAGGACAGCGCCTGAAGCTTTGCAATGTAAGCGTAAGTTATGGGTGATAGGCCATGCGGCCAGTGATCCTGCCCTTCGCTTTTATTGCCGGAGCTTCTTATGGCGCGAAGTATCCGGAATTCCCCGGCGTTATAGCCCATTACTGCACGCTGCCAATCCTTGAACATGCTTTGCAGAGTGCCCAGATACGATAACGCAGCATCGGTCGAGTCGACGACGGAAAAACGGCCATCGTAACCTGGCTGGATTTTTACGCCATGGTTTTTGGCGGTGGTTCCGATCATTTGCCATAAGCCCGAGGGGCCGCCGGTGCCAATGGCATGCGGCTGGTACCAGCTTTCGATAATCGGAATCAGGGCGAATTCGGCAGGCAGTTTTCTACGTTCCACTTCAACACTGACATAATCGAGTAGGGGCAGGATGTCCCCCATATGACGGGAGAATGCTTTCGGATTTCCCGCATAACGCTTTTTCCATTGAGTAATCGCTGCACTGTCATTGCAGATCGGGCCTGAAAAATTATTGTTTAATCTGGCGAAAACGGCAGCGCCGGTTTGTTTGCCATTGTTTGCAGTGGTGACAGGCGATTCGATAACGTGCGCCTCAACGATATTGATGACTTCCGGTATCGCCTGTGGCGCTGTTTCAGTTAGTGCTGCGGACGATTCGCTGACAGCGGGCTTGGCATCGGCGACTTCGCGGTTTGGTTTCACCGGCATCTGGCAGGCCGACAAAATCAAAAAATTCGAAATAATCAGGCAACGAAATAATTTTTTGGATAAGTTCATAAGCGAAAAGTGTCCTTCCAGGCTCGTAAGGCAGTAAATGCCTGCAGCCGGTTTTGTATCACAAGCCGGCTCTCTCGGGACCATTGCGGCCAGAGTTCAGACTTGTCGCAGCGCAAAAAAGGGTTGCAGGCCAGCTCAATGTCCAGCCGAGAGGGCAGGCTCGGCAAATTTTTCGCACGTTTTTCGCGAATATCACTGACTAATACATCACGTTCAGGATTGCTTGGTTCAACCGCTTCGGCAAAAGCGGCATTCGATAAAGTGTATTCATGACTGCAGCAAATCCGTGTTTGTGCGGGCAAGGCGGATAGCAAGTCGAGCGAATGCAGCATCTGTTCGGCACTGCCTTCAAATAAACGCCCGCAACCCATACTGAATAAAGTGTCGCCGCAAAATAGATAATCCCCTCCGTAATAGGCGACATGGCTTCGGGTGTGACCAGGAACTGCAATCACTTTGAAATGCAGTTCCAGGTCTTGCAAGAAGATTTGATCGTCGTGCTTAACACGATGAGTCGCCAATGGAATTCGCAAGTCTTCCGGGGCATATACCGGGACATTGCAATGCTGCAGGAGTTCTGGAAGACCGGCAATATGGTCCGGGTGATGATGGGTAATAAAAATCGCCACGGGTTTGAGCCCCCCCTGCATTTTTTGAAGGACTATCTGCGCATCACCGGGATCAATCACGAGTGCATGTCCCAGCTCATTACTCAAAGTCCAGAGGTAATTATCCTGAAACTCGGGAAAAGCCTCGCATTTAAGGGAATGATTGAACATTTAGGGGTGACCTGAAACGCGGTTTGCCGCAGAATTGAGACCATGCCCTCCCTGCATCCATCCAGTCAAGCCAGTAATCCCGCCATTGATTGGTTCAGCCAGCGGCTGGGGCTGCAATTGATGCAGCAGTTTCAACGTCAGGCAATCCCCGAAATTACCCGCGTCTTCGGCCATAGCGGCTTGTATTTGAGCCCCAGCGCCAGCTATCCCGGAGAGCTATCAGGCAATATGTTGGCCCAGGTATTGAGCCTGCACCGCGATGCAAGAGGGTTTTCGGGCGCCGTTCGCTGCGATGATACCCAGATACCGATTGCCAGTGACTCGCTTTCCCTGATTTACAGCCTGTGCGTGCTTGAGACATCACCGAATCCGGAAGCCTTGTTTGAAGAGATTGCTCGCTGCCTGAAGCCGGAGGGCGTGCTTGTATTGCTGGGGTTGAATTCTATGAGTCCCTCTCGCTTGCGCTGGCGCACCAAGGGGATCCAACCGGTTGGAACTTCCCGTTTGAATTCACTGTGCTCAAAATATGGTCTGGAAATAAATAAACTCAGTCAAGTTGGCCCTGTGTGGTTAAGACCGCAGGAAAAAGTACCGCGCTATCGAGCAAAACCTGGACTTATGAATATTTTTTATGCAGGTCACCTGTTGGTGGCGAAAAAGCGAGTGGCTGGATTGACGCCGCTTCGTAAAGCTAGCAAAGCCTATAACCTGAATCCAGGAGTAAGCCCCGGATGAAAACGGAAGTGGCCAAAAAAATGGTTGAAATTCACAGTGATGGCGCCTGCCTGGGTAACCCGGGCCCGGGTGGCTGGGCATGTCTTCTAAGGCATGAAAAACGTGAACGTGAATTGGCCGGTGGTGAAGTGCTGACAACTAACAACCGCATGGAATTAATGGCTGCGATTCAAGGTCTGGAAGCCTTGAGGTCCCCTTGTGACGTTTCACTATATTCCGATTCGCAATATGTCTTGAAAGGTATCAGCGAATGGATGCCGAACTGGTTGAAGCGCGGCTGGAAAAACAGTGCGGGCGATCCGGTAAAAAACCAGGATTTGTGGCAGCGCTTGCAGCAGGCTGCGTCCATCCATCACGTAAAGTGGCATTGGGTGAAAGGCCATAACGGACATCCGGATAATGAGCGGGTCGATGAACTGGCACGTGAACAAGCCGTGCAAATAAAAAATAGTGAGGCAGCCTGATGCGGCAAGTGGTGCTTGATACTGAAACGACAGGTCTTTCATGGGAGAAGGGTAATCGCGTTGTCGAAATCGGTTGCGTTGAAATACTCCAGCGTCGGAAAACCGGGCGTACTTTTCAGCGTTATTTAAACCCCGAACGCGATATGGAGTTGGGTGCACAGGAAGTCACTGGCCTGAGTCGAGAATTTCTGTCGGACAAATCCAGATTCGCAGAAGTGGTCGAGGAGTTTCTGGATTTTATTCGCGGTGCGGAATTGATTATTCACAACGCCAATTTCGATATCGGATTCCTGAATTACGAACTGAGTTTGGCGGGCCCGCATTGGGGTCGAATGTCGGATCATGCTTCGGTGCTGGATACCCTGGCCATGGCGCGCGAGCGCTTTCCGGGGCAGCGCAACTCGCTGGATGCTTTATGCAAGCGTTTGGACGTCAATAACAAGCACCGGACCTTGCACGGTGCATTGCTGGATGCCGAGTTGTTGAGTGAAGTCTACTTGACGATGACGGCAGGACAGGGTGACTTGGGCTTATCCAATAACGATCCGCCCGCGAAGCGTGCAAATATCAGCATAAGTACGCAGGTTCAAAGTGCAAATAAAGTTGTAATGGCGAGTGCCGAAGAACAGGCTCTACATCTGGCACGGTTGCAGAAGATTGCCCAAAAATCCGGTAATCGTTTGCAATGGCCCGAACAGTTGCCGTAAAGCTTGCGTTTAGCGAGAAATGGGCTTTAAAAATAGGCATAATCAACCGCAATGCTGATTTCGGAGAACAGGCTTTGAACGCAACGGTACTACTCAAATCAGTCGATATTGATATTCCCGGCTATACCATTTTACGCCCGATCGGCGAAGGCGGTATGGCTTCGGTATTTTTGGCCGTGCAAAAATCGCTCGAACGTGAAGTTGCCTTGAAGGTAATGTCGCCGGTCCTTGCAGCCAACGCCGAATTTGCCAGCCGCTTTTTAATCGAAGGCAAGATCACCGCCAAATTGCAGCATCCTAATCTGGTAACGGTGTATGACATCGGAACCCATAACGGTGTTTATTATCTGGCGGCCGAATATATTCCCGGCGGCACCTTGAAAGAACGCGTGACCGAAGGAGGGCTCAGTGTTGCCGAAACCCTGGATGTCATCAGCGATATTGCACAAGGTCTGGATTTCGCCCATCAAAAAGGTTTTGTACACCGCGACGTAAAGCCCGGAAATGTGTTGTATCGCAATGATGGTCGCGTTGTACTGGCCGACTTCGGTATCGCAAAAGCGATGGATGGCAGCAATAGTTCGACGGTTGCAGGTGCATCGATCGGCACGCCTGATTACATGAGTCCGGAGCAAGCACGGGGTGAGCCAGTCGATGGACGTTCCGATTTATACAGTCTTGGCACCATGTTCTACGAAATACTGGTCGGCCATCCGCCTTATCAGGCATCAGATCCTTTTACGGTTGCCTTGATGCATGTCACGCATCCCATTCCCGTGCTGCCGGAACCTTATGAATGGTTACAAGCATTGATTCAGGGCTTGATGGCGAAGAATCCGGCTGAGCGCTACAACACCGGTGCTTCTTTTGTCGAGGCGATGCAAAAACTGGTGGCGAATGCACCTCAAGGCGCGGTGTTACAGCAGAGTACCGCGCGCAAAATTGGTGGTGATGGACGTCTGTCGGGGAGTGGTGCCACACAACAACGTACGCGCGTTAATCTTTCCAAGGCCGCCGAAAGACCCGCATGGTTGATCCCGACGGTATCAATGGTTGGTCTGTTAGGTGCAGGACTCATCGCTTGGATGTTGATGTCGGGTAACAAGGGTGCCGATGACGCAAATATTGCAACAACGGATGGTTCGACATCGAATCCGATTGTCGATGTGACAGGTACGCAGAATGGTACCGGCATCCGCGAAGTGGAATCTATTGATGGTTTGCAAGGCGATCTTGACGCCTGGTTGAAACAGGCAGACTACTATCTGGATTTGACTACGAGTGGTAAAGATATCGGCAGAAAGCTGGCGACGCCTGAAGACGATAGCGCCTGGGGGTTTTACCGGAAAGTATTGGAAAAAGATCCTGCCAATCCACGTGCATTGAAAGGTATTCAGGATATCGCCAATTATTACGCCGGTGCGTCTCACGATCTTTGTCGTTTGGAGAGATATACGGCCTGCGGCGGTATTGTTCGCCAAGGCTTGGCGGTAGAACCAAACCACCCGTTGTTGAAACAGCTTGAAGAGGTTGCCCGTGCGGGCGAGGCTGGCGAAAAAGTCGTGATGCCGCCAAAATCGAATTGATAATGTAGGGGCACTTGCTTGCCGCGCCCAGCACACTAAAAACAGGGCGCAGCATGCAAG
>JBOHYH010000353.1:0-6647 GCA_050737775.1 Arenimonas sp.
CTGTTGCTCAGTGGCATGGTTTCCCCGGCATCGGCCGCCAAGATCGGCTTACGGCTCGAAGAGGCTGCCGAAGAATTCGATAGTATGTTGGTGCAGGACGCTGTTTTACCTACAAATCAACGAGTTGGCGTGAGTCTGGTGTTGGCACAACGGCCCTGGTCGCTGCATTTATTTGATGGGGTAAGACGCAAGCCAAGCCCCTGAGCGGTTACAATTGTCATATTGCTTTCTATCCGAATTGTCCCGGGTCAAAAGCCACCAATTCCCTTAGCTATGAGTTTTTCCAATGTCCACTTCATTTGCTGCCCTCAACCAATGGGTTGAATCTGTTGCACGTTTGACTCAGCCCGAAAAAATTCACTGGTGCGACGGCACCGAAGCCGAAAATAATTCCCTGGTCGAGTTGATGCTGACTACCGGCGATTTGATCAGGCTCAATGAAGAAACCCACCCGAATTGTTTTTTGCATCGCTCCAGCCCGTCCGACGTTGCACGTGTCGAACACCTGACCTTTGTTTGTACTTCGAACAAGGAAGATGCGGGTCCGAATAATCACTGGATGGCACCGGTTGACGCTCACGCGAAAATGGACGAGTTATACGCGGGCTGCATGCGCGGACGTACGATGTATGTGGTGCCTTATTGCATGGGTCCGATTGATTCGCCGCTCGCACGTTGTGGTGTGGAAATTACCGACAGCCCTTACGTCGTTGCGAATATGCGCATGATGACCCGCATGGGTGAAGCCGCCTTGAAACGTATTGAACGTGAGGGTAGCTTCGTCAAAGGCTTGCATTCGATTGGTGACTTGAATCCCGATCGTCGTTTCATCATGCATTTCCCGGAAGAACTCTCGATTCAAAGTTTCGGTTCCGGTTATGGCGGCAATGCCTTGCTGGGCAAAAAATGCCACGCGCTGCGTATCGCCTCTTATCAGGCTCGTACTGAAGGTTGGTTGGCCGAGCATATGCTG
Source organism: Arenimonas sp. (assembly GCA_050737775.1). Classification (GTDB taxonomy): domain Bacteria; phylum Pseudomonadota; class Gammaproteobacteria; order Xanthomonadales; family Xanthomonadaceae; genus Arenimonas. The sequence continues at coordinate 974 of JBOHYH010000353.1, forward strand.
ATTGTCGGCATCGAAAACCCGAAAGGCGAAACCCATTACGTTGCCGCGGCATTCCCGAGTGCTTGCGGTAAAACCAATCTCGCTATGCTGATTCCACCTGATGGCTACAAGCAGGATGGCTGGAAAGTCTGGACCGTCGGTGACGATATTTGCTGGATGCGTCCGGGTGCCGATGGTCGTTTGTATGCGATCAATCCGGAAGCCGGTTACTTTGGCGTTGCGCCGGGTACCAGCGCAAAAACCAATCCCAATGCATTGTCGATGTTGAACAAGGATGCGATTTTTACGAATGTCGGCGTGACTGCCGACAATCAGCCATGGTGGGAAGGTCTGCCGGACGGTGTGCCGGTAAAAGATTGGCAGGGCCGCGATTTCGACAAGGCCAATGGCCCTGCCGCACATCCGAATTCCCGTTTTACGGTTTCCGCAAAACAATGCCCAAGCTATACCGACAAAGCCGAAGACGCGCAGGGCGTGCCATTATCGGCGATCGTATTCGGTGGTCGCCGTGAATCCTTGGTGCCGCTAGTATTCGAAGCGCGCAACTGGACCCATGGTGTCATGGTTGGCGCGTCGATGGCATCGGAAACCACCGCGGCGGCCACCGGCGCTGTCGGTGTTGTGCGCCGTGATTCGATGGCGATGAAACCCTTTGCCGGTTACAACTTTGCTGATTACTTTTCGCATTGGTTGAGTTTCGACAAACCCGGTGCGGACTTGCCGAAAATTTTCCATGTGAATTGGTTCCGTAAGGGTAGTGATGGCAAGTTCATGTGGCCGGGCTTTGGCGATAATCTTCGTGTGCTGGAATGGATGTTGAAGCGAGTGACGGGCCAGGCTTCCGCGAAAGAAACACCGATTGGTAATTTGCCGAACGCGAGTGATTTGAATATCGAAGGCTTGAATCTCGATGCTGCCAGCCTGGATCAATTGCTGGAAGTGAATCGCGAAGGCTGGTACGAAGAAATGGAAGCCATTGGCGAGTATCTGCAAAGCTATGGTGATCGCACACCGAAATCCTTGCTGGACGAGCAGCAAAAGATTGCGAAGCAATTGGCTTGATGGGATTCGACGCAACCCCCTCTTCCCGTGGAAGAGGGGGTTTTTAATGTCTGGGATAAACGCCTGCCCATGAAAGCCTATTACTGCCATCACTTCGTTTTGCCATTGCCCGAAGGCCATAGTTTTCCAATGGACAAGTACCGTTTGTTATACGAACGCGTAAAACAAAACACGCTAGCCTGGAATATCGATTTGATCGAACCGATGGCAGCCAGCGATGAAGATTTGTTGCGTGTGCATTGTCCGGACTACCTCCAGCGAATGAGCACGGGTAATCCGGGTGAACAGGAAATGCGTCGTATCGGATTTCCCTGGTCGGTGCAAATGATCGAACGCTCACGTCGATCATCCGGCGCCACCATGCAGGCATTGGAGTCGGCCATTAATGGCGACAAGATTGCAGTAAACCTTGCTGGCGGTACGCACCATGCTTCCTATGATCGCGGCGGCGGCTACTGTGTATTCAACGACAGCGTGGTTGCCGCTCGTCATGTACAGGCAAAAAATCTTGCAAGGAAAATATTGATCGTCGATCTGGATGTGCATCAAGGTAATGGCACTGCAGAGTTATGCCGGACCGATACGAGCATTTTTACTTTTTCGATGCATGCCGAAAAAAATTACCCTGCCATCAAGCCGGCTTCAGATCTTGATGTGCCACTTCGCAACCACACCGGCGATGCCGAATATCTCGATAAACTGGCGCAGCATTTGCCGATAGCTATCGACAGGGCTGAACCCGATGCCGTGATTTATCTGGCCGGTGCCGATCCCTATGAAGGTGACCGGCTCGGTTATTTATCGCTTACCAAACGCGGCTTGGCACAGCGAGACCGTTTCGTCATGCAGTCTTGCCAGCATGCAGGCTTACCAATGGCTATCTCCATGGCGGGTGGCTATTGCCCGGAAGTCGAGCATATAGCCGACATACACTCGCAAACCGTGCAATTGGCCGCCGGTTTCTTTTAAACCTTTGGCTGCACCCCGGCATCAGAGTGTTTATGCTAAACGCCGCCGTGACCAACGATTACCCACATACCGAATCCTTGCCTGATTCGCGCGAAGACGATTTCGTCCTGGTGCGGGCGGCCAGTGGTGGTGATCAAAAAGCGTTCGAGCAACTTTACCGAAAACATTCCAAACGCTTGATGTCGGTGCTTTGGCGTTTATGCGGAGGCTCGCAATCGCGCGCCGAAGATTGTTTGCAGGAAGCCTTCGTCAAAGCCTGGCAAGCCTTGCCGTCATTTCGTTATGAAAGTGCCTTTTCCACCTGGTTGCATCGCCTCGCGGTAAATATTGCGCTGATGGAGTTGCGTTCGCGCAAGGGTGCCGAAGATCTGGAGCAGGATGATGCCGTCCTGATATTCGAGCGAACCACCGATACCGCCAGCCATCAAACCCGTATGGAAATGGATCTGGAACGTGCGGTTGCCAGTCTGCCTGCGCGCGCCAGAGCGGTGCTGGTGTTATTCGATATTGAAGGTTGGACCCACGAGGCCATTGCGGAATATTGCGATATGGCTGTGGGGAGTTCAAAAGCACAACTGCATCGCGCCAGAAGTCTGTTACGCGAAAAACTGGGAGCCTATCGTGGCTGATCATTCAATACATCAAATAAGCGATGCCGAATTGCGTATGCAATTGCGCGGTTTGCCGAAGGAGCGCGAGCTTGAGCGTGATTTATGGCCCGGTATTCAAGCAAGCATCCAGCATGCGGCTGTGAACAAGAATCGTCGGCCCTGGTCAAGTTTTGCCATGGCAGCAAGTCTGGCATTCATTGCGGCAATTGCCTTGCCGCTGTTTTCATCGGTCTCCTCTGGAGACACCAATACACTCAAGGCGCAGGTGGTTTCACGGGAAGTCGACGCCATGGACACCGAATATCACGCCGCCCTGAAAGAGTTTTCTTCTGTCGAGCTGGCACCGGAAGTGAAAACACAATTGCAATTATTGGATGATTCGGCGAGCAAGTTACGCAAAGCCCTGAATCAAAGCCCACAGTCCACTTACCTTATTCCCATGTTGCGCCGTACCTACCTGCAACGATTGCAGCTGACCCAACGCGCGGCGGCTTCCACAACACCTAGGATTTCTTATGAAAAAGTTTAGCCCGTTAGTATTCACTGTTGCCCTGGTTGTCTTGGCGACTTCCCATAATTCATTCGCCGCTACACCAATCAATCAAACGCGCGCCTTGAATGCCGATGGCGAGGTCAGTGTGGAAAACATTAGTGGTTTGATCAAGGTCCGGGTCTGGAACGAGGCCAAAGTACAAATCACCGGCTCACTTGGCGAGGGTGCCGAAAAATTGGTGGTTGAAGGCGATGCCCACAGTTTGCATATCAAGGTGAAGTATCCTGAACGCAAAGGCTGGTTTGGCTGGGGCGGTGGCGTCAATGTAAAAGAAGCCACACAGCTTGAACTAATGGTGCCAATCAGGGCAGCGCTAGCGCTCGAAGCGGTTAGTGCGAATATCGATGTGCAAGGCAGTGCTGCACCCCGCATCTCCATTGATAGTGTCAGCGGCAACAGCACGATATTGGCATCGTCCCCCGGCAAGCTTTCGGTCGAAAGCGTCAGCGGCAATGTCAGCCTCAAGCTGACAAGCTCGAATGTCACCGTCAACACCGTTAGCGGCGATATCAAAATGCTGGGGCATCTCAATGGCAGGCTTGAGGTCGAGACGGTTTCCGGAAATGTGGAGCTGGATACTCCGGTGCTCAATCAACTGCATTTCAACTCTGTCTCCGGCGACGGCCGCTTCAATACCAGCCTGGCAGGTGATGGTCGTGTCGAAATGGACTCCGTGAGCGGTAGCCTGAGCCTGATCTTGCCTAAAACCAGCTCTGCACAATTTCAGATCGAAAGCTTCAGCGGTGATATCTCCAGCGCAATCGGCAAAGTTGTTAAGGAAGAATTTGGACCTGGCCAGAGTCTCAATGCACGTCTGGGCGTGGGTGACGGCCACGTAAATCTGAACACCATGTCCGGTGATATAAGGCTAGAAACAAGGTAAGTTGTTGAAAATATTGGTAAAATAGCAAAATTAGAATTTTTGCACCAGACAAGTACTCGGTTCGAGCATAAATGCACGCTTTACCCCCTCTTCACGGGTTTGGCAGTACGTAAAAATTGCGTTATGCTCGCGGAGCCAGGGTTCCCGCCCAATCTGGACAGGAACCCCGAGGCTTTATCCTAGAACTCATTTAGAGTCAGTAACTCTAACGTTGGAGAGAGAGTAAATGTCTAATATTAATCAGCTGTCTGGTGCGATCAAATTCGCATTATTTGTCGGCGCTACAGCTTCCTTGGCTTCAGTTTCTGCGTTTGCACAAGACGAAGCTAAAGAAATTACAGCCGTCGAAGTAACCGGCTCGCGCATTAAGCGTGTTGATGCGGAAACATCACAACCGATCCAAGTCATCACACGTGAAGAAATCCAAAAAACGGGTTTGACAAACGTTTATGACATTCTGAACACCATCACCGCATCTGATGGGTCTGGTTTAAGCACAGTTACCACCCAAACCAATGGTAGTGACGGCGGCCAAACGATTTCGCTCCGTGGCCTCGGCCCACAGCGTACTTTGGTTCTCGTTGATGGCAAGCGTTGGGTTGCTGAAGACGGAATTGTCGACTTCACCACTATTCCAGTGGCTATCATCGAAAGAATTGATGTTCTGAAAGACGGCGCATCCGCCATCTATGGCTCCGATGCAATTGCTGGCGTAATCAACGTTATTACCCGCAAGAATTTCGATGGCGCCCAGGTTGGTCTGAGCTACGGCCAATATACGCCTGGCGACGGCGCGCAAAAATCCATTGACGTCACCATCGGCGCAACCGGTGAACGTTCGAATGTCGTATTCGGTGCAAACTTCACTGAATATGAGCCAGTTTTTGCCGGCGACCGTGACGTTTCAAGATTCCAGCGTCTTGGCTGTACCGATCCTTCTGCCAGCTCGCAGTGCGGTTCGTTCTTCAGCGAATTCGGCGTATTCTTTGTGCCGTCTTTGGGTGACTATCGTGTTTGGAACCGTAACACCCCAAGCACCGGTCCTACCGACGATCCAACCCAATACGTACCATTCACAAATGCGGCACGTTACAACTTCGCTCCTGTCAATTACCTGAAACAACCAAGCAAGATCTCTAACTTGTATATGGCCGGCCGTTTTGATGTAACCGACAATATTTCTGCCTATGCACGTGCTTCGTACACCAAGCGCACCTCGCAACAGCAACTGGCACCAGTGCCATTGTCAATTTCCAACTACGGCAGCTTTGGCCCGCAGTGGACTTTCCCGATTTCCGGATCCAGCGTTTTCAACCCGTTCAACGAAGACATCAACTTTGCTGGCTATCGTATGTCGGGCGCCGGTCCGCGCCGTATCCTCTCTGACCATGACGCACTTGGTCTGCAATTGGGCCTCGAAGGCTCGTTCACCTTGGGCGATCGCAACTTTTCATGGGACGTGATGGGTCAACGTAACGATTACCAACAAGATAATCGTGGTGAAAACTACATCAACCTGTTTAACCTTCGCAATGCCGTGGGTCAATCGGGTTATAACGTAGCTACAAGTGAATTTTATTGCGGTGCTTCCTACGC
>JBOHYH010000354.1:0-1137 GCA_050737775.1 Arenimonas sp.
AGCCCAACCCCAATATGGGACCGAGCACACGAATGCGTCTCACGTTTTTTATGCTTGACGGCGGCACACCCATATAAGTTTCGATATTCGGAATACCAGTCGAAACAAACGCGGTATAAACATCACCCCAAGGAATTGTCATCGCAGTACGCTGTTCGCCATCGCGCTCGAAAGTGCGAACTTTCCAGGCCAGCGGTACTTTGGTGACAACGCCATCAATGCGTGCTCTACCACCTGCACCCAACCCTTCAACACTGGTTTTCGCCGTGCCCGGGCTCGGTCCACCACCGGCTTCAAAGGCCAGCACCAAATGCGTTGCCGATGGCAAATCGCGTTTCAACATCGCGGCCATGCAATCAGTCGGCACCACATCAAATCCCGAACCCGGCAATACCACAATACCGGCTTTCTTCGCCCGCTCATGTTGTTCATGGCAATGCGCGAACACGCTGATCTCGCCGGTAATATCGAGATAGTGCGTACCGGTTTCAAGACAGGCTTCCAACATCGGTTTACTGGTGGCGGAAAACGGCCCGGCGCAATGCAAAACCACTTTCATGCCTTCCAGATTTTTTTTCACGACATTCGAGTCGTCCAGTGCAAAGGCCCGCACCGGCAAACCATATTCTTTCGCCAATGGTTCGATGGCAGCAAGACTGCGACCTGCCAGCACTGGCCTTTGGCCATAGGCAATCGCGCGTTCCACTGCCATTTTTCCGGTGTAGCCATTCGCGCCGTAAATCATCCAGGTCATAAGTTTTGCTCGATTATTTGGTGTGTTGTTTGACAAGCTTGGTCAGCATTCTGAAATACATATTCGGGAACCAGCGTTTCATGCGCCAGCGCATCGGCTCATGCTTGGTTGGCAAAATCAGGAACTGTCCGCGCTCGGCCGAAGCGAACACCTTATCGGCCACGCTGTCAACGGTATCAGGCGAGGTGTCCATCAGACGCAAGGCCATTTTCCTGGCTTTGTCACTACCGACAGCCGTATCAATCAAATTGGTTTTAAAAAAACTCGGGCAAATAACGCCAACCAGAATTCCCTTGTCGAAAACCTCGGCCCGCAATTGTTCTGACAATGCCACCACCCCCGCTTTTGCGACACCGTAAGTCATGATGCCCGGCGCACTGGCC
>JBOHYH010000355.1:0-2572 GCA_050737775.1 Arenimonas sp.
GCCTTGCCCTCGCGGGCAAGGCTTTTTTGTCGATATTCTTGGGATTGGTTCATGGTAAAAAAAATTCTGATTATCACCAATAGTGTTGATGTTCATGCCGATTTAATCTCGCCAATCCTGATTTCCAGAAACTCTCGTCCATTCAGGATAAATCTGGATTCCTTTCCCCGCGATTACCAGATCTGCCAGACATTTTCGTCCGACAAATGGTGTACGTCGGTTTGCCATCTACCTACGGGTGAGTTGCTTGACATGGCAGAAGTGGGGGCAGTGTGGCTCAGGAAACCTGCCGACTATGCCTTTCTCAGCGACAATCTGACGGTACAGGAACTGGCTTATGCCAAGCTGGAAACCGAGCAGGCCTTGCTTGGATTGCTGTATTCGCTTGATTGTTACTGGATAAGTCACCCGCTGTCTTTGCGCGGGGCCATGTGGAAGGGCGAGCAGTTGCAACGCGCCATGCGAATGGGGTTTCGCGTCCCCGCCTCGATCGTGACCAATTCCCCGACACATGTAAAAGCATTCAAGGGCTCAGTAAAAAGCGATTTGATATTCAAGTCCATGTCTACTCCGGGCCTGGCTGCCGATGAGGTCGATGAGGAATACAGGATAGTCGACGGAATCGGGACAACCATCATTACCAACGAAATGATGGGCTGCCTCGATTCGGTTCGTGAGCTTGCCTGTCACTTCCAGGAATACATTGCCAAACAGTATGAGTTGAGGGTCACGGTTATCGGTGAACGCTTGTTTGCAGCAAAGATCCATTCGCAGGACGATGCAAGAACAGCAATCGACTCAAGAGACATGTCGGCTGAAATTTTGTATGAAGCAACCGAACTGCCACAGGAAATACGGCAGCGCTGTCTTGACTTCGTCAAGAGCTATGGTTTGAATTTCAGTGCGCTGGATCTCATCGTCACTCCTGAAAATGAATACGTCTTTCTGGAAAACAATCCCAACGGCCAATTTTTGTACATTGAACAATTGATTCCGCAATTTTCGATGCTAGAGGCCATGGCGGAAAATCTGATCAAGGGGGCATCGTGCCGCAGCAACTAGGTTTTACTGCCTTGGAGAAGATCAAGGAATTGGAAGCGCTGCGCAACAGCAGAGTGCTGGTTTTTGCCGCATCTCATCTCGAAATCGAAATTCTGCCGGTTTTATACGAACAGCTTCTGGAGATTGGCAAAGTCGAGCGGCTTGATGTCGTGCTGCAAGGTCGTGGCGGTGTCGTCAACGGTGCAAGAAGAATTGCCCTGTTGCTACGCCAATTCACCGATCACCTTGGCTTCATTATCCCGCATTACTGCGAATCATCCTGCACCATATTGGCATTGGCCGCTGACGAAATCGTTGCGGGCGATTTGGCCATTTTCTCGCCTATCGATCCGCACCTGCACGGCAGTGTTGGTGCAGAAGGCGAGGTCTCGGCATTTTCGTGTCTCGATATAAAATTGTTTAGTGAAATGAGTGCCGATTGGTTTGGTGTGAGTTCCGAGGAAGCCCGATTGCAGTCGCTATCAATCTTATGCAACAGCATTTTCCCGCCCACCTTGACGGGATTTTACCGGACCACATTGGAATTGAAGCAGATCGGTGAAGAACTGCTGAAATTTCAGTTACCTGAAAAGTCGAATGAATTCCGTCAGGCAATCATAACCAAGCTGATGTTTGGCTACCATTCTCACAATTACGCCATTACTGGTCATCAGATGGAAGAAATCGGCCTCAATATTCGACGAGATCACGAGGTTGAAAAATTGGCATGGGATATCTCCAAGGTACTTCAGGGCATGGTAGGTGGCGGGCTGCGTCAGTCCGCTGATGAACCGTGGAACGATGTCTTGTTGGTATGCAGCGATAGCATGAAGATTCGTCAGAAACGAAACGACGGTTTCATTCCTAGCTGGACTGAAACGAAGTTTCTGCCATGAACAGCGAGGTTTATATCGCGGAAATTTTCCGGTTCTTTATCGCTTTTCTTTTATTTTTTGCCGCTATGGGAAAAATGAAAACGTTTTCCGAATTCAGGAAGAACCTATGTGAATCTTTCGGCCTGGGGCTAGGTACAAGCAAGAAATTGGCCCCTGCGATCATTGCCGTGGAGTGGCTGCTTGCAGGCATTGTTTTGCTGGATGTGAATGCCAGCTATTTTGGCATGCTGGCGTCATTGCTTTTGTTTTTGGTATTTACCGGTGCCGTCGCTTATCAATATAGAAAGGAAGGCATCGTGAAATGCAGCTGTTTTGGCGAAGCCGGACGCTCGGTTTCGATATTTGATTTGCTGCGCAATGTCATCGTGATCGCATGTATCGCATTTTACCTGTGCTATTCCGGCGAGGAATCAATCCTGACATTTCAGTTGAAGTTGCTGACTGCCGGGCTGGCCTTGATATTGACGATACTGGCGATTCAATTTCATGAAATTGTCACACTACTGTTTCCTGAAACCTGAGAGAACAAGAAATGGATAGCAAAATAATCTATTTCACATTGACGCTATTGGCGCTCAGTGTCGCCCTGAATTTCATGCTTACTTTCGCTGTGCTCAAGTCGGTAAGAAATATGT
>JBOHYH010000356.1:0-24624 GCA_050737775.1 Arenimonas sp.
TTACGCCGTTACTGAGCTTGCATGGAGTGATCTGAAGCGATGTAGCGGACCAGTAGATCTACCGCATCGGGTCACAATGCACCGTGACCCAAGCAAAAACAGTAGGCGAACAATACGCGATTCCAAACCATTTTGCACTTGTCAAGCAGCGATTTATTCAGAAAAGCACCATAATTGCCCCGCCCGACTCCCGGAAACCGTCTTTTGAACCCAGATTTCAACCTAACCCCAGACGCAAACCAGCCTATTTTAGCCATCGTCGGCGGCGGGCCTGCTGGCTTGATGGCGGCTGAAACCGCTTTAAATCAAGGTATCAGGGCCCAAGTTTTTGATTCGATGGGGTCGGTCGGTCGAAAATTCCTTCTCGCCGGCAAAGGCGGATTAAATCTGACCCATTCAGAAGATTTCGAGCCGTTTGTAGGTCGATATCGTGAACAAAGCGCCTGGGTGCGCGAATGGCTCGAAGATTTTAATGCCGATGCGCTACGTGCCTGGGCACGAACTTATGGAGTCGAGACCTTCGTCGGGAGTTCGGGACGGGTATTTCCATCCGATCTGAAGGCCGCCCCGCTCTTGCGCAGCTGGGTCCGCCGACTACGCGAAAACGGGGTGCGTTTTCATATGCATCATCGTTGCATCGGCTGGAACGAAAAAAATGAATTGTGTTTTGAAACTCCCGAAGGTTTGAAAACACTTTCGCCACAGACAACACTATTTGCGATGGGCGGTGGCAGCTGGGCAAAACTCGGCAGTGATGGCCAATGGGTTCCATGGATACAAAATGCCGGTATTGATGTACATGATTTGAAACCCAGCAATTGTGGTTTTGAACATACGTGGAGCGAGCATTTCAAACAAAGATTTGCCGGCGCACCGATCAAGCCTGTTGTTATTTCCAGTTTTGATGCGAACAACAGACAAAAAAGCCTGCAAGGTGAATTCGTCATTACCGAAACCGGCATTGAAGGCAGCGTGATTTACGCGGTCTCGGCAGACTTGCGAAACGCCATCGAAAAAAATGGTGTTGCCGAATTGGTATGTGATTTATGTCCGGGCCGAAGCATCGAACGTCTGCGCAAGGATTTAGGCTCACCTCGCGGCAAACGCTCGATGACTGAGCACCTGCGACGCCACTCCGGGCTGGAAGGCGTGAAAATTGGTTTGCTTTACGAAACACTAAACAAGCAAGACTGGCAGGATATCGAAAAAATAATCCGGGCGATTAAATTCTGTGCAATCACATTGACTGCAACGCGACCAATGGATGAAGCCATTAGTACCGCAGGTGGTGTTACGCGAGATGCCTTGAATAAAAACCTGATGTCCACCGAAAAACCCGGTGTATTTTTCGCAGGCGAAATGCTGGATTGGGAAGCACCTACCGGCGGATATTTATTGACTGCCAGTATGGCCAGCGGCAGATTGGCCGGCCAATCTGCCTGTGATTGGTTATCCCAAGCCATTCCCGCGACGCCGATTTAGACGTAGCATTACCCTAGTTAACGCGCTATTCGCTTCATGTTGTTCAACAGGGGAAGCCAAATGCCTGACCATGAACGTCGTAGACTTGAAAAAGAGCGCAGCAACGAATTAAAGCGCGAACTCAATGAAGATCAATTAATCGCGCTAAGTAGCCTCGAACAATTTGGTTGGCAATTAAAATTCATTCGCCGCACATTATTCCAACCCAAGGTTGCCGTGCTTTACGACAATGATGACAACACATTTGCCATTCTCGAACTCGATGGCACACTGAATGAAAAAGTAGACCACCTCAATTTGCGTTAATTTAATCGACTGTCTTGCCCCCATGGGGATCATCAAAAAATGCAATCGATTGCAGCGCTCAAGGCACCGTTCATTTCTGACCTGAAAATAAAATCACTCGAACCCGTACAAAGTCACATCGAATATCAGCATGCCTTTGGGGCCATTGGCATTGGGAATACTGTCGTAAGCCAGATGACCTGGAATCCAGAAACGATAGGTGTCTCCGGGACTCATCAAGCTCAAGCCTTCCTTCCAGCCGGATATCAAACCATTCAATGGGAAAACTGCTTTGTCGCCACGCGTTATGGAGCTGTCAAATAATTTTCCATCCGGCGTCCAGCCGCTGTAATCAATCGTGATGACGCTTTGCAAAGTCGGGTGTCCTGCTCCGCTTCCTTTTTTGATAATGCGATATGCCAGCCCGCTGGCTGTTTTGTTGGCCGTCACCGGAACTGCAGCCACATCGGACGGTGCCGGCGCCGGATCAACGTTAGCTATGACGGTTAAATCAATAATTTGCGTCTGGGCAGAATTACCGGGCGCGCTGAACCACCAACGTCGAGTTTCACCGGCCAAGCTCATTAAAGCAGCCCGAGCCAATGCAGGCGATGATGTCGCAACGGATTTGAAATTTGCACGCAAGATGCCACTTTCTTTCGGAATCAATTTTCCAGCCGCGTCGGGTGTCCACAATGTCACGCGATATTCGAAAAAGTCCGGTTTAATCGATTTTGCTCCGGGCTTTGCCGACTGCAACACCATATAGCTCATGCCGGAAGCCGACTCGATCGCATTGCCGGGTATTTGCGCGGAAGCTGGCGCTTTTGCAGATGCAATACAATGAAATGAAACCAGCAGCAGAATACCGGAAGAAAAAATACGCATTAAAGACATAAAACCCTCACCAATCCTTGAAATTCGGCAACAAGCCGGTTAATTCTGCATCCGTCAAATTGCGCCAGGCGCCTGGCTTCAAGGCTCCCAATTTGACGTTGATAATTCGGATACGACGCAGCTGGTTTACTTTATAGCCGAGCGCTTCGCTCATCAAGCGAATCTGCCGGTTCAGACCCTGTGTAAGAATGATACGAAAGCCGAACTTCGCCAATTTATACACCTTGCAGGGTTTGGTGATTTCGTTATGCACTCGCACGCCACGCGCCATGGCTCGCAAAAATTCATCCGTGACGGCCTGCGTTACACCGACCAAATATTCTTTTTCGTGATTATTTTCCGAACGCAGGATTTTATTGACGATATCGCCATTGCTGGTCATTAAAATCAGACCTTCGGAATCCTTGTCCAGACGTCCAATCGGAAATATGCGTTCCTTGTGATCGACAAAATCGACGATATTGCCTTTTACGGTTTCGTCGGTAGTACAGGTAATGCCGACCGGCTTGTATAAGGCGATATAAACATGGCGACGTTTGTTTTTTGGAACGACCTTGAGTTTGATTTCATTGTCGTCAACCAAAACGATCATGCCTTCAAGCCATTTAGCGCCCTTCTCGGCAATCTCGCCATTCAGGCTTACACGACCTGCATCAATCAATTCATCGGCTTCGCGCCGTGAACACAACCCCGATTCACTGATAAATTTATTCAGTCTCATGACAATTAAAGTTTCCGGACACGGAAGTTGCGACCCTTGATTTTACCGGCCCGCAATTTCTGAAGCACGTTATCGATAAAGCTGGATTGAACGGCGACATAGGCACGCGTTGCAAATACATCAATCTTGCCGATTTGGTTTGCCTTCAATCCTCCGACGCCAGTCAATGCCCCTAAAACATCACCCGGTCGTAATTTATCCTGACGGCCTGCATCGATGACCAATGTCTTCATCGCAGGCGCCGGCATAGACAAGGAACCACCCCGGCTCAGAAGCCTGGTCCAGCTAATCGGTGTGCCGATAATCTCTTCGATTTTCGAGGTGCGCCCCATCTCACGACTGGATACCAGGCTCAGTGCCAAGCCAGTTTCACCCGCCCTGCCGGTACGTCCAACACGATGCACATGAATATCGGCATCGCTTGGCAGTTCATAAGCGATCACCATCGGCAAGGCTTTGATATCGAGGCCGCGGGCCGCCACGTCGGTAGCGACCAGCACGCGGCTGCTACCGTTGGAAAACTGCACAAGCGTTTCATCACGATCACGCTGCTCAAGATCACCATGCAGTTCGATGGCCGAAATGCCGCGTTTCCATAAAACATCGGTCAAGCCTTTAGCGTCGATTTTGGTGTTGCAAAAAACCAGACAACTTTCAGGCTGATGCTCCAGCAATAAGGCAATCACGGCATCGGGTTTGTCGTTTGGTTCCACCTGATAAAATAATTGCTGGATCACACTATCGTCGTGCTGGCTTTCAACGGTAATTTCTGTCGGGTTTTTCTGGAATTGTTTGCTGATCGCACGAATCTCTTCGGGATAGGTCGCCGAGAATAACCAGGTGTTTCTTGTGTTCGGGGTTTTCTTCAAAATGCTTTTGACAGCATCCAGAAACCCCATGTCCATCATGCGGTCGGCTTCATCCAGGATGACTGACTGCAATGCGTCAAGCTTCAGGGCTTCCTTGTCAATCAATTCCTGAATGCGACCCGGCGTACCCACCACGATATGCGGCTCATGTGCGAGCGATGCCAATTGCGGACGCAAGGGAATGCCGCCACACAGGCTCAACACTTTCACATTCGGAATAAAACGCGCCAAGGCTCTGATCTCTTTACTGACCTGATCGGCCAATTCGCGCGTCGGGCACAACACCAGACTTTGCAAGCGCCCCTGCTCGTTTTGCAGTTTGGACAATAAGGCCAGACCAAAAGCGGCGGTTTTTCCGCTGCCGGTTTTAGCCTGCGCCAGAATGTCCTGGCTATTGAGCATTAATGGCAAGGCACCGGCCTGGATCTCGGTCATTTCGGTATAGCCCAGTGCATCGACAGCCTGCAACAGACTCGGGGCCAGACCCTTTAATTCGGTAAATTTATTCATGCCGTATTATCGCACGGGCCGGGCGTGCTTTAGTTCTAAGTCCCCGGATTGCTTGCTAGACTTGATCGGGTATTTTGCCAATCACAGGTATTCCTCAATGTTGAAAAAGTATGGCTGGATAGTGCTATTAGCGGCCTTTGCAGCTGTCTATTGGCTCGGGCAACCATCAGCAGGTCAGGACGAAGTGGCCACTGTTTTGTCATCACCAACCTCGTCATCAAGCATCCAGTCTTTGCCGACACCCGCCCCTTTGCCGCAGACCAGCACGACCGAGCTACCTGACTTTCTACCTCCGGAAGCAAAGACCACGTTGAACTTGATTGGCCATGGAGGACCATTTCCACATCGGCAGGATGGCGTAGTATTTCAAAACAGGGAACAACGGCTGCCGAAGAAATCACGTGCTTATTATCGTGAATACACGGTGGAAACACCGGGACTAAATCATCGTGGTGCCCGTCGCATTATTACCGGCGGCAACCCTGTTGAGGTTTATTACTATAGCGACGACCACTACGACAGCTTTCGCGAATTCGAGGTACATCCATGAACGAAATACCTCTGGAAGAATTGCTGACACAAGCTGAAAATGCCGGGGTATTTTTTGTGACCGGCTCCGATCTGGACGCCATCGAATTGGCATCGCAGCATAACGATGCTTACTACTGCGCGATTGATTTGCAGTACTGTCACAGCAAAAGCCAGACACTTGAAATCCTTGCCGCTGCACTTCAATTCCCACCCAGCTTCGGAAAAAACTGGGATGCATTGGCGGATTATTTGAGCGATCTAAGCTGGCTGGCGTCTGAAGCCTTTGTGATTTGTTTCTCCAATGCCGATCTTTATCGCAACGCCCATGAAGAAGACTTCAAAACTCTGATCGACATTCTGGAAGAAGCTTCTACCAGCTGGAGTGAACAGAAAAGCCCGTTCTGGGCATTTTTCGGACTACCCGACGATGAATTTGAACAGATGCAAATCGAATAAATTATTGACACACAATCTGCTGCATTATGGGGGCAATCATGGCAAACAGCATCCACGAGTTCAGTGATGACATACGCAATGAGAATATTCAGATTTATGTCAACGGTGAATTAAAGCCTCGCAAGGAAGCCGTCGTTTCGGTGTTCGACAGCGGCTTTGTATTGGGTGATGGCGTATGGGAAGGCATGCGAATTCATGACGGACACCCCGCCTTTCTGGATCAGCACCTCGATAGACTGTTTGAAGGTGCAAAAGCGATCGCTATGAATATCGGACTTGATCGCAAGGAACTAACCCGTGCGATTTACAGCACACTGGCCGCCAATGAAATGCGCGACGGTGCTCATATGCGGCTGATGGTAACGCGTGGTGTAAAACGTACGCCCTATCAGGATCCACGCGCAACGATTGGCTCCGCGACCATCGTTATCATCCCGGAGTTCAAGACACCCAGACCAGAAGTACACCAAAAAGGCTTAAAGTTGTTTACCGTACACGTACGACGTGGTGCAGCCGATGTTCAAGATCCAAAATTGAATTCGCACAGTAAGCTGAATTGCATCACGGCGTGTATCCAGGCAACTGAAGCGGGTGCAGATGAAGCCCTGATGCTTGATCCGCATGGCTTTGTAGCGACCTGTAATTCAACCCACTTTTTCATTGTCAGAAAAGGTGAAGTCTGGACATCTACTGGAGATTACTGTCTTGCGGGCATAACGCGGGCGAATGTTCTGAAAGTTTGTCGTGAAGCCGGCATTCCCGTCTATGAAAAAAACTTCAGCCTGACCGAAGTGTATAGCGCAGAAGAAGCTTTCGTTACCGGCACCTTTGCCGGTGTGGCGCCTGTGCATACGATTGATGGCCGGATTATTAGTGAAGCTCGTGGTCCGATGGTGGAAAGACTGCAGTCGCTTTATCAGGAATTGGTTAAACGCGATGTTTCATCGCGAAGCAAAACACATCCATGAACACGCCACTTCGTATTGCGATGTGGAGCGGACCGAGAAACATCTCGACCGCAATGATGCGAGCCTGGGAAAATCGCGGTGATTGTGCGGTATCCGATGAACCCTTGTATGCAGCATTTCTATCCGACACCCAATTGGACCATCCCGGTCGCGATGAAGTGATTGCTGCGGGAGAACCCGATTACAGGAAAGTAGTTTCGAGTTTGCTTGGTGAAGCGCCTGGCAGCGAAGCCATTTGGTATCAAAAACACATGACTCACCATTTGTTGCCGGATTACGACCGCAGCTGGATTCCGAAGCTGAGCAATATTTTGTTGATACGCGATCCGGCAGAAGTTGTGGCGTCTTATATAAAAAGCCGTGCAACAGTAACTCCTGAAGACATCGGCATACCGCAACAAAGAAAACTATATGATGAAATAATTGTGGCGACCGGCATAACGCCCCCAATTATAGATGCCGGTGATTTTCTGCGTTCACCGGAAAAATATCTTTGTGCTATCTGCCAACACCTGAATATTGAATTCACCGACCGCATGCTGCATTGGCCGCCCGGTCACCGCGAGAGTGATGGTGTCTGGGCGCCCTATTGGTATGCCGCGGTAGAAGCTTCAACCGGATTCGAGTCATGGCGGGCGCGTGTAACTACTCTATCTGGCGAAGCTGAAAAAGTCGCAAAATGCTGTCGCCCTGATTTTGATTATTTATACGAAAGACGCTGGATTCTTTGAAATATCATGCTTATCTATTTGATTGACGATCTATCCATTTCAAATTGTATCTCGCCCTTTTCAGTCAGCTTTATTTTTTGCCAACCTAACATCTCATAGAAATATTGAGCTCTCGTGCCGGGCCCCGTCGTAAGCCACAGCTTCTGCAACTCCTGCGACCAGAGCCATGCAAGCATGTGATCATGCAATCGGCGGCCATAACCATTCCCTTCTGCTTCAGGAGCAACAAACAATGCCCATATATTTCCGCTTTCTTTATTGCCTATAGCGAAAGCGAGGATATTTCCATCAGCTTCTATTACCCAGCCACGGCCAGTGTCTTCAATTTCACGGCGCACATCTTCATCGTCCAAAATACCTGCAGGCAATCTGTTTTCAGAAACGGCGTAGCGCACCTTGAATATGCCTGCAATATCGTTTCTTGTTGCCTGGCGAAGCGTATTTTTCATGTGTCCGGCAATCTTTTTGATATGGAAACAAGCTATGAATTTTCAACGCTGTAGGCATTCCTGCAAAATACGTAACTTGCCATCAATGCAATGGATATGATGTACAGCCCACCAAACAAGCTCATTTGTGAAAATGCGCATGCAAACAAAAAAGCTAGTGCATAGACTACGGCTGGCCCACCAATATTGAAACATCGGGATATTGCCAAGACAGGAGCAGTGAATATGAGCCCGCAAATACTACTTATCACAGGCAATTCAAGGCAGTCTCTGCAGTTTTCTGCGACCTCGGAGTACGCATAGGCATTGGAATCAAGAGCCGTAGTTAGTAGAGTTGCAAGATTCCCAATGGCGCCGTGCAAAAACTCGCCATGACAATATTGCCAATGATGCTCTGCTGGCGTGCCGTAAATAAGTGAGGTGTCATTCCAGCTCACAGATATTGTCGATGCATCCCAGCGTTTTTGCCGCCGCCTTTTGGGCTGCACGCTTCACCATCCAGCCAAACAGCTTGGTAATCCCCAATTTCGACAAGCCCATTCGATGATCGGCAATCCATGGGTAAATACGATCCCAGATTGGCCTGAGCATCGGGTTGGACCACATTTTTTCCATACCGGTAATTCCGGTTGCGCCATAGGCAGCTTCAAATACAGGAACCCCTATCAACCACCTCCCGTTAGCATCCATCGCATGAATCAAACGCATCATTTTCGACCTGTGGTAACCAGCATTCCCGGCAAATTCATCGTTGAAATCCAAAGGCGAGCAATCCACCAATACCAGCCGCTGCCTGTAGTCGTACTGTTTAAGCGTATGCATTTCGGTGCGGCATAACGGACACGAATTGTCGTAATAAATCCGCAAGGGATACGCGATATTCATTTCGTACCATCGCGCATCAGCTTTTGAATCTTGCTTCCCAGCTTCATGACTTTCATTAATGTAGCTGGCTCGAGTCTCAGCATTTCCTCGCCCCAGGACGACATGGCTACCATCAATCCATAGGTATCCTCGATCCGCTTGCGGGTATCTTTATCTTCGGTAGCGTAACCGGGGTCAGCCATGCACTCTTTCAATATGCCCACGGTCGGATCGAATTCGCGTGATTTTCGCTCACGTACCACCGTTCTCATCAATTCCCAGACATCTTTCGATGTTTCAAAATGATCGCGACGGTCGGCAAAAATATGGATGACCCGGACAAGATTTAAATTCTGCAACTCTTTAATGCTATTGCTGACATTGGAGCGTGCAACCTGCAATACCTCTGCGATTTCTTCGGCATGCATCGGACGCCCCGACAAAAAAAGCAAAGCATGTATCTGCGCCACTGTTCGGTTAACACCCCAACGCGAACCCATTTCGCCCCAATGCATGACAAAGCGCCGACGTATCGGGCTTAGCGTATCCACAACATATTCGGCAACGTTTTCCATTCAACTCCCCTACCTCTTGCATTTATTCTAGTTTCGACATATATTTCTGTCAAGACAGAAATGTCTGAATTTTTCAGCTAAACAGAATTAAGAGAACCTGACATGGAAAAAGTCATTAAAGTCATGGTCTTGGGCGGTGCTGGCTTTATTGGGCGCCACGCAGTCGATGCACTGCTGAAGCTGAATTATCAAGTAGTTATCGGTAGCCGACACCCAAAACGCATTGAAAAGCGTTTGAAAGAAACGGCTCAAAACTGTGAACGTCGACAGGTCCGTTTCGAGCAAATGCCTTATGCCGAACAATGGCGCACGGCTCTTGAAGATATTGATGTCGTCATCAACTGCGTGGGCATTTTGCGCGAACGTAGAAAAGAGACCTATGAAGCCGTTCATTTGCACGCCCCCATGGCGCTGGCACAAGCCTGCAAACAAAAGAATATTCGCCTGATACATGTATCGGCACTCGGCTTGAATCATGATCATCGCAGTGGTTTTCTGCGCACCAAATTCAAAGCCGAACAATTACTGGGCATGAGTGGTGCTGATTACTGCCTGGTACGTCCTTCACTACTCGATGGCCGTGGCGGTTTCGGCGCAAGCTGGATTCGTCGATTGTCACATCTGCCGGTGCATTTATTGCCAAGCAAGGCCATGGGGAAAATAGCGGTGCTCGATGTCGAAGATCTGGGTGAAGCATTGGCGAAACTGGTCGAGTTTCCGATAGCAACCAATGCCAGGCAGGACCAGCGCGAATTTGACCTGGGTGGCTTGCAACTGCGCGACATCGCCACGTATATGCAAGCCATGCGCCTTGATCATGCCGCCGAGCCGGCTCGTTGTATTCGCATACCTGCCGCGCTGGCAAGAATAGGTAGCCATCTATGCGATTTACTGCACTTCTCACCCTTCTCTTTTGGCCACTGGGAGTTGCTTCAATACGACAATATTCCAAGGGTTAACCGACTGCCCGAATTGTTGGGAAGAAACCCGCGGACAGTCGGAGCTCAACAACACATAAGCGGCATTCCAGTTCCTGTTGGTATTGAGACAAGACTCACAACTCCCTAAAGATCAAGCCTTCTTTCGTCTGGGACAACTTTCGTCACTATTGAAGTTGGCGTATTTCAGGCATCATCCAGCAAATTCCACGGATGACCATCATGCTGCGTAATATTTTGTTTGGCTTGTGCATTCTTTTTCCAGCCGTTTCATATTCAGCAACACCGACACTGGAAACCACGGCAGAAAAAAGCGGATTCAGAAAAACCGGTCGCTACGATGAAGTCATCCAACTCTGCAACGAATTTCAAAAAGCATACCCAAAAGCGCTGCGCTGCATAGAATTTGGCAGGACGCCGGAAAATCGCCCGATGCTTGCTTTGGTCGCCTCACGTAGCGGCGTACTGGACGCTAAAGCCGCGAAAGCCAAAGCAATACCGGTATTGCTGATTCAAGGTGGCATTCATTCCGGAGAAATTGACGGAAAGGATGCCGGTTTTCTTGCCTTACGAGATGCGCTGAAAGCCAATGATGAAAAAAGCTGGCTGAAACAGCAGGTTTTAGTTTTTGTGCCTGTATTCAATATCGACGGACATGAACGCTTCGCTGCCTGGAACCGGCCTAATCAACGCGGCCCGGAAGAAATGGGCTGGCGCACGACAGCGCAAAACTTCAATTTGAACAGGGATTACGCAAAAGCCGATACACCGGAAATGCAGGCCATGCTGCGATTAGTCAACGAATGGGACCCGATTGCCTATATCGACCTGCATGTAACAGATGGGGCTAAATTCCAACACGATATCTCGATTCAAATAGAACCCGTGAATGCGGGTGATCTGGAATTACGAAAAGCCGGACTGGCCCTGAAAACCGATGTGCTAGCCGAATTAAAAACGAAAGGCTCGCTACCCGTCGGGTTTTACCCATCATTCAATGTGAATGACGACCCCAGCTCGGGCTTTACTGATGGCGTTGCATCCCCGCGTTTTTCGACGGGCTATTTTTACCTGCGGAATCGCTTCGGCATGCTGGTGGAAACCCATTCCTGGAAAGACTATGCAACACGGGTTCGTATTACCCGCAATACCATCGATGCCATGCTGCGACTCACTGCCGAGCATGGCAAGCAATGGCGAACTATTGCAGAACGGGCCGATCAAAGGTCACAAAAGAATATTGGACAAAAAGAAGTACTTGATTACGCGGTAACCAACAAGACTCGCACGATCGACTTTCTGGGTTATGAATATTCGCGGACAGCCTCCGACATCTCCGGCCAGTTAATGACTCGTTATGACGAAGAAAAACCGCAAGTCTGGAAAATGCCTATGCGTGACGACATCATTGCAGGCAATATTGAAGACATGCCTGCCGCTTACATTGTCCCGCCCGCCCATGCCGCCTTTGTTTCACAAAAGCTCAAGCAACACGGCATCAGTTTTAATGTCTTGGATAAAGCCATCAGCAAAGCGAAGCTGGAAGCATTCCGTGCCGAGACCAGCAAGCAAGCCGGGCAATCGGTTGAAAGCCATCAACGCCTGACGCTTACTGGCGAGTGGAAAGCCGAACCCGGTGACATCAAGCAGGGCAGCCTGTATGTACCCTTGAGTCAGCCGAAGTCCAAATTGATCATGGCCTTATTCGAAGCAAAGGCGCCCGATTCATTACTGGCCTGGGGCTTCTTCAACAACGTTTTTGAACAAAAAGAATACATGGAAGATTATGTTGCAGAAGAAGTGGCGCGTGAAATGCTGGCGCAAGATCCCGCACTAGCAGCAGCTTTCAAAAAGAAACTGACCGAAGATGCCGACTTCGCGAAGGACCCGCAAGCCAGACTGAATTTTTTCTATCGCCTGCACACATCCTGGGACGAAGAATTCAATAAGTATCCAGTCATGCGATTGCGTGAAGCGCTGTAAGCATCCGTAGGAGCGGTGCAAGCCGCGAATGGTGCGACCATCCAAAATGTAGGAGCTAGCTCTGCTCGCGAAAACCTGCGACGAGGCATTTCCGCGAGCAGAGCTCGTTCCTACGTCTGATTATTTCGCAGGCCATTCGCGGCTTGCACCGCTCCTACGCCACAGCGACGATCAAGGCTTGTAGTTTACCGATACCACCCGTGGTTTTTTACTCAAGGTAATGACATAGAGGCGGTCAAATTCATTTTCGCCAATGGCCGCCACGTCCACGCCGGACATGTCCTTTACAATCTCTGGAACGGTATTGCTGTGACCAACAATCAACACCGTTTCACCCTTATGCTTCTTCTGTATTTCTTTCAGCAAATCGGAACTATAGGACTTGGCATTCTCTTTGGTGGCCGACCGCACTTCCACTTGCAATCCTGATTGCATGGCTGTAGGCAATCCCGTTTGCTGGGTACGCTTGTACTGAGTTGTATAAACCGCTTTAACATCGGCATTCTTCAAAACTTCTGCAAGCTTCTTGGCCCGGGCATCACCCTGCTCGCTCAGGCTCGGGTCTTTTGGATCATCCGTTGATTTTTCAGCATGACGAACCACAACAACAACGGTGTCTGCAGCCAGAACCGGCCCAGCCATAAAAAGTAGTGAAAGAATAATTGCTGACAATTTCATTTTCATTTTCATTCTATTTTCTCCATTCGCTCGGGCAGTTTATCGCCCACACACCAATTAATTTCATTTAAGGTTTGCATTAAAGCTTCAACTTCTGCACGGCCAGCAGTGGAATGGATCGGCAAAGCCAGGATGTCGCCCGCTTCGGCCCACTGCAGAATCGTTCTCACCGCTTCCACCTCGTTCAGTTGAATGCTGATTCGGCTTTCAGGAATGCCATATTCGAGCAATGCGCCTTGAAGAATGACGGCCACTTCTCCGGCTTCGCGGCCACGCATAAATCCATCAATATCTTTCAGGACAATAGTATCCGGTTTGAAACTGGCCGCCACTTTTGCAAGCTCCCGAATATCATCATCCTCACGATTGCCTGCCTGCCCCAACAACAGAGCCAATCGTCCTGCAGCTTGCTGGCTTTGAACAATGCTGAGAAAGCCATGCAAACCTTCGGGATTATGTGCGTAATCGATCAACACATTCACACCGCCAACTTGCCACCGTTGCAAACGTCCGGGATTATCGCTGTTGCTCAAACCGAAACGGTACATAGTGGTTTTTATGGCAGGCAAACCGACACCTAATCCATATGAAATACAGGCTGCAGCCGCAAGATTCTCAACATTGTATTGAGCACTACCATTCATACTTAACGGCATATCGTCAATGGCGCCAAGATCATTTTTATCAATATAAAGATGGCCATCAATCAACTCGCACACAGTGCCGCCGATTTTTTGTAATTCGGCAATAAGCGGATTATTTTCCTGCAGGGAAAAATACGCATGCCGACATTTGAATTGAGATGCTTTCTGCATCAACATGGCATCATCCGCATTCAAGACCAGCACACCAGCTTCATCCAATGCACGAGCGACGACAAGCTTCACATCGGCCAAACCGGATAAATCATGGATACCGTATTCACCAAAGTGATCGGCACTGATATTCGTCACTGCGGCGACATTGACAGATTGCACCGCCAGGCCACGCCGTAAAATCCCGCCACGTGCAGTTTCAAGCACACCAGCCTGCACTTGTTGATTGCGAAGAATCGAACGCGCGCCCATGGGGCCGGAGTAATCACCTTCTTCGTAACACACGCCGTCGAGAAACAATCCATCAGTGCAATTATGCCCGGTATGCCAGCCCTGTTCACGACACATTGCTGCCACCAGACGCGTGGTCGTGGTTTTGCCATTGGAACCGGTGATCAATGCCGTGGGGATAGTCGATGATTTTTGCCAATCAATTGAATCAAGTCCAGGCAAGGCTTCAATCAGCCAGGTTTGACTTCCCTGCCCTTCGCCGATCGAAAAAAACTCATCGTCATAAAACGTCGGCAGATTTTTTTTCTCTGCGGCTTCGATTAATGTAATTAGGTGAGGATTGGCTTCGGCCTCTGCCATTCTTTGCAAGGTGTGAAATGCGACTTCATCGTCAAGCAAATTGGGCGCTGCCGGCGAATAGGTTTCCTGTTGGCATTTCGCAACTTTTAACCAGGCCCATTCATTGATTTCGGTTCCTGTGTAAAGCTGATCGGCCGGTGCTGAAAAAGCCAGGCTGGCACCTGTTTTGTGTCTGCGAATGACAAATTCTGGCAACGTCCATTGCAAGTGTGCACATGCTTGCAGGACCAAGGCTTGCCATTCCGTCAATGAATACGCTGACGGAACCGTTTCACCCAGTGTTTCAAGCGCTACGCCACAGCCAGGCAAATATAAATTCGGTCCCGTCAGGCGACGAGAATCCTCGAAGCCTTGTGCGGGCTTTTCATGTTCGCCAATCAAAGTCATAAATCAGATGACATGAATCAGTCGTCGGATTCGCGTGATATGAAAATACCGCGCTCATCACGCGAAATGCCTTCCATCATTGCAAAGGAATTATCTTCGGCCACGGTTTCCGACACAGGAGCCGCAGCTACCGCAACGCGTTCCGGCGCTGCGCCCTCAGGACGGAACTTGATGATTTGTTTCCACGAACGCACGAGTGCATCTGCAAAAATCAGCATCAGATCGCCGGGCTGTCCCATGCGTAATGCGGCATCGATGGCTTCCTGCTCGTCGGGAATAATCGAGATGGCAGAATCCGGCACGCCTTTGTCTTTCAAGGCACGCGCTTGGATACGTGGTACTTCATCGCCATCACGACCACGCAGGCCGTCGTCACGACGACAGATGTAATGATCGAAACGCCCGGCCACTGCATCGGCAATTGCGACTAAATCTTCATCACGGCGATCACCCGGTCCGGCCAGCACGACAATGCGACGTCCGGTGACATCAAGGCGTTGTGCAAGATCCGCCATCACAGAAACGGCGTGCGCGTTATGGCCATAATCGAACAACACTTTGAACGGATGCTCGTTGAAAACATTCATGCGGCCAGGAGCCTGGAAGAATGTTGTATCGAACGTACGTAAACCCTGACGAATCGCATCGAGTTTGATGCCAAGCGAGAACGCCATTGCTGCAGCAAACATGGCGTTTTGCACGTTATGCAAGGCGCGACCTTCAAGTGTCGCTGGAATCAAATGCGTCCAGAGCAAAGGAATATGACTCCCCTTGTCATACAGCGTGATCATCTGGCCATTGACGCCATCTTCAAGCGCGCACGCACGACCACCGGCGCGAATATGTTCGCGTACCAACCCATGCGATGGATTCAAGGTGACGTAGCAAATCATTTTTGCATCGGTGTAGCCCGACATCTTCAATACATTCGGGTCATCGGCATTCAATACTGCGCAATCTTTTGCCACTTCGACCACGATGCGTTTTACTTCGGCCAATTGCTCGAGCGTATCGATACCTTTCATGCCGAGATGATCGGACTGCACATTCAATACCGCACCAACGTTTACTTCACTCACGCCCATACCGGCACGCACCAAGCCACCACGTGCGGTTTCCAGAATGGCGATATCAATTTGCGGATCGGACAACACCATACGCGCCGATACCGGACCAGTCATATCACCTTCCACAGTACGCTGACCATCAATATAAACACCATCGGTCGTCGTCAAGCCTGGCGTGTAACCGGCCATCTTAGTGATATGTGCAAGCATGCGAGCCGTCGTGGTTTTACCGTTGGTACCGGTAACAGCAGCAATCGGTACGCGTGCGTTTGAACCTTGCGGAAACAGCATGTCGATCACAGGACCAGCAACGTCACGTGGCGTGCCTTCACTAGGCGCAACGTGCATACGGAAACCCGGTGCAGCATTCACTTCACAAATGCCGCCGCCGATATTGCGATAACTTTCTGCAATATTGGTAATCAGGAAATCGACACCGCCGACATCCAGTCCAATCGCACGAATGGCACGTACAGCCATATCGCGATTATCGGGATGAATAACGTCGGTGACATCAGTCGCCGTACCGCCAGTAGAAAGATTGGCGGTTGAACGCAGGTAGACTGTCTCGCCATCTTTCGGCACCGAATCGGCGGTGTAACCGACTCGCGTCATCATCATGCTGGCTTGTGCATCGAGCTCAAGACGCGTCAATACTTTTTCATGGCCGACACCACGGCGTGGATCGAGGTTAACGACATCGACCAATTGCGAAATGGTGTGAACACCGTTACCAACAACGTGACCCGGTGTACGTTTGGTAGCGGCAACCAACTCTCCATTCACGACAAGCAAACGATGGTCGTCACCTTCCATGAAAGTTTCCACGATCACGGAACGCGAATGTTCTTTGGCTTTCGCAAAACCTTCAGCAACTTCGTCATCCGTCATCAAACGAATCGAAATGCCACGACCGTGATTGCCGTTGTAGGGTTTGGTAACGACAGGAAAACCGATTCGACGTGCAGCGCGTATTGCCAGCGATTCGGTTTGCACCAATTCCTGACGCGGCACAGGCAGACCAAGCGAACCAAGAATTTTATTGGTTTCTTCCTTATCACTCGCCAGTTCAACGGCGATGTGCGGGGTTTTTCCGGTAATGGTCGCCTGGATGCGTTGCTGATATTTTCCGTGCCCCAACTGCACCAATGATTGCTCGTTCAAACGCAGCCAGGGAATGTTTCTTTCTTCGGCGGCCTTAACGATCGATGCGGTCGAAGGCCCCAACGCGCGGCGTTGCGCAAAGCGAATGAACTCGTCTCGGGCGCTCGGCCAATTCCAGTCTTCCGGCAACAAGCCGCTGGTTTGCAATGCAGCCGGCAACAAGGATGTCAGCAATTTCAGCGCCAATTCGCCGGCGGCAATGCCTTCGTCTTTTTGAGCGTATTCGTAAACAACACTGTAGACGCCAGGTTTGTCGGTACTGCGTGTCTTTCCGAACGTGACATCTTCACCGGCCATGTTCTGCAATTCGATCGCGACATGTTCCAGCACATGGCCTAGCCAGGTACCTTCGTCTTCTTTCATTCGCCGAACAAAACCACCGGGTTCACGATAGGAACAACCGTGTTCATTCAATCCGGGCAAGGCATTGACCAAGCCATCGACAAATTCATTACCCAGTTTTGCCGTTGGCCATTTTTCCATTTCACCCAGATCAAGTTCCAGTTTTATCACCGGAAAATGCGCATACAAGGACGGTCCGACAAAAACATTACGTTCGAGAATACGCATGGCAAAATCCTAGGTTAAAGGTGTAATTAAATTTCCGGCAGTCGCTTTTCGAGTATGTAAATTAAAAGTGGCACCTGCAACAAGTATGTGCACGGTCAGCCCCAGCAGGCAAACCGGCTCACCTTCATTGACCTGGTCCATAGAGGAGAATGTCAGATTACCTACGTCAACCACGGTAATACCGCCACTGCCTTCCACTTCAACCGTATTGTCGGGACCGATGAATGCCGCTGTGTCTTCATCCAGTCCCAGGCCAATGGCGAACGGGTTGTAAGCAAGCGCGGTTACCAGACGTCCCAAACGATCACGCTGACGGAAATGCTGGTCGATGATGAAACGGTTGGTCAAACCAAAACCCGGCGCAAGACGAACCGAACCTGCTATCGGCGAAGAACCTTCTTCACCAAAAGCAATCATGTGCTCGCTGATCACGCTGGCACCTGCACTGGTGCCGGCAACATGTACGCCTTCGGCATTTTGCGTACGAATCAGTTTTGCGACTGGTGTTCCGCCAATCAGTGTCGTCAAACGCAACTGGTTGCCGCCTGTGATAAAAATACCGGTAGCTTGCTTGATGCGTTCGAGCCGATTGGGTTCTGAACAATCGCGTCGGGTATCGAAATTAATCGACTCCACTTTCGCAACACCCAGATCGCCGAATATTTTTTCATAGCGATCACCGGTGTCGACCAAACGGCTCGCCGTCGGAATGACGACAATATCTGCCGCGCTGCCACCACAAAGTTTTACAAAACGTTCGAGAATTCGCGGATTATTTTCTTTTTCTTCGGCGCCGCCGATGGGAATAATCCAACCGCGCTCTTCCCCGTCCGGGGTTTTACTAGGGCACATCCACACTTCCTTGGTGTCACATTGCAATATGGCGGTAATTTTACCCCGAGCACACCTTAATTCCTAATTGGGCTGTAGCCTGGGTCACGCTTCATCGACCCGGGAGAATTTAGTCAATGGTAGAGTATTGATGGTTTTCCAGGGGAATCGGCTATGCGAACACTAATTAGCAGCTGTTTTTTATTCTTGATCCTTTCTCAGGCCGCGCTGGCAGCCACTCCGACCAAACCCCAGGTTCCGCGTCCGGACAACGACATATTGAAAAACAACAGCCCTGACAATACGGAGATCGAGGTCCGACTCGATGGCGATTTCACTGGCGACGGGCTCAATGATGTGGCCTTTATTGCCGCCTCGGAAGAAAAACGTGTATTGATAGTCATGGCCGGCTATGTCGATGAGTTCGATGTGGGGCATGAACCGATTGGACAAGTTGAGCTGGAGACTTTTCCACTCGGCGCTGCATCGCTCAGCTTAAAGAAAGGCGTCTTGATTGTTGAAGACCTCACCGGCGGCACGACGGCTACCAATGCTCTCTACCGCTACCGTTTCGACAAGACTAAAAAACGCATGCAATTGATGGGTGACGACCTCACTTTATACAGCCGAACCAACGCCCATGACTCGCTGAAGGTCAGCACGAATCGTTTGAGCGGCGTCAGCATTTCGCAGGTCGGCAAGCTGACAAAAGATGGCGACTACGCCGACCAGCCGCCTGTCACTAAAAAAGTTTCAAGCAAAGCCATTTACATGGAAGACACGCCAAACCCATGTATTGCTCTGGGTTGCATGGATCAGTAATTTCCCGTGCCGGCCATCATTGAAAAACCGGCGACATCGGCTACGCCCGGTCTATTGCTATCGAACGGCATCACACTTGCCGTCGCATTGCTCCTGGAGTGGCCGTTGGCCACGGTGATTTGGCCTTACTGGATACAGAGCATCATCATCGGCTGGTATGCCAGAAAACGAATGCTGGCATTGAAAAAATTCAGCACCGAAGGCTTTACCAGTAATGACCAGCCGGTTCCGGAAAATGAAAAAGGCAAGCGTTCGACCGCGTCCTCCTTCGTACTTCATTACGGCTTTTTCCATGTCGGCTATTTGCTGTTTTTGCTTGGCACTGCAAAACTCGACTCTGCCTGGGATGCTTTCTGGGTAATCGTTTGCGGGTTTTCCTACGTGTACGCACAAAGAAAAACCTGTGAACAACAAATAGCTTCCGACGCACTTGGAAAACCCAACCTCGGCAAATTGATGTTTCTTCCCTACCTGCGAATACTGCCCATGCATCTCACGATTGTTTTCGGAATGATCGGCGGCTCGACTTTTTCAATTTTATTTTTTATGTCGTTAAAGACCGTAGCGGATATTTTGCTGGACAAGCTTGATCGCAAGACGGGCAGAACGAGTGAAACGTGAGATTTATAGCCCGGGTCATGGCCTTATCTGACCCGGGATGGCTTAACGATAAAATGATCTTTTTTTGACATTGCCACAGGCTCACTAGCTCAGATAAGGCCATGACCTAGGCTACTTCAATCTATCCAAAACTTCTTTCAAATCATCCGCCAGTGGCGCATTGATCAAGTAAGGCTTGGCTCCGGCGTCCAATGCAAACTCCATCGAAGCAGCGTGCAGAAACAGGCGTTTTAGCCCGGCCTGTTCCGACAATCGCTTATTGGCTTCGCGATCACCGTATTTTTCATCGCCAGCGACCGGATGCCCCAAATGTTTGGCGTGCACGCGAATTTGATGGGTACGGCCGGTTTCGATAGTGACTTCGCAAAAACTACAACCGGCCCGGCGTTCAAGTAATTTGAAATGACTGACCGATGCCTTGCCTTCCGGATGCACTCGCACCATGCGCTCCCCCCCCTGCAAGACAGAACGCTGCAGCGGTGCATCAACCGTCATTGTGCCCGTCGGCATTTTGCCTACCAATAAGGTGAGGTATTTCTTGTTCGGGGCCTCCTCGTCCTCGCCTTCCCGCATCAATGCCTGCAGCTCAAGCAAAGCCGAGCGTTTTTTGGCAATGATGAGAACCCCGCTGGTATCGCGATCCAGGCGATGCACCAATTCAAACGGTTCATCAGGCCTGAGCGCTCTTAAACCCTCGATCACTCCATGACTGACGCCACTGCCGCCATGGGCGGCAATGCCGGATGGCTTGTTCAGGGCCAAAAACAGCTTGTCTTCATAAATGATGCTGGCGGCCAGGCGCTCGAGCAAAGATTTCGGGGCTGGCCTGACTTCACCCTCTACTTCGAGCCGAACCGGGGGAATCCGAACCTCGTCCCCGACAAAAACCCGGGCGTCGGGTTTAGCGCGTTTGCCGTTGATCCGAACCTGGCCGCTGCGCACCAGCTTGTAAATAAGGCTTTTTGGTACGCCCTTGATCTGGCTCGATAAAAAGTTGTCCAGACGCTGATTATCGCGATCTTCGGGCACTTCTACCGATCTCACGGCCGTATTCGGGCCGGACTTTTTGGGCGGGGTCGTCATAGTCATATTCGTCTGTTACACTGAGTTCGCGAGATAACGTCCTGATTTCGCTGGAATGTCGGCCGAAAGCTGAGCACCAGTGATTCCTGAAAGACCGCTACCACACTCCAAGGGAGTGACCATGTTAGCTGGTTCGATGGTCGGATGGATATCGCTCGATGCGTTGAGCATCGGTCAGACCGGAAAACGCTCGGCGCTTTTCGGCCCCTTTTGAAACAAATGTTTAAGCGCTCCCGTGGGTACGCCCAAGGTTTGAAGCGCTGGAAGTTCCAACCAGGCAATCATGCGCATGAGCGCGTTGCCGGTAATTGGTGAAGGACCCCGGCGTTCCTCGCGGTAGAGCGTGTGAGGAATAACAATGAAAAGAATGTTGATTAACGCCACGCAGGCTGAAGAACTGCGCGTTGCGATTGTAGATGGCCAAACGCTTTACGATATTGATATCGAGCAGCCGTCAAAAGAACAGAAAAAATCCAATATCTATAAAGGTCGAATCGTTCGCCTTGAGCCATCGCTCGAAGCCGCGTTCGTCGAATATGGCGGTGGCCGCCATGGCTTCCTGTCATTGAAGGAAATTTCACGTGACTATTTTGTTCCGGGCGTAGACCCGAACAAAGCCAGCATGAAGGAATTCCTTCGTGAAGGTCAGGAAATCGTTGTCCAGGTCGACAAGGAAGAACGCGGCAACAAAGGCGCAGCCTTGACCACGTTCATCTCCCTCGCCGGCCGCTACATGGTACTGATGCCAAACTCGCCGACTGCCGGTGGTGTTTCGCGCCGCATCGAAGGCGATGACCGCCAGGCTTTGAAAGAAGCCATGGATGCACTCACCATTCCGGATGATATGGGTGTGATCATCCGTACCGCCGGAGTTGGCCGCGACGCCGAAGAACTGCAATGGGATCTGAATTACCTGCTGCAAGTCTGGAAATCGATTACCGAAGCTGCACTTTCCAAGCCGGCACCATTCCTGATCTATCAGGAATCCCGCCTGATCATTCGCGCTCTGCGCGATTATCTGCGTTCGGATGTCGGCGAAATTCTGGTCGATACACCTGCGATGTATGAAGAAGCCAAAGATTTCATGCAATCGGTAATGCCGCATACGCTCAAGAAATTGAAGATGTATACGGACGACATTCCTTTGTTCAACCGTTTCCAGATTGAATCGCAAATTGAAGCCGCGTACGAACGCACGCTGCGTTTGCCATCCGGCGGCTCGATCGTGATGGATCAAACCGAAGCCTTGACCGCCGTCGATGTGAACTCGTCACGTGCAACCAAGGGCGGCGATATCGAAGAAACCGCATATCAGACCAATATCGAAGCTGCTGAAGAAGTCGCTCGCCAATTGCGTTTGCGCGATCTCGGCGGCTTGGTCGTTATCGACTTTATCGACATGGGTTCGGGCAAGCATCAGCGCATGGTCGAAGACCGTTTGCAAGCGGCTTTGAAACACGATCGTGCCCGCGTTCAAATCGGCAAGATCTCGCGTTTCGGCTTACTGGAAATGAGTCGTCAGCGTTTGCGTCCAAGCTTGGGCGAATCCAGCCAGATTATTTGCCCGCGTTGCGATGGCCACGGCCGCATGCGCAGCGTTGAATCTCTGTCGCTGTCGATCCTGCGTCTGGCAGAAGAACATGCGATGAAAGAAAACACCGGACAAGTGCTGATCCAGGCACCGTCGGAAATCGCGAACTATTTGTTGAACGAAAAACGTCGTGCGATTGTTGAAATCGAAACCCGTCACGAATCGCCGATTCTGATCGTTGCCGATGAACAACTCGAAACACCGCACTTCAATGTCTCGCGTATCCGCGAAGGCGAGTTGACGGAAGAAATCGCAAAACCAAGCTATCACCGCACTACCCCGAAAAAACTGGAAATTCATTCGCTGACCCGTTCGCAATTGAATATTCCGGTGACGCCGGCTGTTACACACGTTAAGCCAACACAGCCTGCGCCAGTGCGCGAAGCACGCGAAGAAGTTGTCGCAACTTCAGCACCTGTCCTTGCTGCGAAAAAGCCCGGCTTGTTCTCGCGTATTGCATCGTTCTTTGCCGGTGGTGAAAGCGAACCAGCAAAGACGAAGACCGAACAAAACGAGCAGCGCGATCGCAACACCAAAAGCGGTGGCAATGACCGGAACCAACGCAACAATCGCAACCAACGCGATAGCCGTGGTAACCAGCAGCGTCCGCAGCAAAGCCGCAACCAGGCTACGACTCCGCAACCAGTGAAGCCTCTACAGGCAGCGCCGCAACAAAACAAGACTCCGGCTCCGCAAGCTGCAAAACAGCCTGCGAAACAAGAGCAGCTTGAACAGGCACCTGTGCTTGATGAAGCAAAACAACTTGAGCTGCAACAACGCGCGGAAGAACTGAAACGCAAGGAAATGGAACGTCGCGAAGCCCAGCGCCAGGAAAGCTACCGTCGCGAAGCCGAACGTAAAGCCAAACGCGAAGCGGAAAAACTGGCACAACTCGCCGCTGCTACGGGGACTCCTGCAGTCGATAGTGAAGAAGTGCAAGTCATTGTTGATCCCGAACAAGCTGCTGCAGCAACAAGTACTGCTTCAGCACAAAGCGATGATGAACAAGGCCCAGAAGGCGCACGTCGCCGTCGCGGCCGTCGCGGTGGCCGTCGTCGTCGTCGTCCTGATCAAGGTCCGCAAGATCCGAATGCATTGCCGAATGAAAACGCATCTGCCGACTTTGATGATGAAGATGGCGATGAAGAAGAAGCTTCAAGCAATGAGTCTGAAAACGAGCAATCCAAACCGGCTCATGTAGCCGCTTTCGTTGCACCGGTATTGGTTTCTTCCATGCCTGTGACGCGTGCAGAATCGGAATTTGATGATCTGGATGATCAACTGTCTTCTGAAAATATCGCGACAAAGCCTGCACCGACCGTTCAAACCCGAATCGAGAAAGAACCTGTGCTTGCATCACTTGCAGCAGAAATAAAACCCGAAGTAGTCGTTGCTGCAACGACTGAATTTGTGGCTACCCCTGTCATCGAAAAACTGGCTCCTACCGTTGAAGTCGCAGCGATAAAACCCGCATCTGTCAGCGTTGAGACTGATCCG
Organism: Arenimonas sp.; assembly: GCA_050737775.1. Taxonomy (GTDB): domain Bacteria; phylum Pseudomonadota; class Gammaproteobacteria; order Xanthomonadales; family Xanthomonadaceae; genus Arenimonas. The sequence goes on from JBOHYH010000356.1 coordinate 23,977, forward strand.
AAAATCACGCTCGAACTACCTGTGACTGCCGAACTGTTGGCTGCAGCACCGAAGCCGGAAGTTGCACCTGAAATAATTGTTAAGACTGTTGTTCCTGCTGCTTTCTCTGCACCAGCACCAGCTACAACTCCTGCTCCAACTCCAGTAGCGAGCGTGCCTGCAGCATTCAGTGCTCCTGCACCGGTAGCCGCAGCAGCTACTCCAGTACCTGCTGCGTTCTCGGCACCGGCTCCGGTTGCTGCAACACCGGCGCCCGCTGCTTCGGTGCCAGCCGCATTCAGTGCTCCTGCCCCAGTAGCGGCAACCACTCCGACAGCTCCGGTTTCTGCAGCATTTGCCGCACCAGTTCCGGTTGCAGCAACTCCGGTTCCTGCAGCATTTACTGCGCCTGCTCCAGTTGCTTCGGTGCCGCCTGCATTCTCGGCTCCTGCACCAGCTGCTTTCGTTGCACCCAAGCCCGCAGAAAGCTCAAGCGTTGCTCAAACACCAGTAAGCGATTTGTCGGACAAACTCGAAGAAGGCGATCAGCAAAAACTGATTTGATTCACGAATGTTTGATGATTAGATAAAAACGCCGAGCTTAGCTCGGCGTTTTTGTTTATTGCATAACACAAGATCGATTTTTTGACGCCATTCGTAACACTTGGT
>JBOHYH010000357.1:0-16130 GCA_050737775.1 Arenimonas sp.
GCTTTGGGCGCAGCAAGCAGGCGCCCCTACGATTACCACAATAAAAAAGCGCCTTTCGGCGCTTTTTTGATAACTGCAAACAATCCTGGAAATTCTCTCTCCCCGACTGGGCAACACAGGGAGAGAGTCAGGATTGTTGCTTGCGACCTTACGGTGCAGCTGGAGCAGCTGGAGCAGGAGCAGCAGCCTTTTTCTTGGCTGGCTTCTTGGCAGCTTTCTTTTTGGCAGCTGGTTTTTTAGCGGCCGGTTTCTTGGCAGCTTTTTTAGCAGCTTTCTTGGCAGCTGGTTTTTTAGCTACTTTTTTGGCGGCTTTCTTGGCAGCTGGTTTTTTAGCTACTTTTTTGGCGGCCTTTTTAGCTGGTTTTTTAGCTACTTTTTTGGCGGCTTTCTTAGCAGCTGGTTTTTTAGCTACTTTTTTGGCGGCTTTTTTGGCTGCTGGTTTTTTAGCAGCAGATTTCTTTACGGCTTTCTTTGCGGCTTTTTTGGCCGGCTTTTTTGCAGCTTTCTTAGTTGCCATGGTCAACTCCTCGTCAGTTGGCTAGATAACGCTTAGGTAAAGCCCAGTTAGTACAACACCTCGGGAACATTCCCGTTGTGTACCGCCGAAAGGCCAAAGCCCCCCGGTAGATCGGATAGCAATGCCGCGGCATTGCGAATATGTCGTGCAATAAAAACGCCCAAGCCGAATCCGACTTGAGCGTATAAGTAGTTCGGCACCCATTGGGATGCGATCCGTTTTTTAGGGGAAGCGAAGCCAGCGACCATAGAATCGACGTCTTGAGCAGGTGCCCAATCGGTGATGCGATTTGTTGGCTGAACTGTTATCACTCGTTTCCGTATAAAGTCTTTGTTGGGCGAAAGCTAATCAGGTGTTTTTCACTTGTCAACACCTTTGCCAAAAATAATTCCGTATCGTCATCCCACAGGAATGATTTTGTGCTAGTGCAGAAAATGATTTAGCGGTTTTGAAATTCGTCCGCCAAGCTAATCACAAAAATAAAACGCAGTAATTACGCGGCTTTCAGCGTCATCATTTTTTACACGAACAAAATCAGGATGCTTCTTGATTGAAAAACACCAAGCGAAAACATGCCGAACCCAGGTTAAATCCGGCAGTGCAGATTTTTTTATTTTTAGAAGTCGAAATGGCAAAACTGCGCAGCTTTTTTGACTGCATTTTCATGCCAACTAAATCCCGATGCGGTGTTGTCGTCATCAAATTCGACATGATTGAGTCGTTTCAGGATGTCAAAACTTGCATCTTCGATCATCTATTCGACAGACCTTCAACCCGACATCCGGCAACATTCTCTCGACTTGATTCAAAGTTACGGGATGACTTTCCGAGTCGTTCGCCTGACTTGCCTGATGTTGCCGCTGACAGATCCAAAGTTCAAAGCGATAGCCAAAATTATCCGGCCACAAAAACAAACCGGCCGCTAGGCGGCCGGTGGTGTTCGTCACATGCCAACGACAACTCAGTGGTCGTCATCTTCCAGCAGCTCGGCGTAATCGTCAGGCGACAACAATTCGTTCAACTCGTCCAGGTCGCTGGGTTGCACAACAAAAATCCAGCCTTCGCCATAAGCGTCTTCGTTAATGGTTTCAGGCTTGTCAGACAATGCTTCGTTGACAGCAACGACGGTTCCGGAGATCGGGCTGTATACATCCGATGCTGCTTTCACCGACTCGACAACGGCCGATGCATTACCTGATGTCACGGTGTCGCCAACGCTTGGCAGTTCGACATACACCAGATCACCCAACAAACCCTGGGCATGATCGGAAATTCCAATGGTGACTTTGCCGTTGTCTTCAACACGGGCCCACTCGTGGGATTTAAGGAATTTCAAATCGCCTGGAATTTCGCTCATGGCAGTATCTCTAATAATGGGGGCGGGGTAACGAGGGAATAGTTTAACGATAGTTGCGACAGGTTTCAGCTGTCATGACACTTTATTTTCCGATTTGGATAAACATGACTAGATGAGCACGCCTTCCTGCGCTGCGCCATCGCGCACGAAGGGATACTTCACGGCGCGAAGACCGAAGCGCTTGCCACGGATATCGACGTCGACATTGCCAAGCTCGCCGGCCGGCACGCGAGCGAGTGCAATGGCTTTACCCAGGGTCGGCGAGAAAGTACCGGACAGAATTTCGCCTTCGCCATTGGCGGTGAAAACTTGTTGGCCATGTCGAAGTACCCCTTTTTCATCCATGACCAAACCAATCGTCTGTCTTGGCACGCCATTGGCTTTCTGTTTTTCCAGCGCGGCACGTCCTATGAAATCGCGACCTTCATCCAACGCAACCGTCCAGGCAAGACCGGCTTCGAATGGCGACACCGTGTCGTCCATATCCTGGCCATACAAAGCCATGCCCGCTTCCAGACGCAAGGTGTCGCGTGCGCCAAGACCGGCAGCTTTCACGCCGGCGTTCAATAACTGATTCCAGAATTCGACCGCCTTGGTTTCCGGCACCATGATTTCGAAACCGTCTTCGCCGGTGTAGCCGGTGCGAGCGACGAACATACCGTCGGCTTCGCAGGCAACGAACTTGCCGAGCTTGCTGCAAGCCTTAGCAGCTTCGGCTGAAAGCAGGCTCACCACTTTTTCGCGCGCATTCGGACCTTGTACGGCGACCATCGCCAAGTCACCGCGCTCAGTGACCTTCACGCCGAAGTCGGCGGCATGCTTTTCAATCCAGGGCATGTCTTTGTCGCGTGTTGCTGCATTCACCACTACGCGGAAGTAGGACTCATTCATGTAATAGACGATCAGGTCATCGATCACACCGCCATCTTCATTAAGCATGCACGAGTAAAGCGCCTTGCCGGACTTCGTCAGTTTATCGACCGAGTTGGCGACCAGCTTGCGAAGAAACGGGCGCACTTGCTCGCCATGCAAATCCACAACGGTCATATGCGACACATCAAACATGCCAGCATCGTTACGAACCTGATGATGCTCATCCATTTGCGAGCCGTAATGAATCGGCATATCCCAACCACCGAAGTCGACCATCTTGGCATTCAGCGCGCGGTGACTGGCGTTATAAATCGTTTGCTTGCTCATTAAGATATTTCCGGCTGTGAAGGTTTTTAACAGCCGAATGGCTAGTCAAGGCGCGCATTATTGCATCTCGCTTTGGCGGAGTCTTCTATACATCCCCGTAGGGGCGCTGCTTGCTGCGCCCCTACGCTCAATTCGCCTGCGATACCCCTATTTGATAGAATTCACCCATTCTTACTCTTACAGATTGCCGGCTTATCCCTGGCGAGAGCATGTCCCATGGAAAAAAGTTACGAACCCCATTCCTTTGAAACCAAGTGGTACCAGCATTGGGAATCGACTGGCTGCTTCAAACCATCAGGCAAGGGCCAGCCTTACACCATCATGTTGCCACCGCCGAATGTCACCGGCACTTTGCATATGGGGCATGCTTTCCAGCACACCTTGATGGACGCACTCGTCCGTTATCACCGCATGCGCGGTTTCGATACCTTGTGGCAAGTCGGCACCGACCATGCCGGTATCGCGACCGAAATGGTAGTCGGCCGAAATCTGTCCCGCGAAAATTTGACCCGTGATGATCTGGGCCGCGACAAGTTCATCGAGAAAGTCTGGGAATGGAAAAAAGAATCCGGTGACACCATCACTCGCCAGATGCGTCGCATGGGAACCTCGGGTGACTGGACCCGCGAACGCTTCACGATGGACGAAGGATTGTCGCAAGCGGTGATCGAGACTTTCGTCAAACTGCACGAGCAAGGTTTGATCTATCGCGGCCAGCGTCTGGTGAACTGGGATCCGGTGTTGAAAACCGCTATCTCCGATCTTGAAGTGGTCAGCGAAGAAGAAGACGGCAAGATGTGGTCGATCACCTACCCGCTCGCCGATGGCAGTGGTTCATTGGTGGTTGCGACTACACGTCCGGAAACCATGCTGGGCGATACCGCGGTAGCTGTTCATCCAGAAGATGAGCGATACAAACACCTTATCGGCAAGCGCTTGCTATTGCCGATTACCAATCGTGAGATACCAATTATCGCTGATGACTATGTTGATAAAGATTTTGGGACCGGGTGTGTGAAAATCACGCCTGCCCACGACTTCAACGATTATGCGATTGGTGTCCGGCATTCACTGCCTATGATTAACATTCTCACTCCAGATGCAAAGATCATTGATAACAATTCTTGGTCTGTGCAAAGAAAAACTAACAACCCTACGGGTCTATCACTCAGCGTTGAAACTGAATCGATGGCCATGGACCTTGGCATACCAGAGAAATATTTTGGGCTGGATCGTTATGTTGCCCGCAAAGCCGTGCTCGCGGATTTGATAGAGCTCGATTTGTTAGTCGAAGAAAAGAAACACAAGCTGCAGGTTCCTCGCGGTGATCGCACAGGTCAAGTTATCGAGCCGTATCTGACCAACCAATGGTTTGTGAAGATGGACGGTTTGGCAGAACGCGGCCTGCAGCTCGTTGAGGGTGTTGATGGAAAGCCGGGCGCTGTGAAGTTCGTGCCGGAAAACTGGATCAACACCTATCGCCACTGGATGGGCAATATCCAGGACTGGTGCATCTCGCGTCAGCTTTGGTGGGGCCATCGCATTCCAGCCTGGTACGACGATGCCGGTAAAATTTATGTCGGTCGCGATGAAGCCGAAGTCCGTGCGAAAAATAATCTTGCCGCTGATTTCAACTTGGTTCGTGACAACGATGTGCTCGAAACCTGGTTCAGCTCATCTTTGTGGTCCCATTCGACACTCGGCTGGCCAAACGAACAAGACATGTCGAAATACGATTACGCCAAACGCCTGCCGACTTCGGTTTTGGTAACCGGTTTCGACATCATTTTCTTCTGGGTCGCCCGGATGATCATGATGACCGATCACTTCACCCGCCAAGTGCCGTTCAAGGATGTTTACATCACTGGCCTGGTGCGTGATAAAGATGGTCAGAAGATGTCGAAGTCGAAAGGCAATATTCTCGACCCGATCGATATCATCGACGGCATCACGCTCGATGAACTGATCAAAAAACGCACCATTGGTTTGATGAAACCGACCGACGCACCAAAAATCGAAAAAGCCACCATCAAGGAATTCCCCGATGGCATTTCTGCCTTCGGTGCTGATGCCTTGCGTTTTACTTTCGCATCGCTCGCCACTCACGGTCGCGATATCAAGTTCGACATGGAGCGTTGCGGCGGCTACAAAAACTTCTGCAATAAATTATGGAATGCCGCGCGTTTTGTGCTGATGAATTGCGAAGGCTTCACGGCCTCCGGGCAACCAACACCGAAAACCGATGCAGAACGCTGGATTTTGTCGCGATTGAATCATTGCATCGCTGAGGTGCATACGCATTTCGCCGATTATCGTTTCGATCTGGCCTCGCAGGCACTTTACGAGTTCGCCTGGAATGATTATTGCGATTGGTTCCTTGAACTGGCGAAACCTGCATTGCAAGGCGAAGACAAAGCCGCGACCGACTCGACACGCCACACATTATTATATGTATTGGAATCCTTGCTGCGTTTGCTGCATCCACTGATTCCTTTCGTCACCGAAGAAATCTGGCAACACATCAAGCCGTCGCTCGATATCAAGGGCGATTCCGTCAGTACGCAGGTCTATCCGGAACTGCAAGCGGACGCTGTCGATTTCAGACAATCGGAAACCGATATTGAATGGCTGAAATCCGCAGTCACGCAGCTTCGTCGTATCCGCGGCGAAATGAATATTCCGCCATCGAAACTGGTGCCGCTGTTATTACAAGCTGGCGTAGCAGAAGACAAGGATCGTATCGCGCGTTTTGAATCGGCTTTGAAGTTCCTGTCCAAACTGGAGTCGGTGCAATGGCTCAATGGTGATGCACCTGCCAGTGCTTCAGCGGTTGTCGGCGAATTGAAACTGCTGATCCCCGTCGCTGGCCTGATTGATCTTGATGCAGAGAAGCTGCGTCTTGATAAGGAAATAAAACGTATCGAAATTGAAATCGCAAAATGTAACGGTAAGCTGTCGAGTGAAACATTCGTCAACAACGCGCCTGCTCCCGTGGTTGAACAGGAGCGTACGCGTTTGGCCGATTGGAATTCGCAATTGAATGCTCTTAGTGAGCAAAGAAAAATAATTTAAAAAAACAAAACCGTGGGAGCGTCCGTCAGGCGCGAATGGAGATCTCGACGAAGTCATTCGCGCCTGACGGACGCTCCCACGGCTTATATGGTTCTTGCAACGTTAAGCTGGCGGCAAAATTTCCATCGCCATCACGATCGCGTCCTCACGACCCTTTTTCGATGGGTAGTAATTCGGGCGGCGACCGATTTCATTGAAGCCTTCATCCTCGTACAGAGCGATCGCATTGGGATTCGATGGACGCACTTCAAGGTAAACGCGGTCCACCATATGCCAACGTGCCAGATCGACAATTCGCCGAAGCAATCGGCGACCATGGCCATGGCCCTGATGTTCGGGCGCAATACAAATATTCAATAGGTGGGCTTCACCGGCGGCGCAACTCAACACGCCATAGCCGATGATGCCGGCGCGGCAATCCAGCACCCAGGCTTGATGACCGGCCTTGAGACAATCGCGAAAAATACCGGCAGTCCAGGGGAATTCGTAAGCACGTTGTTCGATGGCGTCGACCGCTTCGATGTCGGCCTGCTGCATGGGCCGCATTTGCGAAGCGTTGGAAACCTGCGCGTTCATATCAGGATTTGATTATTCGGCGTAGCTGCGGCCAAAGCGCTCGCTTGGCATGTGGGCTGGTACGTAACGCGTTCATATCAATATCGAGCGCCGAAATATCTTTTCCCAGGGCTGCTTTCATCACCGCGTTGAACAAGGCTACATCATGATTAACGGCTGATGCCATCGTCGTATTCGGGACTTCAGTCTGTGCGCTGGCCGAACGCACGCTCGGCCTTACATACAGGCTGTACCCCATGGCATTCAACATCGATTGCTGTTGCGCCGACCACATATCAGACAACCGGATTACGCGTGATTTTTGAATACAGCCACATCAATGGCCCGGAACTGGCATAACTGATGGCGATCAATAGAAGTACGCGCGGTGGGTCGATAAACAAGGCCACCAGAATCCCGACCACCAGCAATAAAACCCAGAACGGAACCCGATCATTTTTTGTTTCGTCTTTATCTTTCGGGCTGCCTTTGAAACTGGTGTATTTAAAGCGGCTCACCATTAACAGACCGCAACCCACCGTTACTGCAAGCGCAAAGTAGCGCAAGGTTTCACCCGTGTAATCAAACGCCGTCATCGACCACACGAAGGCCATCATCATGCCGGCCGAAGATGGGCTGTTGAGTCCGATAAACCAGCGCTTATCGACGACGCCCACCTGGGTATTGAAGCGCGCAAGACGCAATGCTGCACAAGCCATATAAAGGAATGATGCGGCCCATCCGATTTTGCCAAGCATGGCGCCATCGCTCTTCATGCTTTCCAGGGCCCAGTGATACATCACCAAAGCCGGTGCGACGCCGAAGCTCACCAGGTCGGCCAGCGAATCATACTGAACACCAAACTCGCTGGAGGTGCCGGTCAATCTTGCGACCCTGCCATCCACGCCATCAAACACGGCGGCGATGAAGACGGCGACACAGGCAGCTTCAAACTGGTCATTGGCAGCCGCCAAAATGGCATAGAACCCGGCAAACATGCCGCAGGTCGTCAGCAAATTGGGCAGCAGATAGATATGTTTATTTTTTGGGCTTACTGGATTGTCCATGAACACAGTTTAACGGCTTGGGACGCTATTGCCAGCCTAAAGTGAAAGGAATACATTGGTTTAGCTCCGAATTTGCTTGAATGAGGTTACTTATGCGCACTTTGCTATTTATTATGATGCTTGGCTTCCCTTTCTTGGCTAACGCAGGTGAGGTCTACAAATGGCGGGATAAGGACGGCAACATCCATTACTCCGATGTTGAACCGGCTAAACAGACGGTGCAGCGTAAAGTAGTCAAAAACAAGAATGCCAAGGCACTAACGCCTGCAGAAGAGGCCGCCAAGGCCAAAGCTGAAAGAGACGCAACCCATCAAGCCGCCTGCGACCAGGCAAAGCTGAATGTGGCAACCATCAGCGACCCCAAAAACACCAATATCAATATGGACCTTGATGGAGACGGCAAGCCCGAGCCTATAACAGCTGAACAACGCACCGCACAAACAGAGCGGATGAAAGCAAACGTTACGATCAATTGCGTTAAATAATGCCGCGCGGGTTTGTATGGCTGCTGGCCATAGCAGTCGTCACCGCCGCCTGGTGGTTTGCCGGCCACCCCGGCTGGCAAAGTCACGAACAGCGGCAACAGCATGAACAAGCCGTAAAAGCGGCTGCCACGCCCAAGCTTTATCGCTGGCGCGACGACCATGGGGTCACGCAAATCACCCAGACCCCACCGAAAGGTCGCAAATATACCGTCGTGAACATTCGTGACGATCAAAACATCATCGAAAGTGGCGCTCCTGCGCCCGAGCCTCCCCAATAAAGCGGCTTGGCCCCTTACAATAGGCGACTTACCCAGAAAAACTTTCGCATCCCATGCAGCTTTCCAAATTTCATCTCAGCACGACCAAAGACACTCCCAGCGACGCCGAAATCATCAGCCACCAGTTAATGCTGCGCACCGGCATGATTCGTCGCCATGCGGCCGGCATTTACACCTGGACGCCACTGGGCCTGAAAGTGCTACGCAAAGTGGAAACCATTGTGCGTGAAGAAATGAATCGCGCCGGTGCGATTGAAGTGCTGATGCCTTCGATTCAGCCGAAAGAGCTCTGGGAAGAAACCGGACGCTGGGCTAAATTCGGCGGGCAGCTACTGAAGATCAAAGATCGTAAGGAAGCCGAATACGCCTACGGCCCGACCCACGAAGAAGTCATCACCGACTTTGCCCGCAACGAACTCCGCTCTTACAAGCAATTGCCGGTGAATTTCTACCAGATCCAGACAAAATTCCGCGATGAAATCCGTCCACGTTTCGGCGTGATGCGTGCGCGCGAATTTCTGATGAAAGATGCCTACTCCTTCCATCTCACCGCTGAAAGCATGGCGGTGGAATATCAGAATATGTATGACGCCTACACCCAGATTTTCACCCGTTTGGGTTTGAAATTCCGCGCCGTGAACGCCGACACCGGCGCCATTGGCGGCAGCGCTTCGCATGAATTCCACGTGCTTGCCGATTCCGGCGAAGACGCCATCGCGTTTTCCGATGGTTCCAATTATGCCGCCAATATTGAAAAAGCTGAATGCATTGCGCCGGCGGCATCACCAGCCGCAGCTTCGGAAGCCTTGCGGAAAATCGATACGCCTTATCAAAAGACCTGCGAAGAAGTGGCAGCACTGATGGGCATTGAACTTGCTCGCACTGCAAAATCCATCGCAATGATGGGCGAGCAAGGCTTCGTGCTTGCCTTGGTGCGTGGCGACCATATGGTCAATGAAGTCAAATTGACGAAATTGACCGGCATGGCCGAATACCGGATGGCGACCGAAGATGAAATTGCCGAGCATCTCGGTAGCGAACCCGGCTTTCTGGGTCCGGTCAATGCAAAGAAAAAAGTTTTCGTCATTGCCGATCTTTCCGTCGCCGCCATGCATGATTTCGTGGTCGGCGCGAACGAAAAAGGCTTCCATCTCGCTGGCGTGAATTGGGGGCGAGATCTACCGGAGGCCGATCTCGTTGCCGACATTCGCAACATCATGGATGGCGACGTATCACCCGACGGACATGGCAAGATCAGTATTGGACGCGGCATCGAAGTCGGCCACGTATTCCAGCTCGGACAAAAATATGCCGAAGCCATGAATGCGACCGTGCTCGATGACCAAGGCAAATCGCAAATCATGTTCATGGGTTGCTATGGTGTTGGCGTTTCGCGCATTGTCGCGGCTGCGATTGAGCAGAACTACGATGACAACGGCATCATCTGGCCGGTCGCGATGGCGCCATGGAAAATTGCGGTCTGCGTGATCAATCCGAAAAACGATGCTGCTGTTAGCGATGCCGCAAAAGCTCTTTACGACGAACTGAATGCGAATGGTATTGAGGCCTGCCTCGATGATCGCGGTCTGCGTCCCGGCGCAATGTTTGCCGATATCGAACTGATCGGCATACCGCATCGTGTGGTAGTTTCTTCACGCGGACTGGAAGCCAACACCTTTGAATATCGCGGTCGCCGCGATAGCGAGTCGGTGAACCTGGATAAAGCGGCGTTGATGCAAAAATTGGCCTAACCGTAGGGGCGCTGCTTGCCGCGCCCCAAACCCTCGACAATCCTCAGCAGGGCGCAGCGAGCAGGCGCCCTAGGGGAAAATCACAAACTGCGTCTTGTCGACACCAGTAAATTGCCGAATAAAATCCCGGCCAGCAATGCAATCAAGGCCGCAACCACGGCGAATGCCAGATCAAGCCCCAGCAAAATATCGCGTTCGAATACGAAACTGAAACTGCGGAAACCGACACTGCCCGGCACCAACAAAATAATGCCAGGTACGCGTATCAATGCGCCCGGGCGGTTAAAAATTCGACCATAGGCATTCGCGACTGCCGTTACCACCAGACTGGCAAGAAAAACACCCACCGGATATTGGCTTTCAGCTGCGCCCGGCAACATCGAACCGAGCTTGGTCATGAAGTAACCCAGCCAGACCGAGGCCATCACCAATAAAACATCGCGGCGTGCCGTCTTGAACAATACAGAAAATGCGAATGAGCCCGCCAGCAAGGTGAACCATGGCATCCATTCTGGCAGCGTGGGCAAATTCGCATTCGACAAAGGCACCCAACCAAGCACATCAACAATTTGCGTGGCCGCCACGGTACCGAATACCAGTTTGAGAAGTATGGTCAATGCTCCGGCAAAACGTGCAGTACCGGACACCAATTGCTTGGCTGACAACTCGGTAATCGCTGTCGTCAATGTCAGGCCCGGCATCAACACAATCAACCCGGCAATCACAACCCCTTGCAAAGACAATGGCGCAACAAAAGTGGCAATGGCACTGGCCAGCAAAGTCACGATGAATGCCGAGACCGCTTCGTGCGCATCCACCCAGCGCCGGGACTTTTCGGTGTAAATCGTAATGGCACCAATCAATACCCCAAGCAAGGCCGCTGCACACAAATCCGCCCAGCCAGTTTTAGGTAGCAAGCCGGTTACCGACGCCGATGCCAGGCCGAAACATAAAATCGTCAGTGGAATGGTGATTGGGCGCGACGGTTTATCGAGTGCGCGCAAATCAGCTAATCCTGCAACGATATCCCGTTTACCTTCCAATACGTCCTCGGCAATGGCATCGGCTTTGGCCAGTCGCCCCAGATTCACATCACCCGGCTCCAGGCGAATCACCTGCGTCATGCGATGTGGCGTACCACGTTCGGTATCGTGAAAACTCAACAGCATGCCAGTCGGGTTCGACCAGACCTCGGCATCAATCGCCAGTCGTTTAGCGACTTTCTCGACCGCCGCTTCCAGACGCTGCGCCGATGTGCCATAGATATGCAAACGTCGCGCCAATTCCACGATGAATTCAATCTTTTGCAATTCGGCTTGATGGGGTGATTGCACGTGCTTGTCCTGCGGAAGCTGGGCAGAGAGAGCATGTAGCATGACGCAAAGCGAAAGCTCTTGCAGCATGCAACAATGCCCGCATGCAGACGAGTACCCTGATGCCGCACGGAATCGGCGAATTATTTTCAATCTTGAGTGCTGCCGCCTGGGCTGTTGGTGTCATTTTGTATCGTCGTCTGGGTGAAAGTCTGCCGCCCTTGCAACTGAATTTTCTGAAGAACTGTCTTGTCTTCATGATGTTGCTTCCGGCAATTCCGTTATTGCATGGCATCGCAATTCCGCAATTTGAAACGAACCAGATTCTGTTGTCGGTCCTTAGCGGCCTGATCGGCATTGGCCTGGCCGACACCCTGTATTTCCGGGCATTGAACGAACTTGGCGCCGGCCGTATGGGTATTCTGGGTAATTTTTATTCCCCTTTTGTACTCGTACTCAGCTTCCTATTTCTGGATGACCGCCTGAATGCATGGCAATGGTGCGGCTTTGTGCTGGTCAGCCTTGGCGTCATGCTGGCTTCAAAACCGAATGCCGCAGAAGCAGGCAAGCCGGCGCATTATTTCCGTGGCTTGTTGTTTGGTCTGTTATCGATTGGCTTGATGGCTATTTCCATTATTCTTGTCAAACGGGTTTTGGAAGCCCAGCCGCTACTCTGGGTGACGGGTTTGCGAATACTGGGGGCCCTTGTTGGCATGGTACTGATTGCGGCATTCCGACAGGAGCTCGCATTGCTGAAAGCACCCAAAGCCATGTCCTGGAAGCCTCTGATTATCGCCGCCTTTGTAGGCCAGTTCGTTGCGATGGTGTTTTGGCTGGCCGGTTATAAATTTACCTCGGCCTCGGTGGCGGCTATTCTTAATGAAACAGCCTCGGTATTTATCCTGCTACTGGCTTGGCTCTGGCTAAAAGAGCCACTGACAAGGCGCGGATTAATTGGCGTAGGGCTGACCTTAAGCGGAGTTTCGTTCATGCTGTGGGCAAGACCATGACTACCGACCCGAACATTGGCCCACACCGTGACGACCCGGACATTATCAATGCGACCGGCGAATGGTCATTGCAAACGGCACAGGCCTGCATCGCCTTGCTGGAAAAAGCTCCGGCTCAGGTAAAGGACATCGACGGTCGCGAAATTATCCGGCTCGATTCCACCGGTGCCATGCTCTTGTCGCAACTGGCAACGCGTACCGGTCTCGCGCTGAAAGAAATCGATGTTCGCCCGGAGCATCAGGCATTGATGAATGCGGTGCGGCAATTGTGCGAGACCCCACCGGTCAAACGCACTAAAGATTACGGCTTTCGCAAAATGTTGGAACGGCTCGGCTTTGCGATGGAAGACTACGCAAAAGAAACTCTGGCCTTGGTTGGATTCAGCGGCCTTGCCCTGCAAACGACAATCAAAACGCTTTTTCAACCACGGCGCTTCCGGCTAACTTCTACCTTCCATCACATGGAACAGGTCGGTGTTGATGCCGTGCCCTTGGTTCTGCTGCTGAGCTTTATGGTGGGCTCGGTGATCGCATTCCTCGGCTCGACTGTGTTGAAAGAATTCGGTGCCGAAGTTTACGTAGTCGAACTGGTGGGCATTGCGTTCCTGCGCGAGTTTGCGGTTTTGCTGACTGCGATTTTATTGGCTGGACGAACCGCGAGTGCATTCACTGCACAAATCGGTGCGATGCAAAGTGGCGAGGAAATCGATGCCATCCGCACTCTGGGATTGAATCCCATTGAATTGCTGGTGCTTCCGCGTTTGTTCGCATTGGTGCTGATGCTACCGCTGCTGACCTTCCTCGCAATGATGGCAGGCTTGGCCGGTGGCATGGCCGTATGCTCGATGAGTCTGGGCATATCACCGGAATTGTTTACTGTGCGTTTGCACGATTCGATTTCAATTTCGCATTTTTGGGTAGGCATTTCGAAGGCGCCGATCTTCGCGGTCATCATTGCGCTGATTGGTTGTCTCGAAGGTTTTCAGGTGCAGGGCACGGCCGAATCTGTCGGCGAACGAACAACCTCCAGCGTGGTGCAAACCATTTCGCTGGTGATTTTGCTTGATGCCCTCGCAGCCCTGTTTTTCATGGAGATGGATTGGTGAGCACGACGGTGAATACCGATGACATCGCGATTACCGTGCGCGGTCTTCGCAACACCTTCGGCGAACAAGTGGTGCACGACAATCTCGACCTCGATGTGAGGCGCGGCGAAATTATCGGCGTGGTCGGCGGGTCCGGCACCGGCAAATCGGTATTGATGCGGGCGATTCTGGCACTACGGCGGCCACAGGCGGGGCATATCGAGGTGCTAGGCCTCGACGTCTATTCAGAAGATGCCAAGGCCCGTTTGAAAATCGAGACCAATACTGGGGTGCTGTATCAAAACGGCGCCCTGTTTTCTTCGCTAAGCGTAGAAGAAAACGTGGCTGTACCACTGAAAGAACATTATGGCGACCTGCCCGATAAATTGGTGCATGAACTATGCATGCTGAAAATCCGTTTGTCCGGCCTGCCCGATAATGCTGCCGAAAAATATCCGTCCCAACTTTCCGGTGGCATGCGCAAGCGTGCAGGTATCGCGCGCGCACTAGCGCTTGATCCGGCCTTGCTGTTCCTCGATGAACCAACTGCAGGCCTCGACCCCATTGGTGCTGCGGCATTTGATCAGCTCATTCTGACATTGCAGCGCGCACTGGGTTTGACGGTATTCCTGATTACCCATGACCTGGATACGCTCTACACCATTTGCGATCGCGTTGCCGTCATAGCTGATAAAAAAGTGCTGATCAACGCACCGATAAAAGAAGTGGAAAAGTTCGATCACCCTTGGGTGCAGGAATATTTTCATGGCCCGCGTGGCCGCGCCGCACAAGGCGCACAACATTTGCTGGAGAAATAATATGGAAACCCGTGCCAATCACGTCCTCATCGGTGCATTCACGCTGGCAGTGATCGTTGCTTCAATCATGTTCGCTCTATGGGCCGCGAAATACGGTTCCGACAAGAAATTCAACGAATTCGATGTCGTATTCGTTGAAGCCGTTACCGGCCTGTCGAAAGGCAGCGTCGTGCAGTACAACGGTATCAATATCGGTGAAGTCCGCGATTTGAAACTGGATAAAAAAGACCCGAGCAAAGTCATCGCGCGCGTCCGCGTCGAAGACGGTACGCCAGTGAAAACCGATACCGTTGCCAAGCTCGCTTTTGTCGGCCTTACCGGTGTCGCACAGATCCAGTTCACCGGCGGCAAGGCTGAAAGTCCCTTGCTGTTGGAAAGCTCCGACTTGGAGGTGCCGGTGATCGTTGCCGAGGAATCTGCGATTTCGAAATTGCTGAACTCCACCGACGACATCACCACCACGGCAGCCGATGTTCTTATTCGAATCAACAAGATGCTGAGCGATGCCAACGTCGCCAAGATTTCAAAATCGCTGGACAATATCGAGCAAATTACCGGCACCGTCGCAGGACAAAAACAGGATATTGCAAAACTGCTGACCGATGCCCGCAATGCCGCCACCAAACTCGACAGTACATTGGCGAAAGCCGACAGTGCGATGGGCAAACTGGATAAGGGCATGGATAGCCTTGACGAAGGCGTGTTCAAGGAATTGCCTAAAGTGGTGGCATCGCTGGAAAAAACGCTGGTGCAATTGGAAAAACTCAGCACCAATGCCAATGGCCTGGTGGATGACAATCGCGATCAGATCAACAGTTTTGCCAACCAGGGCCTGAGTCAGGTCGCCCCAACATTAAGTGAATTGCGCTCACTCATCAAAGATTTGAATCGCCTGTCTGCACGCCTCAATGAAAATCCCGCCGGCCTTATCTTGGGTCGCAATCAACCGGAAGAATTCAAGCCATGAAAATCTTCAAATCACCGCTTCTTGTCGGCGCTGCATTTTTGCTATGTCTCACTAGCTGCTTTTCTTCCGCTGGCTCGAAAAACACCGTCGTCTATACACCGCGTGCCTCATCACCGACAACGAATGCCAGCCCAGCTGTTTCCTGGCAAATTCGCATTGATGCTCCCAAAAGCAGCGACTTTCTGGACTCAACGCATATCGCCGTGCGCCGTGCAGACAATACCTTGCAAGTCTTCGGCGCGGCGCGTTGGTCCGACAGCGTACCCGATTTACTGCAAAGCAATCTGACCCTGACATTCAACGATAGCGGAAAGATCAATGCTGTCACCGGCCTCGACAGCAATACCGTCAGCGATGCTATTTTGCTGCTCGATATCCGGCAATTTGAAGCCGTTTACGAACAGGGCGACGACAGTGCGGCAGCGGTTATTTCCGTACAGGCAAATATCCAATTGCAGAAAACCAATCGCATCATCGCCAGCAAACATTTCCTGGTAAGCGTGCCCTCGACGAACAAGAAAATCCCGCAAGTGATGACGGCATTTGATGCCGCCTTGCAACAGGTATCTCAGGATATTTTGAACTGGACCCTGACGGCGAATGTGCCAACAAAAAACTAAGCGTAGCCCGGGTCATGGCTCCACCTGACCCGGGG
>JBOHYH010000358.1:0-10904 GCA_050737775.1 Arenimonas sp.
AGCCCGGGTCATGGCTCCATCTGACCTGGGGCTCCATACAAAGACCAGCAACAAATAATCTTTCAATAAGAATTTTCGAGGGGCTTCCCGGGTCAGATGGAGCCATGACCCGGGCTACGTTTTATTATGGTTCTTGCGATATTTCTTTCTTGCCCAGGTTGTACCAGTCGATCTTGCGGGTCACGATCATGATGGCTGCGATGATTCCGAACAACAGAATGGAACCCATGGCTAGCGCATTGTCTTCCGAAACCAGCAGTCCGTAGAGTGCGGCATACAATACCGTCAGCATGACCGAGAAACCAATGCCTCGCATATAACTTTTCAGGATCGAACTTAGATAGACAAACAACAAGCCAATCGAAGCAATACTGGCGACCAAATAAGCGGAAACGAACGAAATTTTCTCGCTCAAACTGATTAGCAGCAGGAAGAAAATTGCCAGACTCATGCCGACCAGTAAATATTGAATCGGGTGAATGGCAAGCTGTTTGATGACCTCGAACATGAAGAAACTGACGAAGGTAAGACCGATAAATAGAAACGCGTGATCGAGCGCTCGCTCACTGATCAAATAAATGTCTACCGGCTCGATCAATTCCACATCCAGACTATCGAGTGACAGAACATCAAGCTGTTCGCCATATTGTGATTGGGCGCTGGTGGATAAGGAGGAAACATCCCAGATGGCTGAGAAGTCCTTGCCGGAAATCTTTTGCGAGCGTGGCGAATGTTTGCCGCCAAAACTGGGATGCGGCCAGTTGGCTTTTATTTCGACATGATTGTTTTCTGCCAATGGCACTAGCGACAAGGATTCGGTACCTGCCAAAGTGAAATCCATATCAACATCCCAGGATTTTGATTCGCCCACGGCAAGCATTGGAACCGGTGCATGTACACCAGGATATTTGCTATGCAAGCCGACACCCTGCTCAAGCTTCAATACCAAACCTGAAAGTCTTAGTTTTGGTGCTCCGACCAGACCCCGTACATCACTCACCATCAGACTGAGATAGGGTTTACCCATGGTGCGCTTTACGCCATCATCCGAAAATGTCGGTACAACGAAATCAAACCTGGAATTCAGTTTTCCTTGCCATTCGTAAACCCTTACTTCGTGAATGCCACGTTTTTTTGTAGATGTCACGACATTGCCTGTGATGTCCAATGTCTTGGGATAGAAAACCCAGTGTCGATCACGTCTTTGATTCCTGGTTTCTACAAGACCTTGCTCGTTTTTCCCCGTGATGATTTCTTCCTCGACAAAAGGAACCACAAGAACCGGACCGGCAAATTTTTGCTGGCTCGCATGCGAAGAAATGACCGAACTTATGGCTTCTGCCCGGTAACTTTCACGTTTATTGATCACGCCGCCAATCATGAAAAGCACGATCAACAACAACAGCGAAATAAACCCCACAATCAGGCCCTTAATGATAAAACTAAGCTGTGACATAACACCTCCAGGTTTGAATACCTGGTCAGGTTAGGTGCCCGCTGTGTGTAGCGAATGCAGTCGGTGTGTGTTGAAGGTGAAGTTAAATATCTGCGCCATGTTAGATGCAACCGCGCATTTCGCTCGCGAATAAACCCTGTCGAGCTGCTTTTCGCGAGCAGAGCTCGCTCCTACCTTGCCAGAGACAAACTCGCCAGCACGCCACCTTCCGGGAGGTTCACCAGAGTGATCTCGCCCTTGTGTGCCAAGGCCACTTCCTTCACGAAACTCAGGCCCAACCCACTGCTGCGCTGTCCGGTATCGGGTCTTGGCAAGGAGTAAAAACGTTCAAATAAACGGGTGATGGCGTAATCCGGAATACCGGCGCCTTGATCACGGATTTTTATGCAGTAGTGGTTCTGGTCAGACTCGATACTCAACTGGATCAAGCCATGCTCTGGCGAAAAATCAATCGCGTTATCCAGCAGGTTCTGCAAAGCCTGTGTCAGCAAAAAAGCATCGCCTTGAATAAGGGCATCCATTTTCAAACCATCATGCTGCAAGCGGATTTTCTTGTCATTGAGCTTCTTGTTGGCAGCTTGCTCGAAGCTGTTCAAAACATCTCCACACAAGCGACCCAAATTCACCGCTTTCTTTTCAATTTCATTCTGGCGATATTCCACCGAAGCCAGCGCGAGCATCTTGTCGATCATTTCAGACAAACGCCGGGACTGGCTTCGTATATTGCCGAGAAACTTGACCCGGTCAGCTTCGGCAGGATTTTCCTCCAGAATTTCCGAAGCGCCGCGAATGGCGGCCAGCGGGCTTTTCATTTCATGGGTCAGGGTCTGGACGTATTGCTCAACGTACTGTTTGCCATCCAGTTTTTTGCGCATGGTGTCCAGGGCGTCGCCCAACTCGCCCATTTCATTGCGCCCCAAATCCGGCAACACCACACGCTCACCTGCCGAAACCGCTTTTGCATATTTCCCCAGACGATCCAGCGAACGGGTAAACCAGAAAGTCACCAGCAATCCAATCAAAAATGAGGCCGCAATCAATATCCAGCCTTGCTTGAGAATGTTTTTTTGACTCTTGTCGATAAAGGGCTGGATGCTTGCATTGGGGTTTGCCACCGACAAGACGCCAATCAATTTGTCGCCATCCATAATCGGCGCGGCAACATACATCACCGTGCTTGTTTCATCGTCCGGGTCGCTCCGGGTCGAGCGTGCGCCGTATTGCCCACGCAGTGTGAGATAGATATCGTTCCAGCGTGAAAAATCCTTACCTAGATCGGTATTGTCAGAGTCGTAGATCACGATTCCCTTTTCATCGGCAATGATGATCCGGTAATTGAATACTTCTTTCATGTAATCGGAGATGCCGGCTTTGTAGCGCGATGTTTTTGCCGACCTGATGGCAGCCGCAAACTCGCCCTTATCGATCACACCGTTTTTTACATCGTTGGTAGCGAGTTGTGCAAGCACATTGGCGGTATCGACCAAGCTCGATTCCATCGATTGCCGTACGCCAGGTTTCACCTGATTGACGAAGACCTGAAGAATAAAATACGCCGCCAGCCCAACGATGAGGAAATAGCCCAGAAATATTCGGTAGCTAATTTTCATCAGTTCAAACTTATGGAATAACCCATGCCGCGATGGGTTTGCAACACATCGGCAGGATCGACCGTACGCAGTTTTGCCCGTAATGTTTTGATATGGGTGTCCACCGTACGATCTGCCGTTTCCAGAGCATCTGCCCAGATATCCTGCATCAGTTTTGCACGTGAAAACACCGCACCGGGACGCGAGAGCAGGGCCGCCAATAACAGATATTCATAACGAGTCAGGCCTAAGGTTTGTCCGGCATATTCAATGCGCTGGCCTTCCTTGTCATGCTTGAACTTTGATGGCGGCAAATGCTGCGGCAGTTTTTCCGTCACCGCATTGCGGCGCAGACAAACACGGACCCGGGCCACGAGTTCGCGCGGTGAAAAAGGTTTCACCATATAGTCGTCGGCACCCATTTCCAAGCCCAGTACACGATCTATTTCACTACCGCGTGCCGTCAGGAAGATCAGCGGGATCTGACTGAATTTACGCAGCTCGCGACAGACATCGAAACCGGTTTGATCCGGCAAGCCCACATCGAGTATCAATACATCGAAGTTTTCGCTTTGCAGTAAATTCAATGCTTCACGCCCCAAGGCGACCCGCGTGACATCGAATGCTTCGGTTTGCAAGGCATAGACAATAGCGTCGGCAATGGCCGCTTCGTCTTCCACCAGTAAAATACGGGCCATGGCAATTATTCTTCCGGCTCGGCGGTTTCTGCAGCAGCTTTTGCAGCGTCCCAGCACAAAGCACATAAGGTCTGGAAGCCTGCTTGCTCATACCAGGTTTCGTTGAACTCGTCTTTCAGCAGTTTTTCTTCGCAATCATTACACCAGGCATCCGGGCGTGCCTGATCACTGTCATCACTCCAGAAAAAACCCTTGGGTTCATCGGAGGCAAGAATGTGTCGGCAGACCAGGCCAATGCCCTGGGCGCCGTGTTGGTCACACATCATCAGTCGCGGCAATTGCACCATTAGTGTTTTTTCTCTTCTGCTGTCCATTGATGTATGCGTTGTTCAAGCAGGGCCATCGGCATGTCTCCACCCGTCAACACGGCATCATGAAAACGCCGGATATCGAACTTCGCTCCCAGTTCGGCTTTCGCTTCTTCGCGCAAGCGGACAATGGTATTCATACCGACCTTGTAAGCCAGCGCCTGCCCCGGTATCACCATGTAACGATCAATTTCAGCGACGACATCGGTTTCCGGCATGCCGGTTTTTTCCCGCATATACGCAACCGCTTGTTCACGCGTCCATTTTTTCGAGTGCATGCCGGTGTCTACGACCAGGCGCACTGATCGGAACATCTCGGCCTGCAAACGGCCCAGATTGTCGAGCGGTTGTTTTTGATAACCAATTTCCCAAGCCAGACGTTCGCTGTACAAAGCCCAGCCTTCGGCATAGGCAGTGAAAGGCAATAGTTTGCGAAACATCGGGACGCCCGTTAGCTCTTGCTGAATGGTCTTCTGGAAATGATGGCCAGGAATGGCTTCGTGATACGCCAGCGTGCGCATGCTGAATTTCGCTACTTCGCCGGTACTGCGCAAATTCACGTAGAAAATACCGGGACGCGAACCATCAAACGCCGGGGTATCGTAATAAGCGCCTGGTGACGTTTTTTCCTTGAACACCGGAATGCGTTCTACTTTGACGCCCTGCTTGGGTCGCACATTGAAATACGGTGTCAGGCCTTTATCAATTTCATCAATCATGGTCTGAAAATCTTTCAGAATCTGGGCACGGCCTGCATCGGTATTGGGATAAAGCTGGTCCGGGCGCTTGGCAATTTCATCGATGCGAACGCCAACACTGCCTTCCATCAATCCTTCCGCTTGCAAAATGGTATCCATTTCCGCTTCGATACGCGCCACCTCACTCAAGCCGAGTTGATGGATTTCATCGGCCGTCATATCGGTTGTGGTGTTTTGCTTGATGGCCCATTGGTAGTACGCATCGCCATCGGGCAATGCCCACACGCCATTGTTTCCATTGGCCTTGGGTAATAATTTTTCGTAGTAGGCAATAAATTTCTGGTAGGCAGGGTAAACGCTTTTTTCGATGCTGGCCTGCGTATCGGCAAGAATTTTACTGCGCTGTTTGGCACTGATTTCCTGTTCCGATACTTTCTTGAGCTTTTCTTCGAGCGAGGTGTAAAGAATATTCTTGTTGGCAGGTACGCCGGAAAATTCGCGCATTTGCAGCAACACTTTCTCGATCACGAATTGCGGTGGAATAATCTTCAACGCTTCACGCTTGTCCAGGCCCTGCTGTGCCTGCGAGAAAGCCAGCGGAATCTTGTCCAGACGCGCAATGTAGTTTTCGGTATCCTTCTGGTTTTTTACCGAATGCTGGGTCGCCAAAAACGTAGGCATCTCTCCCTGCAGGCCGAACAGCTGGTTCAGGGGATAATTGTGATACTGGTATTTCTGGCCTTCTGCCTGCACGGCCAGAAAATATTCCAGCATGTCGTAGCTAAGCTGGTTGTCGGCTGTGAGCGCGGCACGATCATAGCTGCGCAGCGTGGCGAGATCGTCCTGCAATTTCTTGTTGAGTTTTTCTTCCTGCGCCAGCGACAGGTCACTAAGATCATCACTATACCAATCCATCCAGGAAGGCAGCATGCGCAGGCTGGACAATAATTGCGGGTCTTCAAAGGCATATTCGGCGAATACCCGTTCAAAGAAAATACGAATATGCACCGGCTTGAAATACAGGGAATGCAAAGCGAACAGAATCAGCAATAACACAAGCGCCAAAATTGTGCGAAAACCCCAGCGAAAAAGTCGTTTCATGTGCTACCCGTTGTGCCATGTTGGAGATGGCCAAAGAATAACAAAGCTGGCGGCCCAGATGCAGTAATATAGGGCATGAATTATCAACACGGCTTCCACGCTGGCAACCACGCCGATGTGCTCAAACACATCGTTTTGCTTCAGCTGATTGAATCGCTGAAGCGCAAGGACAGTGCTTTTTGTGTGCTCGACACCCATGCTGGCCGTGGCCGTTACTATATGCAAAGCGAGCAGGCCGAGAAAACCGGCGAAGCGCGCGGCGGTATTTTTCAACTGATTGGCGTACACGGGCTGCCCGCCGCTGTTAAGCACTATCTTCAGGCGGTGGCTGCGGACAATCCGGTGGGTGGCTTGCTGGTGTATCCGGGCTCGCCATTACTGGTCGCCCAGGCCATGCGTGAGCAAGACCGTTTAATGTGTTGCGAATGGCAACATGAAGAAGCCCAGCCTCTGAAAGCCTTGTTTGCAAATGACTCGCGAGTCAGCATTGTCGGTCGTGATGGCTATGCCGCCATCAAAGCGAAATTGCCCTTCAAGGAAAAGCGTGGACTAGTCTTGATTGATCCACCCTATGAAGCGCAGGAAGCAGAATTTGATTCCATCCTGCTGGCTCTGCAAGAAGGTTTGCAACGGTGGTCAAATGGAATATATGCGGTTTGGTATCCGATCAAGCAACGCAAAAGTTTGCAATCTTTCTTCCGAAAAGTGACGGCATTGCCGATAAAGTCTGCTTTCGTTGCAGAAGTTCTCGTCAGACCGGATGATTCCTCTTTACGGTTGAATGGCAGTGGCATGCTTATTATCAATCCGCCTTGGCATTGTGATGAAGCCTTGCAGCCCGTACTGCCGGTTCTGGCCCGTTTATTGGGCGAAAAAGGCGCAAGCTCGGCCTTTCAATGGCTTAAAAAAGAAGCCCAATAGCCTGAATTGACTGATTATTTAGAGCATTCTTACGGTCTTTTCATGGCAAGCTAGCGTCATGTCGCAAAAAGCAGCAAAACGTCTTAAAAAATGGCAGCGCCAAGATGCCATCACCTTGCGCGACGGACGCACTCTCTGGATACGCCCGATTCAAGCCGCCGATGCTTTACCGATTGCCGGTACTTTCCATTTATTGCACGAAGATGAAATTCGCCGCCGATTTTTACATCCGGTAAAAGCACTCAGTGACGATTATTTGATGCGGCTCACGCAACCGGATCCCGAAACCGATTTTGTCGTGGCGGCAGCCGAACCGTTTGAACCCGGTGCTGCATTAATTGGCGCGGTCGCCAGACTTTCGGTGGACGACAATGGCGGTCGTGCCGAATTCGGTATTCTGGTGAGCCACTTTGTCAGCGGACAAGGCCTCGGCAAAGTATTGATGCAGCGCTTGATCGAGTGGTGCAAAGAAAATCATATCCGGCATTTGTGGGGCGATGTGCTGGACGATAACTACGCCATGTTGAAATTGGCCGAAAATCTGGGCTTCACAAAAGAGTCACGCCACACCACACCGGGCATTACCCGCATTGTGTTGGCGATTTAATCATCCTCACATCACATCGGTTAAAATGTGCCGATGACTTCTGATTCAAGCCTTCCCTGCCCTCCTTTCCCCCGCGCCGGTCAACAGCGCGCTTATTGGCGTGCACCCCATAGCGCCAGCGCCATGGCATTGGCGATTGCGCAGGCAGCACGACAACACGATGGCTTGATACTCGCCATCGCGCGTGACACCCACAGTGCGAGCGCATTGGAAAACGATCTTCGCATCGTGGCAAATGATTTACCGCTTTTGCATTTTCCCGACTGGGAAACGCTGCCTTACGATTTATTCAGCCCACATCCCGATATTGTTTCGCAACGCATTGCTGCGCTTTATCGTTTGCCATCCACCAAACGCGGAATATTGGTGGTGCCAGTCGCCTCACTAATGCAACGCGTGTCGCCACCGGAGTGGATTGCAGGCAATGTACTGGATTTGCGCAAAGGCCAAAAACTCGATCTGGACCAGGAAAAACGCCGTCTCGAAGCTAGCGGCTATCGAAATGTGCCGCAAGTAAATGACCCTGGTGATTTTGCAGTACGTGGCGCTTTGCTGGATCTTTATCCGATGGGTTCGGATGTGCCGTATCGCATCGAATTATTCGATGATGAAATTGATTCGCTGCGAAGTTTCGACCCTGAAACGCAGCGCTCGGATTATCCGGTCGAATCAGTTCGTTTGCTGCCAGCCCGCGAATTTCCGCTGGATGCCGCCGGCACCAAAAAAGCGCGTCAGAATCTGAGCGAACAGTTTGAATTCGATGCCCGCCGCTGCACGATTTATCAGGATTTGAAAGAAGGTGTTGCACCGAATGGCATTGAATATTATCTGCCACTGTTCTTCGATAAAACGGCAAGCCTGTTTGATCATCTTCCATCCAACAGCCTGATCATTTCCGGCGACGGTGTAGAGCCTTCGGCAGAAAGTTTTTGGCAACAAACCAATGAACGCTGGGAACAACGGCGCCATGATGTCGAACGCCCGATTTTATCGCCGACACAATTATTCCTGAGCCCGGATGAATTGCGTGCGCAATTCAATCAACGGCTTCGTATCGAAATTTGCGATGCCCAAAGTCCGCACTATTCCAAAGCCATCGCCATTCCCGAGCAAGTCGTTCCCGATCTGCCCTGGACACAAAAAAATGAAGCACCCGGTACGGCTCTGCAATCATTTCTGAATCACTACCCGGGACGCGTCTTATTGGCCGCCGATTCTGCCGGTCGCCGGGAAGCCCTGATCGAATTATTGAATGCTGCCGGTTTGGCATTTCATCAAGTATCGGATTGGTCGGCATTTTTAAAAGACAACGAAAATAAACTCGGTATTACCGTTGCTGCTTTCGAAGCCGGTTTTGCGATTGATTCGCCGATGCTGACGGTATTGACCGAACGCCAATTATTTCCCGAACGCGTTGAACAATCCCGTCGTCGCAAACGCGTTGGTCGCGACCCGGAAAGTATTATTCGCGATCTTGGCGAAATTGCCATTGGCTCGCCTATCGTGCATGAAGACCACGGTGTGGGCCGTTATCAGGGCTTGATTGCACTCGATACTGGCGGCGTTTCGGGCGAATACCTTTGCATTGAATATGCCAAGGGCGACAAATTGTATGTGCCGGTTTCGCAACTGCAATTGGTCAGTCGCTATTCCGGCGCTTCGCCCGATCATGCGCCACTGCATTCTCTCGGTGGCGAAGCATGGGAAAAAGCAAAACGCAAAGCCGCTGAAAAAGTTCGCGATGTTGCTGCCGAGCTACTGGAAATCCAGGCCCGTCGCCATGCACGTCAGGGCATGGCTTTGCCAATCGACCGCAGCTTGTATGAGCCTTTCGCCGCAACGTTTCCATTTGAAGAAACCCCTGACCAATTCAATGCCATCGAAGCCGTCATTGCCGATATGGACAAAGCCACGCCGATGGATCGCGTGGTTTGCGGCGATGTTGGTTTCGGTAAAACCGAAGTGGCGGTTCGCGCTGCTTTTGTTGCCGCCACGGCCGGAAAACAAGTTGCCATCCTGGTGCCGACAACATTGCTGGCAGAACAGCATTACCGGAATTTCCGCGATCGTTATGCCGACTGGCCTTTGCGTGTCGAAGTACTTTCACGTTTCAAATCGGCAAAAGAAATCAAGGCCGCGCTGGCGCAGGTCGCGGAAGGCAAGATCGACGTTATCGTTGGCACTCATCGTTTGCTGCAACCTGACGTGAAGTTCAAGGATCTGGGGCTGGTTATCGTTGACGAAGAGCAGCGCTTTGGCGTGCGCCAAAAAGAAGCATTGAAAGCACTGCGCGCCGAAGTCCATTTATTGACGCTCACAGCAACGCCTATTCCACGCACTCTGAATATGGCGATGAGCGGGTTGCGCGAGTTGTCGATTATCGCAACACCACCGGCGCACCGACTCGCCGTCAAAACCTTCATTGCGCAGTGGGACCCGGCCTTGTTGCGTGAAGCGTTCCAACGCGAATTGGCACGCGGCGGACAAATATATTTTCTGCACAATGAAGTCGAAAGCATCGAAAGAAAAGCCCGGGAACTCGAAGAACTGGTGCCTGAAGCCCGCATCCGCATTGCACATGGCCAAATGCCGGAGCGCGAGCTGGAACAGGTGATGCTGGATTTCCATCGCCAGCGTTTCAATGTTCTCGTTTGCACTACGATTATTGAATCGGGTATCGACATTCCTAGTGCCAACACAATGATTATCAATCGCGCCGATCGCTTCGGTTTGTCGCAATTACATCAATTGCGGGGCCGCGTCGGCAGGTCGCATCACCGAGCCTACGCCTATTTGATCGTACCGAATAAAAAAGCCATGACCGGCGATGCCGAAAAACGACTGGAAGCCCTGGCTTCGATGGAAGAACTTGGCTCCGGTTTTACTCTGGCAACGCATGATCTGGAAATTCGTGGTGCCGGCGAGTTACTTGGCGAAGATCAATCCGGTCAGATGGCAGAAATCGGTTTCTCGTTGTATACCGAATTGCTGGAACGTGCCGTCAAGTCGATCCGTTCCGGAAAAATTCCCGATCTCGATCCGAGTACGCGCTTTGGCAGCGAAGTCGAACTGCATATTCCTGCGCTGATTCCGGATGATTATCTCCCCGACGTGCATGCCCGTCTGACGCTGTATAAACGTATTGCATCGGCCCGTGATAGCGCTCAGCTGAAAGAGCTGCAAGTGGAAATGATTGATCGTTTCGGTTTGTTGCCGGACCCTACCAAGCAATTGTTTGCGACGGCGGAAATCAAGCTTGAAGCCACGCCGCTGGGTATTCGCAAACTCGAACTCGGGCCAACAGGTGGCCGCATCCATTTCAATGCACAGCCGATGATTGACCCGATGTCGGTAATTCGCATGATTCAATCGCAGCCAAAAATCTATGCAATGGAAGGCGGCGACAAGTTACGAATCAAACTCGAATTACCCGACGCCGCTTCACGTGTACGAACTGCGAAAGCATTGTTGATGACCTTGGCAAGAGGTTGATGACGTAGGGGCGCTGCTTGCTGCGCCCTAACGC
>JBOHYH010000359.1:0-3331 GCA_050737775.1 Arenimonas sp.
GTTTTATGGCAGCAATTGGGTATTTTTGCTTTGGCAAAACTGTATCCTTTTATCTTGCATAACATGCGCCATCTGGTTGTTGGCACGAACATTCTCTAAGGAAATACCAAAGGTAAACTCCGAGACCCCCACCTGATCGATATCGCCTGACAGCGGATGTGGAATTTTCCACCTCGCCACCTGCTGCAACATTCTCAGCACGCAAAAATAAACACCAACACAAAGCCCCGCTCTTGCGGGGCTTCGTTTTTGTCGGCGGATAAGGCGTGGTTTGTGATGGTCTTTTTTTAAAAAAATAAACGGCCCCCTAAAGCCTCACGCAGATGAGGCTTTTTGTTTTAGCTGCGTTGTTCGCCGTTATGCCGAGCGGGAGAACCGCTGGGCATCGTGCTTGAGGATCAAGCTTTCCAGCACGGCCTTGGCGACTTGCTTCTCTTCGGGTGAAAAATGTTTAAGGGCCTCGAACTGCAAGCGCAGCTCGTCGTCCGGGCCGCGTTCGCCTTCTTCGAACAACAGGGCATCGGTGCTGATACCAAGCGCAGTGGCTAGCTTCTTGATGGCTTCAATGCTGGGCTGGGAGGCATTGGTCTCGTAACGCCGAATTTGCACGACGTGCATCTCGGCTTTCTCGGCCAAGGCTTGTTGAGTCAGGCCGCGCTGTTTGCGCAGGCTAATCATTCTCTTGTCGAATCCCATGAGCAGTAGGTCAGTGAGTGAAAGTGCCGCCATGCTAGCCCCCGGGTTCGTATCAGCTTGTTTTAAGATAGCATAGTAGCTATTCTAAACATAGCCGAAATGACGGCTTGACACATTTTGGAGAAAACCCCGATGGCCCGCATCCCCGATGCCGAGTTGGAACAGCTTAAAACGCGGGTCTCTTTGCTGGACTTGGTCGAGGCCAAGGGCATTGGGTTGGTGCGGCACGGGGCCGATTGGCATGGGCATTGCCCGTTCCACAATGATAAGACGCCATCGTTGGTGATTAGTCCGGCGAAGAATTTATGGCATTGCCTGGGCGCGTGCCAGATCGGCGGCAGTGTGATCGATTGGGTGATGAAAGCGGAGGGCGTGAGTTTTAGGCATGCGGTCGAGATGCTAAAAAACGATGCGCCCTTATCGGGTGGTCACATTGTTCGCCAATCGACCAAACCCAAACTGGCCGCGCCGGTGAATGCCGATGCTGACGATGCGGCCTTGTTGCAGCAGGTGATTGAGTATTACCACACGACACTGAAACAAAGCCCGGAAGCCTTGGCGTATTTGCAATCGCGGGGCTTGCAGCATCCCGAACTGATTGACCACTTCCAGTTGGGCTTTGCCAATCGCACGCTGGGGCTGCGTTTGCCGGCAATGAATCGCAAAGCCGGGGCGCAAGTGCGTGAGCGTTTGCAGGGCTTGGGTTTATTACGCATGAGCGGA
The DNA here is from genome assembly GCA_050737775.1 of Arenimonas sp. Taxonomy (GTDB): domain Bacteria; phylum Pseudomonadota; class Gammaproteobacteria; order Xanthomonadales; family Xanthomonadaceae; genus Arenimonas. The sequence continues at coordinate 1,420 of JBOHYH010000359.1, forward strand.
CACGAACACTTCAATGGTTCGTTGGTGATACCGGTGCTGAATCTCGCCGGTGAGGTGCAAGAACTGTATGGCCGCAAGATTACAAGGGCGAGCAAACTGACGGCGGGCACCCCGCTGCATCTGTATTTGCCGGGGCCACATCGCGGAGTGTTCAACGAAGCCGGATTGGTGGGCCAAGACGAAATCATTCTCTGCGAAGCCTTGATCGATGCATTGACGTTTTGGTGTGCCGGTTATCGGAATGTGACCAGCGCGTTTGGTGTCGAAGGGTTTACCGATGACCTGTTGCAGGCTTTGATCACGCACGGCGTGAAGCGGGTCTTGATTGCTTATGACAACGACGCAGCAGGCAACAACGCAGCCGAAAAGTTATCGATCACTTTACGCTCGCATGGCATCGATTGTTATCGCTGCCAGTTCCCGAGTGGGCTGGATGCCAATGCGTTCGCGTTGGAAATGTCATCGGCGCAGGAAGCCTTGAGCGCGGTGATACGGCAAGCCGAATGGATAGGAAAAGGAACGACACCAGAACGTGCAATGAGCGAGCCAGTCATCAACGACGTGAATACAGAAAATTCTTTTTTAGTCGCCGCTTCGCTTGCTGTCGCTGATGACATAAAACCCGTGCTCGAAAAAAAATCCGCCCCTGTTCTTGAAGAAAAGGCGAACGCCTTGCCTGTGTATCGCGTACCGCCCAGCGCCCCCACACTCGCGGTCGAAATCGACGCCAAGGAATTACGCTTGACGCTGGGCGATCGCGAGTACACGGTGCGCGGGATTGAAAAGAATCTTTCTTACGAACAGCTCAAGGTGTGGCTGCGAGCGAGCAAAGGGAACTTGGTGCATGTCGATACGGTGGAGTTGTATCAGGCTAAACAGCGGGCGCTGTGGGCCAAGCAAACGGCGGTTGAATTGGGATTGTCGGAAGACGCGGTAAAGGCCGATCTGTGTTCACTGTTACGCGCCGTCGAGCAGCGGCAAGACGAACTCATTCGGCAACGACTGACACCGAGTGACGCGGTAAAAACCGCACCGGCCTGGACACCGGCACAACACGATGAGGCACTGGCGTGGTTGCGCGATCCACAATTACTGCTGCGTATCAGTGAGGACATGAATGCCATTGGCGTGATCGGTGAAGAAGCCAATGCCTTGGTCGGTTATCTGGCCTGTGTCTCGCGGCAACTCGATAAACCGCTGGCGGTGTTAATCCAAAGCACCTCCGCCGCAGGCAAGTCCACTCTCATGGATGCGCTCTTGTCCTTAATGCCCGAACACGAACGTGTTCAGTACTCGGCGATGACCGGCCAGAGTTTATTTTATTTAGGCGAAGGCGATCTCAAACATAAAATATTGGCCATTGCCGAAGAAGAAGGCGTGCGGCAAGCGGCGTATGCGCTGAAGTTATTGCAATCGCAAGGTGAACTCACCATTGCCAGCACCGGCAAAGACCCGGTGACGGGCAAGCTGGTCACCGAAGAATATCGGGTCGAAGGCCCGGTGATGTTGTTCTTGACCACGACCGCGATTGATATCGATGAAGAGTTATTGAATCGCTGTTTGGTGTTGACCATTAACGAGAGCCGCGAGCAAACCGAAGCGATTCATGCGCGGCAACGCAGTGCACGGACCTTGCAAGGTTTGCTCGGCACGCAAGCGGCGGCGGCCATTCGCACACGGCATCAAGTGGCGCAGAGCTTATTGCAACCGGTGGCGGTGGTGAACCCGTATGCCGAAGCGCTGACCTTCCGCAGTGAATCGACGCGGATGCGGCGTGACCATGCGAAGTATTTAACGCTGATGGAAGCGATTGCGTTTTTGCATCAGCACCAGCGGCCACTGCACACCGCTTCGCTCGGTGAAAAAGTGATCGAATATATCGAAGTCACACTGGAGGATATTGCGTGGGCCA
>JBOHYH010000360.1:0-15297 GCA_050737775.1 Arenimonas sp.
TCTTCTGGACTGCGCGCGACGATGCCTTTGGGTACGGCAATACCGTAGTCGGCGAACAATTGTTTAGCCTGATACTCGTGGAAGTTCATGCAACACCCTATCTATGTGAAGACTGCGGACTAGCCGCAAAAGACGGGGCCTAGCGACCCCGGGAAAGACCGCTATTGTCGCCGAGCGGCGCGGCAAAGGCAAAAAGACTCGTGACAACTCTATACTGGGTCATTCGAAACTGCAGGATTTACCCCTTGTCTGCAAACTTTTCTAGCCATGGACTTAGTGCCGGCATCGCTAATACCCTGAAAAGACGGGAAATCTATTTCTTCTCGCTATACCGCATTCTTGAAGCGGGCCTGTTTGCACTGGTGGCGTTTTCACCTGTAGGCATGCTGCTGGCAAAGCAGGAATACCCTTGGCTGGCCAAAAGCGGAGCCATTCTTTACCTGGTAGTCGCCGGCCTATTTCTCTGGGCCAGCACACGCTCCACCATGCGACTAAGACGCCAAATTGCGCTGGGACTGCTATTTGACCTGTCTGCCGCCGGTGCTGCCTTGTTTGCATTCCAGGGGCTGGATAGTGGCATCTGCCTGCTCCTGATCTTCAATATTGCGGCAGCAGGTTTAATGCTGACGCTACGGGCCAGCATTGGTTTTGCGCTGGTTGGCAGCGTCTTGGTGCTTGGCAATTACATCGCAAACCGGATTTGGGAAATCGATTCGGCAAATACTGCCGCTGAAGCCGCCATGTTTTCGGTTACCTACGTTGCAGCTGCGCTTCTGTTTCAAATGCTGAGCAGGCAAATGAGCGAAAGCGAAGCGCTTGCCGAAAAACGGGGTGAAGAACTCGCCAATTTATCTGAAATCAATGAACTGGTGATACGCCGAATGCGAACCGGAATTCTAGTGGTCGATGGCGGGCACCGAATTCGCCTGGCCAACGAGGCCGCATGGGCCTTATTGGGCAACCCTTCGCCGGATCGCCGATCACTCAATGAAATTGCATCACAGCTGCATGAAAGTCTCTGGAAGTGGCGCCGCAATCGCAATGAAACGCCAAAGGCGATGACATTGGCAGAAGGGGCGCCTGAAGTATTACCACGTTTTGTCTCGATCAATGTTACCGACAATCTTTTTCTTATTTTTCTCGATGACAGCCGCATCTACTCGGTTCGCGCTGAAGAATTGACCTTATCTACCCTAGGACGGCTTTCTGCCAGCATCGCCCATGAAATTCGCAATCCTCTAGCGGCCATCAGCTACTCGGCGCAATTGCTGGATGAATCGGTGGGGCTGCCCGAAGCCGATAGACGCTTGCTGGAAATCATTCACAGCCAATGTCACCGAATGAACGGTATTGTCGAAAACATTCTAGGTTTGGCACGTCGGGAACGCTCGCAACCGGAAAGCATAGAGCTGGCGGCCTTTACCAGAAAATTTGTCGAGGAATACCGACAAAATCATCCACTCGAAACTGATGTCATGCAGGCTGTCAACGAGTCCCGCTTGCAGGTAGCAATGGCTGATCCGCAACAGTTGCATCAAGTATTAACCGCGCTCGTACACAACGCGCTGAATTATGGTCGCGAACCAGGCAAACCCGCCCAGGTCACGGTTTCGGTACGTCTCGAGAAAAGCTCGGGCGCTCCCTTGATCGAAGTGATAGACCGCGGCCCCGGGATTCCTCCCAGGGTAGCCGAACAATTATTTACTCCGTTCTATACTACGAGTGAACACGGCACGGGGCTTGGGCTTTATATCGCCAAACAACTGTGTGAAGCCAACCAGTGCACTTTGCAATTTGAACCCGTACCAGGCGGAGGCTCCTGTTTCCGCATTACCATGCAAAGCGCACAAAACCTGATCAGTATCGAGTAGCCGCGACACAATATTTAACCCTCTTTTCCAGCGAGGGCTGCTTGGCCGTTTGACTGGCTTGCGCTAAGGTGTACCTGACAATTCAAGTGTGATTTATGGCCAACCCCCCCCGTAGTGCATTAGTAGTAGACGACGAACGCGATATTCGCGAATTATTGGTGCTGACACTGGGCCGAATGGGCTTGATCGTCGACACCGCTGCCGATGTGGCATCGGCCAAGGCACAGCTGGCAGCCAATAAATACGATATCTGCCTGACCGATATGCGCTTACCGGACGGCAATGGCCTTGAAGTCATTGCGCATCTTAATCAACGCTACCCTGAAACACCGGTCGCCATGATTACCGCATTCGGAAACGTTGAAGCTGCCGTTGACGCATTAAAGGCAGGGGCTTTTGATTTCGTCTCCAAACCGGTGGATTTGGCGGTTCTGCGACGTTTGGTACAGCATGCCCTCGACCTCAACGAGCAAAGACGTGCCGCCAACCTGCACCAGGCCAGCGGTAAGCTACTAGGCGATGCTCCTCGCATGCAGCAACTGCGCAGCACGATTGCCAAGGTCGCACGTAGCCAGGCACCGGTTTACATCAGCGGCGAATCCGGCGTCGGAAAAGAACTAGTCGCACGCTCAATCCACGAGCTGGGGGGCCGCGCCACCGGTCCGTTCATTCCCGTAAACTGCGGTGCGATTCCGACCGAGTTGATGGAAAGCGAATTGTTCGGACATAAAAAAGGCAGCTTTACCGGCGCCACGTCAGACAAGGAGGGCTTATTCCAGGCCGCCAGCGGGGGCACATTATTTCTTGATGAAGTCGCCGAACTGCCACTGCATATGCAGGTTAAATTGTTGCGGGTAATTCAGGAAAAAACCGTGCGGGCGGTAGGTACTGCCAACGAGATACCAATAGATGTGCGCATACTTTCAGCTACCCATAAAAATCTGGCCAAGCTTGTAGAAGAGGGTCGTTTCCGGCATGACCTGTATTACCGGATCAATGTGATCGAGTTGCTCGTACCTCCATTACGCGACCGCCATGAGGATATCCCGATTATTGCCGATGCGGTCCTGAAACGCCTGAGCGAAGAATGGGGTGACCCGACACCGCGATTATCTGAAGCAGCACTTGCCGCATTGAGTAGCTATCACTTCCCTGGCAACGTCCGTGAACTGGAAAACATTCTTGAGCGTGCAGTAGCCCTCTACGAAGGTGAGAGCATCCATGCCGAAGATTTACAATTGCCGCATACCGAGGACTCCAGGCCAACCGGCGCAAACTCAACACCCGACACAAGTAAAACAAATTTCAGTAATTCTGCCCTTCCCGACGCCCTTGAAAAAATCGAACGCGACACTATACAAAAGGCGCTCGAGACCTGTCGCTACAACAAGACCAAAACAGCGGCACATCTGGGCATTACCTTCCGTGCATTGCGCTATAAACTGAAAAAATTGGAGATGGAGTGATTTTATGAGTCGCTGGAAAGCCTCGGGCTTACACTTACTTATCAGCTTTATCGTTATAGGTCTCATTGCCAGTTATATCGTTTATTTTTGGTATCCCCCGGCACTTATGCATATGGCAAAAGCAGATCGCCTGCTTATGTTGATCGGCGGTGTTGACCTAGTCGTCGGGCCTTTACTCACGCTGATCGTCTATAAAGCCAACAAGCCGCGCCTGAAGTTGGATTTGACCATCATTGCCTTGATGCAAATCATATTTCTGGGCTATGGCTTGCAGACAATCTGGAATTCGAGACCGGTATTTTTAGTCGCGGTACCTGATCGATTCGAGTTTGTTTTTGCCAACGAAATTACGCCGAAACGACTTGCCGAAGCAAAAATTGAGCGTTTTAAAAAACTGAGCTTCAGCAAGCCAGCGCTGGTCGGCGCAGTCATGCCTGTGAATACTAAAGAACAAGACGCAATATTCGAGTCGGCGCTCTCGGGCAAAGGCGATCTTCAGACCATGCCGAAGTATTACGTTGAATACGAAAAGGTTGTCGGTGCATTACTAAAACACGGCAAGCCTCTTGTAGCAGACAAAGCAACATCAAAAGCTTTGTCAAACAAACTGATACACGCTGCCAAAGCATATGACGAAAATCCAAGTGAGCTGGTTTATTTTACGCTTGCCAGTAGTCGACATTTCGCAATACTGCTAGTGAATAAAAATACTGGCGTCATCGTTGGCCCAGTTAATGCAGACCCTGAGTGACACAAATTGTCATTTAGTGCCGCGACCATCAATAGGCACTTTGGAAACAAACAGATGTAATTGGGCTGTATATGCTTGAAACAACAGAAGTCGTGAAGTACTTCACAGTATTAAAAGAGCTGGATTAATTGGCACGAATAATGCAAAGTTCCACCTGCACGTACACGGCGCCCGACTACCTAAGGAAGGGAACGCTGGCTCCAAGTACGGGTAACTAATCAACCAACCCTAGGGAATTTACCCATGAAAATGCAAAAAGGCTTCACACTCATCGAATTGATGATCGTTATCGCCATCCTCGGCATCCTGATCGCTATCGCACTGCCTGCTTACCAGGATTACACCGTCCGCGCCAAAGTCACGGAAGGTTTGAACCTGGCTGCTTCGGCTAAATTGGCCGCTGGCGAAACCCGTCTGAGCAATGGCGCATGGCCAGCCAGCGCAGCAGTTGCCGGTTACACTCCTGCCAGCACCACCATCGTCACCAGCGTTGATATCCCATCAGCACAAAACATCACCATTACCTATGCTGCTGCTACTCCTGAAATCTCAGGCAACACCCTGAACCTGCGCGGTTCGGTTGCAGCCAGCGGCGTTATCCAATGGAAATGTATGGCTGTTGGTTCAACCACACCATTTGGCGGCACCGTCGGTACCTTGCCTGCCAAGTACGCTCCAGCAAACTGCCGTAACTAATAGCAGCTGTCGCGTCATGCTTCACCAAAAGCCCCGGTTATCCGGGGCTTTTTTATATAGAATGAATAATGCTTAAAAAAGTCATTCAACTACTCCCCTTCCTTGTCATACTTTTTTTTCTGCCCGCACTGACTGGCCCCTTGCTGTTAGACGACACGATTCATCTCGACCCCATTCAAAACTGGTTGCTCACCCGTGAAGGGACGCATGGACTGATCTTCGGAAATCAGTCTGGCCCTTTCGGCCGCCCCGTCAGCATCCTCAGTTTCTTGGTGAACGCACTTACGACGGGCAGTCAAGTCTGGCCGATGAAGCTCACCAATCTGGCACTGCATCTGATAACCGGCCTGCTACTTTCAAAATTGTTTTACCGCTTATTCAGGCGTGATCCGAATTTACTCGCCTATGCAAAAACAGGCAGCATTCTGGCGGCTAGCCTTTGGCTGATATTGCCGCAACATATTTCAACGGTGTTCTACGTCATTCAACGCATGATGATATTGGCCACACTATTTGCGGTGATGGCATGTTGGCTTTATGTCATTGCCCGCGAACGCATCGAAAGTAACGCGCCTTCTGGCATACTTTTTTTAGCGGGCGCAATTGCAATGGCAATGCTTTCGGTATTTTCCAAGGAGAGTGGCCTGCTGATTCCCTTGTACTGCCTGCTTATTGAATTAATATATTTCAAGCCCACTCCTACCAAACCCAGATCAAAGCTAATCGTCTGGGGGTTTCGACTCGGCGTAATTTATCCTTGTTTGTTTGCCGTGGCATTTCTGGCTTTCAGTCCAGGATTTGTACTGGACGGCTATATCGATCGGGAATTCTCGATGGCCGAACGTGCCATGACGCAAATTCCCGTACTGGCCGACTACTTCGCTTCCACTTTTTTTCCGATGGTTCGTTCGGCGGGAGTATTCAACGATGATTTCCCGGTGGCTCACCATCTTGCATGGCCTGAGAGTCTGATATTGCTCGCTGCATTCGTTTTAATCGGTTCAGCGATCCGCTTGCGAAAGCATTATCCAAGCTTCAGTGCCGGGATCGGCCTGTTCTTCATTGGCCATCTGCTGGAATCATCCATCTTTTCACTGGAACTTTATTTCGTACACCGCAACTACCTCCCATCGATAGGATTAATGCTTGCAGCCTGGGGGCTGACCGCAGGTCTAATGAATCGTAGTCCAGTGATGGTGAACAAATTCTTGCGAGCGCTGCCATTGGCTCTGTTAGTCCTTTTTTCTTTCTACGGGTTCAGCACTTACTCGCGTGCCAAACTCTGGTCAAGCAATCAAACCCTGATGGCTGAGGCACTGATCCACCATCCTACTTCTTCGCGTTTGCGTTCCGAATTGCTATTGGCTGCGCTGTATTCGAAACGTATCGATATCGCTCTACAGGAAGCCGATATCGCCATGCAAACGGCCTCTTTGAATGAAAGCCGCACCATACAATTGTGGCGAATTCTGGCCTACTGTTATGCACAAACGCCGATACCGGACAGCGAGCTCGATGCGCTAAAAACCATACATGCCGACCGTATAAGTCTGGATGCCAGTACCGCACTAAACTATGTAAGTGCAGCCGCAGAAGTGAATGCCTGCCCTGATCTGGATCGAAAACAACTGGGGGTATTAACCAGTCAATGGACTATCAATACGGTACAACCAGCAAACTCGCCATGGGTATGGAAAACCCATCTGGCATCAGCACGCCTGCTGGCCTCGGGGGGCGATCTGGAAGCGGGCTATGCACAGGCTCATTCGGCTTTTATCGACAGTGGCTATAATTTCGATGCGGGAATACTCGCCTTGCAACTGGCAAATAGCCTCGAAAACCATAAGCAAGTCGACGAAATTATGACTCAGCTACTTGAAAACAAGTCCAACTATACTGAGCAACAACAATTGCAATTAAAGGCATTACGAAAACAGCTAGTACAGTCTACACTGCCAATTCTTGAATGAGTAAACGAGCGCATGCCCAGCTATCCACTACAATTTAGGCTAATGGTTTTGCGTGGCATGTGGAATTTCGATGTCTGAGGGCAAATTGCTGGAAATCGAAGCTGGCAAGATTGAGCGCTACTACTGGAAGGACCTGTGGCGTTATCGTGAGTTATTTTATTTTCTTGCTTGGCGCGACATATTGGTCCGATACAAGCAAACGACATTGGGCATTGCTTGGGCATTGATACGCCCTGTGCTTACCATGCTGGTATTTACCGTTGTTTTTAGCAAACTCGCCAAGTTGCCTTCTGGCGGAATTCCCTACCCGCTTTTAATACTGGCGGCCATGTTGCCATGGCAATTTTTTGCCAGCGCCGTCAGCGAGTCCGGCAATAGCCTTATCAGCAATGCCAATATGATTTCCAAGATTTATTTTCCGCGCCTGGTGATACCAACCGCTGCCGTCATTGTCAGTTTTGTCGATTTCCTCATTTCCGGCCTACTCATTTTCATGATGATGCTCTGGTATGGCTTCAGCCCGGACTGGCGCTTGCTTATCCTACCACTCCTAATGCTGTTGGTATTCTTGACAGCATTGGGAGTCGGACTTTGGATTGCGGCACTCACGGTTAAGTACCGCGACTTTCGCTACATAACTCCTTTCATCGTGCAAATGGGTCTCTATGTCTCGCCCGTAGGGTTCAGCAGCACGATCGTACCGGAGCAATGGCGATTGCTGTATTCGATAAACCCCATGGTAGGAATCATAGATGGATTCCGCTGGGCCTTATTGGCAGGACAAACCCCTCTTTACTGGCCGGGGCTGTTGCTTTCTTTGGCCGTGACTTTGGTACTGTTGATCTCTGGCACAATATACTTCCGTAAAACCGAACGTAGCTTCGCCGACCTAATCTGAGCACCCATGTCATCAGCTATTACTGTTCAAGGCCTAGGGAAAAAGTACGTTCTCAGCCATCAGCGGCAGGAGCGCTATACCGCTCTGCGCGACGTGCTTTCAAATGGAGCCAAGCATTGGGTCAGCAGACTGTTTAATCGCGCATCGGAAAAAAACGACCCAACGCATGAAGAATTTTGGGCACTCAGGGATCTCAATTTAGATATCAAGCAAGGTGACCGAATCGGCATAATCGGTCGCAATGGCGCCGGGAAGTCTACCCTGCTGAAAATACTCTCTCGCATTACCGAACCGACAGTAGGGAAATTTTCAATTGCAGGTCGTGTCGCGAGTCTCTTGGAAGTTGGCACCGGCTTTCACCCGGAACTTACCGGCCGGGAAAATATTTTTCTCAATGGCGCCATACTGGGCATGAGCAAACTTGAGATACACAGCAAGTTTGACGAAATCGTAGCCTTCGCCGAAGTCGAAAAGTTTCTCGATACTCCGGTGAAGCATTATTCTTCCGGCATGTATGTTCGTCTGGCCTTTGCCGTGGCTGCGCATTTAGAACCGGAAATATTGATTGTCGATGAGGTGCTTGCCGTAGGTGATGCACAATTCCAAAAAAAATGTCTCGGCAAAATGAGTGAAGTCAGCGAGCAAGGTCGTACCGTGCTTTTTGTAAGTCACAATATGGCGATGATTTCCAACCTCTGCCAAAAAGGGATTGTGCTGGATGCCGGGAGTGCAATTTTCCAGGGAAATATATCTGAAGCCATTTTGAATTATTATCAAAATGCAGGAGGAAAGAGCCTTGCTGCCAGAGGATATGAAAGCGAAAATGCCTCATTGCTCAGCTCAGAACTCACTGGTGTTAGCGACTCGCTGGACTTGACGATTCATGATGGTTTAGCCGTGCGCATGAAATATCGAATAAAACATTCGATAGCAGGCAAGTGTGTTCCCAACTTCCATTTCTTTGCACCTGATGGAAGTATCGCATTCGTGTCAAACGCAACCAATGTAAACGTTCTGCCGCCGGGTGATTATGTTGCACAATGCCATGTCCCGGGAAATCTACTCAACGAAGGCGCTTATTTTATCGGTTTGGCATTGACGACTTACTACGACACCGGCTCATTTGAAGTAGAATTTTTCAATCGCAATGCATTAACGTTCAATGTTATTGATCCTATGGACAGTCGTTCCAATCGTTATGGCTATGGTGGCCCGATACCAGGCTTGCTTAGACCGCAACTCGCATGGAATATAGAAAAGGTAACGCCATGAAAGCAGTCATTCTGGCCGGCGGTTTAGGCACTCGTATCAGCGAAGAAACGGCAATACGGCCAAAGCCTATGATCGAGATTGGTGGAAAACCGGTGCTGTGGCACATCCTGAAAACATACTCGCATCACGGCATCAACGATTTCGTTATTTGCCTGGGTTATCGCGGCTATATCATCAAGGAATATTTCGCCAATTATTTTCTGCACACCTCCGATGTCACCTTTGATTTGTCGAACAACAAACTCGAAGTACACCAGAAACATGCCGAACCGTGGCGCATTACGCTGGTCGATACTGGCGAACACACGCAAACCGGAGGACGACTCAAGCGCATTGCTAATTACCTGGATGGCGACACCTTTTGCTTCACTTACGGCGACGGTTTGGCAGATATCGATATTGCTGCAGAATTGGCACTTCACCGAAGCAACAAAACACTTGCCACCATGTGTGCAGTACAACCGCCGGGACGTTTTGGTGCAATTGATATTACGGGTAATCGTATTTCCCGATTTGAAGAAAAACCTTCCGGTGACGGCACCTGGATTAACGGCGGCTATTTCATTCTTGAACCTGAAGTACTGCGTTACATTGACGGCGACGACTGCATTTGGGAACGTGGCCCACTAGAAAATCTGGCAAAGGATGGCCAGCTATCAGCCTATAGCCACAACGGTTTTTGGCATCCGATGGATACGCTTCGCGACAAGATAAAACTCGAAGAGTTCTGGCAAACCAGTAAAGCACCGTGGAAGGTATGGCCCTGAATAATTTGTTCAATGGCGTGTATGCCGGCAAGCGCGTACTGGTTACCGGGCATACCGGTTTCAAAGGTTCGTGGCTTTCACTCTGGCTGCGTTCTATGGGCGCACAAGTTGCCGGTCTATCGCTTGATCCCGATACCGAACCATCGCATTGGAATTTGTTGGCTCTGGATGATGTTGCCGATTACCGCGCCGATATTCGTAATGTGTCTGTAGTGAGAGAAGTTTTTGATTTACAGAAGCCGGAAATAGTATTTCATCTTGCGGCACAGCCATTGGTACGCCGGAGTTATCAGGAACCCGTCAATACTTTCGATGTCAACATCATGGGCCTGATTAATATTTTTGAAGCCAGCCGCGAGTGCGCTTCGGTTCGCGCTATCGTCAATGCAACGACCGACAAAGTGTATGAAGATCACGTCACTGTCGATGGTTATCGTGAAACGGATGCCTTGGGTGGACACGATCCTTACAGCAGTTCAAAAGCCTGTGCGGAAATCGTATCGAGCTGTTATCGCAAGAGTTTTTTCAATACCGGTTGCCGACTCGCTACTGCGCGTGCTGGCAACGTCATAGGTGGCGGCGACTGGGCCGAAGACCGGCTAGTACCTGACCTGGTACGCGCCGCCGTCGCCGGACATGCATTGAAAATCCGGAACCCCGCTGCCACCCGGCCTTGGCAACACGCTCTCGAACCCCTGTCGGGTTATTTGAACCTGGGCCAGAAGTTGCTGGAAGACGATCAGTTTGCCGATGCCTGGAATTTCGGCCCGGAAAGTGAAGGCGAACGAAGCGTTCAGGAGATTGCAGGGATTCTTTGCAAGTCTTGGCCAAATCTGGGCATTGAAATCGATGATGGCAATCATCCTCACGAAGCCTTTGCACTGCATTTGAATTGTGGGAAAGCAAAACAACAGCTGTCATGGCGACCTGTATGGAATCTGGAGTCGGCATTGAAGCGTACCGCTGACTGGTATCGTGATTATTATCAAAACAATCGTGTTGGCAGCGTCGATGATTTGACTGCTTACACAAACGATGCCCATCAGCTCGGGCTTGGGTGGGCGACATGAAATTGGTCAATACACCACTGCAAGGCTTGTTTGAAATACATACCGATTCTTTGAATGATTCGCGTGGACGTTTTACCCGACTATTTTGCGAGCAGGAGCTGGCTGCCATTCGGCCCCGCATGCACTTCACCCAGATCAATTTGTCCGACACAAAACAAAAAGGCAGTATTCGCGGCCTGCATTACCAGCATGCACCGGCAGCAGAAGCAAAACTGATCCGCTGCCTTCGCGGCCGGGTTTTCGATGTCGCTGTCGATATTCGAAAAAACTCGCCTAGCTTTCTGCAATGGCATGCAGTGGAATTGAGCGAATCCAACAATCAGGCAATCTTCATTCCCGAAGGTTTTGCCCATGGCTTCCAGTCATTAAGCGATGACGTGCAGCTGCTTTACATGCATACCGCCAACTGGTCACCACCACACGAATCCGGCTTGCGCCACGACGACCCGAAGATTGCCATCCATTGGCCACTGTCCGTCTCGAATATCTCTGAAAAAGATGCCGGCTTGCCTTTGATTCAAAACGACTTTGCCGGAGTTGAATCGTGAAATGCCGTTTCTGCAAAAATGAACTGCACGATTTATTTCTCGATCTCGGCAGCGCGCCACCGTCGAATGCTTTTCTATCGTATACCGACCTGGCCAGTGTGGAACTGTATTTTCCGCTGCGTTTGTTTACCTGCCGAAACTGTTTTCTGGTCCAGGTGGATGAAGTACAGAAGCACGAGCAGATATTTTCGAGCGACTATCTTTATTTTTCGTCCTTTTCGCGTAGCTGGTTGCAACACGCGGAAAACTATGTGGACAAGGTAATCGAACGACTCGGCCTGGATGGCAACAGCTTCGCCATGGAAATCGCCTCGAACGATGGCTACCTGCTGCAATACTTCAAACAAAATAAAATTCCATGTATTGGTATTGAACCTACCGCAAGAACGGCAAAGGTTGCCCGCGAAAAAGGCATCGAAACGATTGAACGTTTTTTTGGTCTGCCATTTGCCGAAGAATTCATTGCCAATAATCCGCAGCCCGATTTGATCATAGGCAATAATGTGCTGGCTCATGTGCCGGACGTGAATGATTTTGTGGCAGGCCTTGCGAGAGCCGTGAATCCAGAAGGTGTGATTACCGTCGAGTTTCCGCACCTGCTGCAACTGGTGACACACGGCCAATTCGACACGGTCTATCACGAACACTTCTCCTATTTTTCATTGCATACGGCGCAGAAGATTTTCAATGCGCATGGTTTGCGGATCTGGGATGTCGAAGAACTGCCGACGCATGGCGGCTCGCTTCGCCTGTGGGCCTGCCCGCAAACTGCAAAGCATGAACAAACTTCAGCCGTCGCCAGCTTGATGGACAAAGAAGCACAGGCGGGCATGTTTGAAATTGCCTACTATCAAGGCTTTCAATCGCGGGCAGATGCCATCAAGAATGATTTCCTGGCATTCCTGCTCGAATGCAAACGTGATGGCAAAAGAATGATTGGCTATGGTGCGGCAGCCAAAGGCAATACGTTGCTTAATTATGCCGGCGTGAAACCGGACTTGCTGCCTTTTGTTGTAGATGCCTCGCCCCACAAACAGGGCAACTACTTGCCTGGCTCGCATATCCCCGTGGTAGCCGAAGATTTTATAAAAAAGTTGAAGCCAGATTATATTTTTATCTTTCCCTGGAACCTGCAAACAGAAATTATTGAACAATTGGCTTATATTCGGGATTGGGACGGGCACTATGTCATCGGAATTCCAAACCTGATTATCATTTAACGAGGTCTCTTTGTGACTATCGAAATCCATCCACTCGCTCGCATTTCAAACCTCTCCGACATTGAAAACTCCGTGCGAGGAACACGAATTGTAGTGGGAGAAAATTCAGTCATAGATAGTTTTGTAAAAATTAAGCCTGCTGGTGGAAAGGGCGACCTTGTTATAGGCGCCAACACCACCATTAATTCCGGCTGTGTTTTGTATACCGGCAACGGAATCATTATTGGCAACGATGTTGGAATAGCTGCGAACTGTGTTTTTGCACCAGTGAATCATGAATTTTCATCACGCAATAAACTCTTCCGTGAACAAGGGTTTCGCCCAAGTAAAGGAGGCATCGTCGTAGAAGATGATGTCTGGATTGGTGCGGGCTGTATTCTTTTGGATGGCGCCATTCTACGTCGTGGCTGTGTTATCGGCGCACTCTCGCTTGTTCGTGGTGAAATACCTGCCTACAGTATTCAAGCGGGCAATCCAATTGTGCTCAGAGGCTGGCGCAAATGAGGTTCACTGTACTTGGTGGAAATGGATTCATTGGCTCGCACTTGGTAGCCAAGTGGCGCGCAGCGGGACATGAGGTGCTGGTTCCAAAACACGAATCCCGGCCGGATCCTAAAATGAATTTAGGACATGTTGTTTATGCCATCGGACTAACGGGCGATTTTCGATCACGCCCGTACGACACCATTGATGCTCATGTCACGACTATGGAGCAATGGCTGAGACACAGTAATTTCGATTCATGGCTATACCTGTCTTCCAGTCGGGTTTACGGAACCACTGCTAACGATACTCATGAAGATGCAAAAATCTCATTACTACCCGGGCATGATGCACTTTATGATTTGAGCAAGTTGCTCGGCGAGTCTTTGTGCTATTCGCAACCACGCGGCGAAATTCGTGCAGCACGTTTCTCCAATGTCTTCGGTCCTCGGCAAAGTAAACAAACATTTCTTGGAGCCATTCTGGAGTCTGCCCGCAATCACCAGGAAATCCGGATTCATGAGCACCCGGAATCAGCCAAAGACTACATAAACATTCAGGATGCGATTGATTGCATCGAACATATCGTGCTGCATGGCAATCATCGCCTTTACAATGTGGCCAGCGGTCAGAATACCAGCCATGAGGATATTGCCAAATGCCTCATGTCGAAATGTTCATTGAAAGTCTCATTCGAAGACTACGGTGATATGAGAAAATTTCCATTATTGAACACAGATCGATTGCAATCGGAATTTTCATTTTCACCAAGATCCTTGTTGGCAGATTTACCCTACCTTGCAACAAGCAGCAACTAACCCACTATGGCAGGCAAATACCGATGAACCCTGAACACTTAGCGGCAATCCAGAGTTTCGAGCGCGAGCGGAAACAGAGAACTTCATCCTACGCCGATGACCAGGCCTGGAAAAAACTTTCGCTTGAATGGCTGACTAGTGCTTTTGAAAAAAAATACATGTACAACTACAGCTGGATGGGGGTGCCGGTAATTCAAAATCCGAACGATCTGATGGTGATGCAGGAACTCATATGGGCAATCAAGCCTGAAATCATTATCGAAACAGGCATTGCCCACGGCGGCTCATTGATTTTCTATGCTTCAATGCTTGATTTGATTGGCGCTGGACAAGTGATTGGCGTGGATATCGACATCCGGGCGCATAACAGAGAAGTTATCGAAGCCCACCCAATGTCCGAGCGCATTCAAATGCTGGAAGGGTCGAGTATTGATCCACTCATCATTGAGCAAGTGAAGGCATTTTCCCATGGGAAACGCACAATGGTAGTGCTCGACTCCAATCATACGCACGACCATGTCCTGGCTGAATTGAAGGCCTACGCCCCACTTACCAGTACGGGCAGTTACTGCGTTGTGTTCGATACCATTGTTGAAGATCTGCCCGACTCCATGTTTCCTGATCGCCCGTGGGCGCAAGGCAATAATCCCAAAACGGCTGTTTGGCAATATTTAGGTGAACTGAAAGATTCCGGTCGAGCTGCCGAGGATGGATTGCCGCTTAATTTCGAGATCGACAAGACGATTGAGTGCAAGCTTATGATCACGGTTGCCCCCGATGGATACCTCAAGCGCATACCGTGAACGAGAACCGCATGGCGACTATTGAGTCAGGCTCAGACCAAAGTCAGCCTCTGGTCAGCGTTGGAATACCCACATTTAATCGTCCCGAAGGACTTTCAAGGGTTCTGCAATGCATACAGAAACAGACCTATAAAAATATAGAGGTTATTGTTTCCGACAATTGCACGCCAGGGGAAAAAATCAATCAATTGATGAACTCAATAGTAAGTGGCGACGGTCGCTTTCGCTATTTCAGACAGGAAAATAATATCGGTGTTGTAGCGAATTTTGAATTTGTACTATGCAAATCCAGCGGAAAATATTTTCTTTGGGCTGCCGACGATGATCTCTGCGAAGAAAATTTCATAGAACGCATTGTGACCGTTTTGGAAGAAGGCCCAGATATCGTACTTTGCACTTCCGATGTAAAAATCATCAATAATGACGATACCTTACTTTCAATTTCAAAACTGGAGTCCATTAGAGTTTCAAATAACTGGAAGAGGGCGCGTCGTTTCTTTTTTTACTATCCAACATCGAATTTGTTTTTTTGCATCTACGGCATATTTAGAACCGAAGCACTTAAGCACTGCGGCATTGAATATGTAACTGGCTGGAAGAAAATTCCAATCTTTGCAGAAGTTGTTTTCCTTGCTAAGTTCTCTGAATTGGGCAGAATTGTCTC
>JBOHYH010000361.1:0-8891 GCA_050737775.1 Arenimonas sp.
GTTACCGGCCGCACCATCATGAATTACCCAGCAATGGTTGGTTTCGAGCGTCATCACGTCAGATTAACAGATGGCTGTTGTTCTGGCTGCTGCAACAATACGTTGTGAAGCCAGCACTATCAAAATGATGGAATGGCCATACACTAATGGACTTGGGAAAACCTTTAAGTCTGGAGATGTACCGATGTCCGTGTTGAATGATGCTGCACTGGATCAATTGTTTCGTACCGCACGTACCCACAATGCCTGGCTCGACAAGCCCGTGGCGGACGAACAATTGCACGCGATTTACGAGTTGATGAAGTGGGGTGCTACCAGCGCCAATTCTTCCCCGGCACGAATCATCTTCATCAAATCACAAGAAGGCAAAGACAAGCTCGGCCAGGCTATTTCCGACGGTAACCGTGCCAAGACACTGGCAGCACCGGTGACGGCAATTATTGCTACCGACTATGCGTTTTATGAAAAACTGCCGCAACTGTTTCCGCATGCTGATGCAAAAAGCTGGTTTGTCGGCAATCAGGCACTGATTGATACCACTGCGTTCCGAAATGCGACATTGCAAGGTGCCTACTTCATGTTGGCAGCACGTTCTATCGGTCTGGATTGCGGTCCGATGTCTGGCTTTGATAATGCCAAACTTGATGCATTGTTTTTCGCCGGCACTACCGTTAAATCGAATTTTTTGATTAATCTTGGTTATGGTGATGTTGCTGCCCTGTTCCCGCGTTCACCGCGTTTGTCATTTGACGAAGCGGCGAGCATTGTTTGATTTGTTAAACCACACTGTATTTTGCAAGGAGATTTTTATGTTGAAACCCTTATTACTCAGCTTGATGTTAGTTAGCAGTATTGGTGCAGCACAGGCCGCCACAAAGGCTTACAGCATCGACCCGACCCATACTCAGGTTCATGCCACCTACCTGCATGCCGGCTTCTCGAACATTGCCATTCGCTTCAATACCGTCGAAGGCGAATTCCTGTTTGATGCCGCCAAGCCGGAAAGTTCTTCGTTGAACCTCAAGGTGCCTCTCAGCAGCCTCGATACCGGTGTTGAAAAATTCGACCAGCATTTGTGGAGCGCCGATTTTTTTGACTCGGCACAATTTCCCGAAGCCACTTTCAAGAGCACGAAAGTAACGGCAGCTGGTAAAGGCAAATTGAAATTGCTGGGTGATCTCACCATTCACGGCGTGACCAAAGCGGTGACTTTTGATGTGACCGTCAACAGCATTGCACCACACCCGATGAGAAAAGCGCCTTCGGCCGGTTTTGATGCCGTCGCAAAAATCAAACGGTCCGAGTTTGGTGTCGGTAAATATGTACCGATGGTGAGTGATGAAGTTTCCTTGCGCATCACGATGGAAGCGACTGAAGCCAAGGCCAAGTAATTTATGTTGATTCACCGTCCCGCCAATGAACGTGGAAAAGCCGACTTCGGTTGGCTGGCTTCCGCACACACATTTTCTTTCGGTCAGTATCAGGACGATGCGTGGATGGGTTTCGGCCCTTTGCGTGTGATCAATGAAGATCGTGTTGCACCGGGCGGTGGTTTTGCTACCCACGGCCACGCCGATATGGAAATTATCAGCGTGGTACTGGATGGCGCCTTGCAACACAAAGACAGTATCGGCACCGGCTCGGTGATTCGTCCGAACGAAGTGCAACGCATGAGTGCCGGTTCTGGTATTCGCCATAGCGAATTCAACGGTTCGCAAACCGATCCGGTCCATTTTCTGCAAATCTGGATTATTCCGGACAAGAAAAATATCGAGCCCTCCTATGAACAAAAGGTGTTCCCAAGCGAGGATCGTCAAGATCGCTTGCGTCTGGTGGCCTCCCCTGATGGTGCCGATGGCTCTCTCAAGATTGCTCAACAGGCAAGTATGTACAGCACGCTGCTGAGTCCGGGTGCAGCACTGCTGCATACCTTGAAGCCTGGCCGTTTGGGCTGGGTGCAAGTGGTCTCGGGCCAGGTCACCGTCAATGGTCAGGCATTGATGGCCGGTGATGGCCTGGGCTTGGCCGATGAGCCCGAGATCAGGTTTCAGGCCGGGCAGGCGGCCGAGCTTTTACTGTTCGACCTGCCGCGCTAAGGGCGAAGCGGTTAGAATGGCGGCATTGATCAAGGATGCTTTATGACCGCCGACTCGATGCTGACTGCCGCCAATACCAAAACCCATTACGAAGTCACCCGCGACGCCCTGCCTTTGAGCTGTCCGACGCCGGCGATGGCTTTGTGGAATTCGCACCCGCGTGTGTATTTGCCGGTTGAAGAAGAAGGCAAATGCGTCTGCCCCTATTGCGGCGCCGAATACGTTTTAATCGATTGAGATGAAGTGCATCACCGTGGTGCAGTGTTTACCTGCATTGCACAGTGGCGGCGTTGAACGAGGCACTCTGGAAACAGCGCGCGCCCTGGTCGAACGCGGACATCGCTCCGTTATCGTTTCCGGCGGAGGGCGTCTGCAGGCTCAGGCAGAAGCCGAAGGCAGCGAGCATTTCAAATGCGAAATCGGCAATAAAAGTTTATTGATACTGCGTTCGGTCTATAAGTTTCGTGAATTTCTGAAAGAACTGCAGCCCGATATAGTGCATGCGCGTTCGCGGTTGCCGGTGTGGTCGACCTTACTGGCGATGCGTCAGCTAGAACGCAAACCGAAATTCATTACCAGCGTGCACGGCTTGAATTCGCCGGGTTTTTATAGTGGCGTGATGCTGCGTGGCGAAAAAATCATCTGTGTTTCCGAAACAGTAAAAAAACATGTGTTGGATAATTGGCCGGCTACCGATGAAAAAAAAATTGTCGTCATAACGCCCGGTATTGATCCAAAAGAATTTTCAGCCGACAGGCAAGTAGATGGACAATGGCGTGATGATTTTCTTCAACAATACCCGCGGCTACAGGGTGAAAAAATATTGTTGCTGCCTGCTCGTGCAACACGCCTGAAAGGCCATGCTTTTGCCTTGAATCTTTTGGCGGCGTTGCGCAAGGAGCTCGGCGATGTACGACTTTGCTGTCTCGGATCGCGGCAGCCTGGGCGCGAAAGATATCTGCAAGAATTGCAGCATCAGTCGCAACTTATGGGTGTTGCGGACTTTGTCGAATTCACCAGGCCGACCAAGGCAGTCGATAATGCCTATGCACTCAGTGACCTGGTATTGCAGTTGTCGAGCAAGCCGGAAGCCTTTGGTCGTACCGTACTTGAAGCACTGAGTGTAGGCCGGCCTGTGCTTGGCTGGAATCTGGGCGGGGTGGGTGAAAATCTGCAACGCTATTTCCCGCCGGGCAGGGTCGAACCGTTCGACGAAGAGGCCTTGATGCAATCTGCGAAGGATATTCTGCAACAAAATATTTTCCCGGAGCCACAAAACCTGCCGAGTCTTGTCGGCATGCAATCGAATATGATGGAACTGTATGAACAGCTCTGCACCTGATTCGATTTTTCGCTGGGTACCTTATTGGGTGCTGGCATTTGTTGCATTATGGCCAACGGTCGGCATTGCCGAAGCCGTGATGAGTTTGGGTGCCCTGTTCGGTTTTGGTCTAATGCTTTGGCAGAAAATTGCCCATCGCTCCGACTGGTTGAGTCGTGAAGCCTGGTTGATGATCCTGGCATTTTTTCTGGCGTATTGGTTGCCGGAATTGCTTTCGGCATTTGATGCCATCAATGCAAAACGCGCCTGGCGTGAAGTGGTTCTGGATTTACGTTATCTACCTTTCCTTTGGTTGATTGCTCTGTCGGTCTCAAATGAAAAAGGTCGGCATTTGATCTTTTCCGGATTGGCGATCATCAGTCTGATTTGGACATTGGACGGCATGGTGCAGGTCTTGACGGGCTTCAGTTTGGGCGGTGCCATGACCGAGGATCGTCTGAGCGGTATTTTCGGTTCTGACAATTTGAAGCTCGGTTTGGTGCTGGCAGCGTTGTCACCTTTTACGTTGGACTGGGCCTACAAGCGTGGTGGTCTCTGGTCTTGGTGTGCAGTGGCATTTCTGGTGGGCACGGTTATCTTGTGGGCAGGTGCGCGCGCGGCCTGGGTCATGTTCGGAATCGTTTTGTTACTGAGCGGCTCGCGTGTCATTGGCAAGCGGCGACTGGCCATATTTTTTCTCGCTTCCGGCATTGTCTTGTTATGCAGCTATTTCTCATCGCCGGAATTGCGAGCGCGTTTTGAACGTACCGAAGCTGCCCTGGACGGTGGCGTCGATGGTTTGGATCATGCGCTTTCAGGGCGTATCAGTATCTGGAATGCGGCATTGCGTATGACAGCTGATCATCCTGTGAACGGTGTCGGCACCAGGAATTTCCGTGATGTCTATAAAGACTATGCCCAGTCTGGCGATCCATTTATCGGAAACGAACAGCAAGGTGCCCTCCACGCCCATCATTGGCTGCTCGAAGTATTATCTGAAACCGGCGTGATCGGATTGATCTGCTGGCTGGCTGGTTTTTATGCCATGTGGCGAGCTTGGCGTTGGTCGCCACCCAAAGCGCGAGAACTGGCTTTTGTGCCCATGTTGGCCTGCATTGCTGTGTTATTTCCATTCAATACGCACTTGGCGTTTTACGCGACCTTCTGGGGTGGCTGTTGGTTGCTGCTGTTGGCTCTGTATGCCGGTTGCCTCGGTGCGCATGACCGTTTCAAAGCCTCGAGCGCAGAAGCAGCATGACGACACTCAGTGCCGTTGTTACGACTTTCAACAATGCCGGGACATTGTCGAAATGCCTTGAAAGCCTGAATTTTTGCGATGAAATTATCGTGCTTGATTCGGACTCAAGCGATGCAACGCGTGAAATTGCCGCCCAGTATCAAGCCAGAATATTTATCGAGCCTTTCAAAGGCTATGGGCCGCAAAAACAATCGGCTATCGACAAGGCTGCTTCGGATTGGGTGTTGCTGCTCGATGCCGATGAATTTATTGATACCGCGGCGGCCGGGATTGTTCGCAAAGCCATAGCTTCGAATTCTGCCGATGCTTATCGCCTGCCGAGACAGGAATGGCTGTTCTGGCGATGGCCGCATTCGTTGACGCGAGCCAATTGGCAGTTGCGCTTATTTCGAAAAGCGAAGGCTGCCATGAACCAGGTACCGGTACACGCTGCACCGGAAATCGAAGGGCGGGTAGGGAATTTGCTGCTGAATTTTTATCACACAGGTGAAAAAGATCTGGCGCAACGTGTTGAAAAAGTAAATTCATATTCCAGTGGTCTGCTGGAGCAGAAAAAATCCGATGCTTTTCTTGCGCTGTGGGTTTTGATTTATCCGGCTTTTGTGTTCTTCCGTTTTTATGTATTAAAGCGATATTTCCTGAATGGCTGGGCCGGGTATCTGGCAGCAAGAACACAATCATTCTATGCCTTCCTGAAATACGCAAAACGGTTGGAGCGGCGCAAGAAGCGGGAGCACGAAGTTCCATGAAGGCCCCTTGGTACTGCATTTTCATCAAGCCATTTTTCTGGTTGGCCATGTTGAGTGCCAGGCTTCCGCAAAAATGGTTGATGCGAGTTGCCAAGCTATCGTGCCTGGCCTGCTGGCCGTTTTTGTATCGCCGTCGACGTGTCGCTTCTGCCAATATCGAGCTTTGCTTCGCCGATCTTTCTTTGTCGGAACGACAGGGCCTGTTTAATCGTAATTTGCTGGCAACCGTGACTGGCGTGCTTGAATTGTTTCGCGCCTGGTATGCAGCTTCCAGAACAATATCAGGCTTGGCCGATATTCATGGTCTGGAACGACTTCAGGCAGCCTTGGCAGAAGGCAAAGGTGTTTTGTTGTTGACCGGGCACTTCACCCACACCGAACTCGCCGTTCGTTTATTGGCCGAAGCCCTGAATAAAAAAGTACGCGTGGTTGTTCGTCGTCATAATAACGTTTGTATCGAGCATGCTTTTGAAGAAGCAAGATCTAAAGTATTCGACGAAAGTATTGAAAAGAAAGATGTGCGTGGCTTATTGAAAGCCTTGCGTGCAGGCGAGGCAGTCGTTTATTCGTCCGACCAGAATTTCAACTATCAAAACGCATTCATCCCATTTTTCGGAGTGCCTGCCGCAACCTTGACGGCAACTCCCGATATCATTGAACGCAGTGGCGCGACGATGCTGCCGTTCTGGTTTTATCGCGATGCCGATAATCGATATCAAATAACGATTGCCGAGCCCTGGGAGAATTGGCCAAGCGGTAACGTAGTGGCCGATACCCGCATCTATATGCAAAACCTAGAGGCAGTCATACGCGAACACCCCGAGCAGTATTTATGGGTGCATAGACGATTCAAGACCAGGCCACAGGGTTCACCGGATATTTATCTGTAGGGGCGCCTGCTTGCTGCGCCCATGGGCTGCGGGAAAATTCTGGGCGCAGCAAGCAGGCGTCCCTACAGAAAAATCACGAATAATGCGTTGATTTTCCATCAGGTGTTCTTTTAAAACGCTGATGTATCCAAAGATATTGCTCGGGCGCACGGCGAATCAATTGTTCCATGGCTTGCATGACACGAGCGGTGTCTTCAGTCACATCGTTGCCGGGAAAATTTTCCAATGCCGGCAATATTTCCAGACTATAACTGCCATCGACGTTTCGTTGATGGAAAAATGGAAGGACGGCGGCGCCACTCAATCTTGCCATTTGATGCGTCGAAGTAAGACTGGAGGCGGGCTGCTTAAAAAACGGCACGAAGACACTTTCGCCGCGACGGGTTTCCTGGTCGGGGGCAAACCAGAGCACGCCGCCTTGTTTCAGGCAGCGCAATGCTGATCGCAATTCATCGCGACTGAACATCTGTTTTGTGTAGCGGGCACGCGCTTTTTTTACCGCCCATTCCAATGCTTCCGAATCATGCGGACGATACATGCCGTTGATTTCAACATCACGGCACAATAAGCGAACACATATCTCCAAAGTCGTGAAATGCGCCGATACCAGAATCACGCCTTTGCCGAGTGCTTGTGCAGACTTCAGATTTTCCAGGCCTTTCAGTGTGTATGCAGGATCATTCGGGCTCAGACGCCCCCACCAGGCGCGCAAAAATTCGAATACGCCAAGACCTAGTGCAGTGAACATGTCGTGCAGCATGCGCGCGCGTTCTCTCTCGCCGAGCTCGGGAAAACACAGGGCTATATTGATGCTTGCTGTTCGGCCGCGCTTCCACATTAATGCTTGCATCAATCGTCCGAGCGCTTTTCCGCCAATTGTTTGAAGACTGGAAGGCCAATGGGCAAGCGTCCAGCCAAATGCAATGGCAATCCAGTTGGGCCAGTGACGTGGAGAGAGCGGGGCTTTGGAGTCTGTCATGGCTAAATTCTAACGTGCTTTTGAGTGTGCTCGGCTATGCCTGAAGCATATTCAAGGATAAGCTCTCGTCCATGAGCCTGACATTTTTACAACGCTCGCGCCTGGCTGCTTATTCTCTGGTGATGTATGCGTTGACACCATTGACCCTGATTCATCTGGTATCGCGCGGCTTCAATCAGCGGGAATATTTCCAGCGCTGGAGCGAACGCTTTGCCATGTATCGAGCTCCGGCCAAGGCACCGTGTATCTGGTTGCATGCGGTATCGGTCGGCGAAGTGAATGCCATCACACCTTTGCTTAAACGTTTGCGCGAAGATTACCCGGAGACACCTCTGCTGATTACGACCACAACACCGACCGGTTCGGCACGGGTAAAGGCCTTGTTCGGGAATCAGGTCCAGCATGTTTATTTGCCCTATGACACGCCGGGTGCGGTCAATTATTTTCTGAATTATTTCCAGCCGAAAATCGCCATTATCATGGAAACCGAGATTTGGCCGAATCTTTTTGCCGAAATTGGTGAGCGCAATATTCCTCTGCTGATAGTCAATGCGCGCTTGTCGGAAAGATCCATGCGCGGTTACCGAGTGATTGCCTGGTTAATGAATATTGCGATGCGGTCCGTGACACAGATTGCTGCACAGTCATTGGTTGATTTGCAGCGATATCAAAAGCTCGGTATCAGACCAGGGCAGGGGCAAGTAACCGGCAACCTGAAGTTCGATGTTGAATTGCCGACGCAGTTAAGCGAGCAGGCGAAGCATTGGCGTGCCACTTGGGGCGATCGTCCCGTCTGGATAGCGGCGAGTACGCATCCCGAAGAGGAAGCCATCGTGGTGTCGGCGCATCAGAAAATTCGTGAGCAATACCCGAATGCTTTATTGCTTTGGGCGCCAAGACACCCCGAACGCTTTGAGTCGGTCATGGAGTTGGTCGTGGATACCCGATGGCGAGTGGGTAATCGGGTCGTTGACCTACAGCCGAATGCGGATTCCGATGTTTTCATCATCAATACCCTGGGAGAATTGCTGGCCTTTTATGCTTGTGCCGACGTGGCTTTCGTAGGCGGCAGTTTTCAGGCGATTGGGGGGCATAACTTGCTTGAGCCAGCATCGCTTGCCGTGCCCTCGGTGGTCGGGCCGCATACCTTCAATTTTGTCGATATCACGCAATTGCTGCTTGAAGTCGGAGCGGTACAGCAACTGCAGAAGCCGGAAGAATTATCCGATGCAATCCTGCGTTGTCTTGCAGATAAAAAACTCGCACAACAATGTGGTGAGGCAGGGCGAAAGCGAATTGAACGCGAGCGCGGTGCGCTGCAACGTACATTGAAATTGATTGAGCAATATTTGAGGTAGGAGAGCCCTTTGGGCCCGACGTGAATTATTCGCCCGCAAGCGACCTACTGCAGAATGTTGGCACAAAAAAACGGCGCCATCGGCGCCGTTTTTTGCGAATGAAACAATTTGTCAGTTCAGTAGTGTCCGGTTAAACCAAGCGTCATTAGCATAATAGCCAATAACGGCGCAGCTTAGCGGTCGATTTTACTTGGTGTCGATTTGAAACGTAAATAGTACTTTTGTGTAGCTTGCCAGAGT
>JBOHYH010000362.1:0-28631 GCA_050737775.1 Arenimonas sp.
CCTGCGACGGTTTGATCGGCTCGTCTTTCAGAATTGCTTCTTCCCAGCCGGCATCGGTTTTACGCTCGGGCGAATACGGTTTGCAGCCGGCCAGGATTTCGTACAACACCACGCCGAGCGCATACACATCGGTCATGGTGCTGATGATTTCACCGCGCAATTGTTCCGGTGACGCGTAATGCAAAGTGAATGTGCGACTACCAGTCTGGGTAATTTCGGTTTGGTCGCTGTTGGAATGGTCCAGCAATTTGGCGATACCGAAATCCAGCAACATCACGTCGCCGCTCGGCGTGACCAGAATATTGGAAGGTTTCAAATCGCGATGAACGACCAGATTGGCGTGCGCGTGGCTGACCGCATCGCAAACCTGGCGGAACAATAACAGGCGGCTGCGTAAATCCAGATTCAGGCGTTTGACGTAATCGGTAATCGGTTCGCCGTTGACATAATCGAGTGCCAGATACGGTTGGCCATCCGGAGTGATGCCGGCATCAAGCAATCTTGCGATATGCGCGTGTGCAAGTCGGGCAAGAATTTGCCGTTCGCGGGTGAATCTTTGTCGTAGTCCCGCATCGCCAAGTCCGGGTCGCAGTAATTTCAGGGCAACGCGGCGTTCGTACAATCCATCCGAGCGCACTGCCAGCCAGACATGCCCCATGCCGCCTTCGCCGAGCAGGCTGACGAGGCGATAAGGTCCGATTTCATCATTGATGCGCGGGCTGAGGTTATTCAAGTTGGCCAAAGGCTCGGCCAGGAATTCCGGATTGCTTTTTTCAAGCTCCATCATCTTGAATAATTCTTGAGCGAGCTCGGGATGCTGTTCCTGCATCTGGTACAAACGCATTTGCCGCGATTCGCCCGTGAGTTCGAGCAACTCATCCAGCAAGGGCGATAATGTAGCCCAGCGCTCGGTGTGCATCTTTAATCCTGTAGTGATGCCAATAAATACAGTCGTGCTTTTTGCCAGTCGCGTCGCACACTACGCTCTGAACGTTTCAATAATTCGGCAATTTCGGTTTCCGACAGTCCGGCGAAATAACGCAGCTCGACGACTTGCGCCAATTTCTTGTCGACATCGGCGAGCCGGTTGAGTGCGGTATCGAGCCCGAGCAAATCTTCATTGAGTCGCAACCCGCCACCGGCATCTTCCGGAAGTTCGGTAACCCGATGCAAATCGCCGCCGCGTTTTACCGCTAGGCGCTGGCGTGCGTAATCCACCACCACGCTGCGCATCGCCGAGGCGGCGTAAGCAAAGAAATGCGCACGGTCTTCGAACTCGGCGCTGCCGCGTCCGATTAATTTGATATAGGCCTCGTGGACCAGGCCGGTCGCATCGAGCGTATGGCCCTGATTGCCACCGAGATGCCGGCGCGCCATCGTGTGCAGCTCGGCGTATAGCGTCGCCAGTACGCGGTCGAGTGCACTTTTATCGCCGCTGCGTGCAGCGTTGAGCCATAAGGTAATGTCAGCCGAATCCGCCATGTAATCCCCGGTCCCGTCTTTGCGGGTTGAGCGGCTAGTGTAAGCCTATTGGCGATAATGTTACGAATTGTTACTGAAAAAGCCTAGGCAGCCCCTACTTCTGGCATTTCTTGCACCAGGCGCTGGCACGGCTGCCCATCCGCAGGTCCTGGACGGGTTTGCCGCAGACCTTGCAGGGTTCGCCTTCGCGGCCATAAACAAATAGCTCCTGCTCGAAATAGCCCGGTGCGCCGTCGGCATTCAAGAAATCCCGCAAGGTAGTGCCGCCACGGGTGATCGCATGGCTGAGGATATTTTTTACCGCTTCTGACAGAGCATGGTAGCGAGTTCGCGAGATGCTGCCTGCTTCGCGCAGTGGTGAAATGCCGGCGATGAACAGGCTCTCGGCCGCATAGATATTGCCGACGCCGACCACGACGGCCTGATCCATCAGAAAATGTTTCACCGGTACGCGGCGGCCCCGGCTTAACTCGAACAGCAGGTCGCCGTCGAAAGTTTCCGATAATGGCTCCGGACCTAGATGCTGCAGCAACGAATGGGTTTCGCCGGCGGGTTGCCAAAGCAGGCAGCCGAAGCGGCGCGGATCGGTAAAACGAATGACGGTTTCGTTATCCAGAACGATATCGACATGATCGTGTTTTTCGGCCCGGCAGGTTTTCGGTAACACACGCAGACATCCCGACATGCCCAGATGCAGCAAAGCGCTGCCGGGCTCGGTGTCGAGCAGTAAATATTTGGCGCGCCGGCGCACATGCAGGATGGTTTGCGTAGGCAGATTTTTTTTGATTTCCTTCGGAATCGGCCAACGCAAATCCGGTCGACGCAAAGTGACGCTGCGAATGATGCGGCCTTCGCAGTGCGGCGCCAAGCCGGCGCGCGTCGTTTCGACTTCGGGCAATTCGGGCATGTCGTTACAGGTGCTTCAATTGTTCGCGCAGCGTTGGCACGCAGCGCCGGCTGACTTCCAGAGCCTGTTTGCCGTGTCGCAATATCGCGTGAACGCTGCCGTCGTTATCGCGCCGCAATTCCTGGAATTCCGATTGCGCGACCAGGCAGTTGCGGTGAATGCGCAGGAACGCGCCGGCAAATTCCAGTTCGATCGATTTCAGCGATTCTTCGATCAGGTCTTCGCCCCGCGAATGATGCACCACCACGTATTTTTCATCGGCTTGCAGATAGTAAATGTCTTCGATCGCGATCAGCCGCAAACTGCCGCGCAGGCGTGCACTCAAGTGCGTGCGGCGCTTGTGCGGGATCAATGGGGTAATCGTGGCGGCAATGCCGGCGCGTTGCGTGCGGGCTCGCTCCAGCGCCTGTTGCAGGCGTTCCTTGCGCACCGGTTTGACCAGGTAATCGACCGCCGCCGCATCGAAAGCGGCGAGTGCGTGTTCATCAAACGCGGTGCAGAAAATAACCGCCGGCGGCGATGGCAATTCATGCAGATGCCGGGCGGCTTCCAGCCCGTCCATCACCGGCATCGCAATGTCCATCAAGATGACTTCGGCCTGCAACTCGATTGCCTTTTCTACCGCTTCCCGGCCGTGCACGGCCATGCCGACACATTCACAATCCGGCAATTCGCCGAGAAAGTCCGACAGTCGTTCACGTGCAAGTGGTTCGTCATCGACGATTAAAATTTTCATGATGTGATCACCATCGGACATTCGCCCTTGCAGATATAACGGCCATCCCGATATTCCGTACTCAGTCGTGCCTTGGCACCAAATTGGTAGCGCAGACGCTGGGCGATCGAGTCCTGTGCATGCCCGTTGCTATTGTCGCTTTCGCGCGGTGGCGGTGCGGGATTCTGGATTTCGAATTCCAGGCTTTTGGTGGTTTGCCGGATTTGAATCTGAATCTCGCCGCCGTCGGGCAAGCGACTGATGCCGTGAATCACGGCGTTTTCAAGCAGAGGCTGAAGAATCAGTCTCGGCATTTTCAGTCCACGATCCACTTCGGACCCAATCGACCATACCGTCTTCAAGCGATCGCCCAGACGCAAGGACTCGATGCCGAGATACCGTTCCGATAGTACGATTTCCTCGCCGAGCGTCGACTCGCTGTTGCCTGCGCCCAATGCAGCGCGAAACAGGTCTGCCAAATCTTCGACTGCCCGTTCGGCAGTGACCGGATCGCGGCGAATCAGGCTGGCGATGGTGTTCATCGAATTGAACAGGAAGTGCGGACGAATCCTGGCCTGCAAGGCATCCACCTGCGCTTTTGCATGCGCATTGACCTGTGATTGCCATTGTTCGCGCATGTAAAAATAACGCAGCGCAATTGCGGTAATCAGTCCGGTCATCAGCGCGATGCTGCTGATGAAATGCATGCTGTTTATTTCGGGCACCAGCAGACCGTAGCCAAGCCCTAAATCAATTTGCTTGACGAACCAGGCGCCGAATCCTGCCAGCGCCATCGGCAGGCTAATACTGCACAAAATTCCGAGCGACATCGGCAATCGGTGGATCAAGCCACGGCCTTTACATAACAACATGGCGACGATCAGGGCGAGCCAGAGTGCAAATCCGCTGGTGCCGATAAATTCTTTTACGGACCACATGCCTTCTTGCGACGGTGTAATTGCCATCAGCACGACTACCAGTTCTGCCGCTGCCAGAGCGGCGGCGATTCGCGGTAAACGGCAGAGGTCAGGTAACCAGGGCTTGGAGGCGGTATCGGGCATTGGCAAAGTATGCACACTGCGCTACGCGATGGCGATAGTGCCGCAGTTTGACTCGCGGGAGTCAGATGGCTTTGAAGCGCTGGTCCAGCCAGTTGGCCAAATCGGAAATTTCTTCCGCGCAGACACCGTGTTGCATTGGATATTCCTGCCAACGCGTTTCCACACCCATTTTGGCAAGCGCAAAATAGCTCGCTTTACCAATGTCGACCGGGATCACCGGATCGGCGCTGCCGTGGGCGAAAAATACCGGTGTGTTTTTACCGGCAGGCGTTATTTCATTTGCGGTAGTGTCTGACATCGGCAAATAAGTCGACAAGGCGACGATGCCGGCAATTCCCGCTTCGCGACGCAGGCCTGCAGCCAATGCGACCGCGCCGCCTTGCGAAAAACCGACCAGGAATATTTTCGATGACGCGACTCCGCGGTCGTTCTCACGTGCGATCAGGGTTTCAACCTGCATCATGCTTTCGCGCACGCCGGTTTCATCGGCACGCTGGTTGAAATCAAAACTCTTGATGTCATACCAGGCGCGCATCCGGAACCCGTTGTTGATCGTGACCGCGCGCACCGGCGCATGCGGAAACACGAAACGAATGGCCGGCCAATTTTTACGAATCAATTCCGGCACGATCGGCGCGAAATCGAATCCGTCTGCGCCCAGGCCGTGCAGCCAGATCACGCTAATGGATGGCTTTTCGCCGGTTTCTATTTCGTGGGTTTCAAGAATCGTATTCAAGAGTCATGTTCCTTTAGGATGCTGCGGAAAATTGTCGCCGGTTATTTAATTCGGGGCTTAACCGGCAGGAAAATCGATAAACATCGTTGGCACATTATCGGTTAGCCAGACGCCGTTTTCCGATCGATAGTAAGAAAATCCCGCCTTATGCATCATCAGTGCCCGCACAACCAGCACAATCGGGTTGCCATGGCGGGTGCCGACGCGAACAGCTGTTTCATGGTCTTGCGAAAGATGGACGTGATTTCGCGACTCCGGCGTCAAGCCGGTTGTCCTGATCGAATCGATGAAACGGGTTGCCGTGCCGTGAAAAAGAAATTCGGGCGGGTCCACACGCTGCATGTTCAAGTCGATATTGGCGAGCGAGTGCCCCTGGTTCGCACGGATACACGCGCCATCATCCGAAATGGCAAAACGTTTCTTGTCGTTAGTGGCAACGACCGTTTGTATCAGTTCTAGATTCAGCTGGGTTCCGTGCGCTCTCGAGAGCCGGATAATGTCCTCGATGCGTGCCCAGCCTTCGTTGTCCAGTATCAGACCGATCTTTTCGGGCGTGTGCCTGAGAATCAGGGAAAGAAATTTGCTGGTGGATGTTATTGATTTTTCGCTGTTCATTTTGACTTTCGATTGAATTATCTGGACGACGACCAGATCGGATTCTTCGGGGTTATCGTCGAGCAATACCTGGTATACGAAAGGAGAGATAGATTCTCGAAGTTCCGGGGAATGCAGCTGCCAGAAAATGGTGGGCCCACCAGGACTTGAACCTGGAACCAACGAATTATGAGTTCGCTGCTCTAACCAATTGAGCTATAGGCCCGAAGACGTGCTACAGGATGCGAGCAATGATTCGGTCGGCATCTGCGAGGGCTTATTATCGCTGCTGCGAAGCGATAGTGAAACAGCTAATTAAATGTACTGGCGAAAAAAAAGCCCCGCAGTGCGGGGCTTTTGATCTTTTCGATTATTCCAGATCGAGGAAGCTGCGGAGTTGTTCCGAGCGGCTCGGGTGACGCAGTTTACGCAGTGCCTTCGCTTCGATCTGACGGATACGCTCACGGGTGACGTCGAATTGCTTGCCGACTTCTTCCAGCGTGTGATCGGTGTTCATGTCGATACCGAAACGCATGCGCAGCACTTTGGCTTCGCGTGGTGTCAGACCGGCAAGAACATCGCCGACGGTTTCGCGCAGACCGATATTGGTCGCGGTTTCCATCGGTGATTCGACATTGGTGTCTTCGATGAAGTCGCCCAGATGGGAATCTTCGTCGTCGCCAATCGGGGTTTCCATCGAGATCGGTTCTTTGGCAATTTTCAGGACTTTGCGGATTTTGTCTTCCGGCATTTCCATTTTCTTTGCCAATTCTTCCGGCGTTGCTTCGCGGCCCATTTCCTGCAGCATTTGACGCGAGATGCGATTGAGCTTGTTGATCGTTTCGATCATGTGCACCGGAATACGAATGGTGCGGGCCTGATCGGCAATCGAACGGGTAATGGCCTGACGAATCCACCAGGTAGCGTAGGTCGAGAATTTGTACCCGCGACGATATTCGAATTTATCGACCGCTTTCATCAAGCCGATATTGCCTTCCTGAATCAGATCGAGGAATTGCAAGCCGCGGTTGGTATATTTTTTCGCAATCGAAATCACCAGACGCAAGTTGGCTTCGACCATTTCCTTCTTGGCTTTGCGAGCTTTGGCTTCACCGCGGATCAGCGCGAGGCTGATTTCCTTGATGTCGGCCAATGACAAATGCAATGAAGATTCGATACCGGCCAGTCTTTCCTGTTCGGCAACGATGTCGTCTTTGTGTTCGCGCACACCGGAAGACCATTTTTGCTTGCGGCGAATCACGTCATCGGCCCAAGCGGTGTTCAACTCATTGCCAGGCCAGGCGCGCAGGAAATCTTTACGCGGCATTTTTGCCAGGCGCGTGCAGATGTCCATGATGCGACGTTCGTGATCTTTAATGGAATTGACCACTTCACGCAATTTGCGGACGAAGTTTTCCATTTGCGCATTCGGAAGTTTCAGGCGCAAAAATTCTTCGGCCATTTCTTCGCGAATTTGCAAAGTCTTCTTGTCGGCAGAGCCGCCTTTGGCGTGCTGCTTGAGGAATTTGCCATGCAGGACTTTCAGAATGTCCATGCGACGCGCGACTTCGACCGGATCCGGCCCAGTTTCCACCGCCGCGGTTTCGCCATCTTCGCCGTCGCCTTCGACCACTTCCTCCACCACGATTTCGGCATTCTCGTCGAGTGCTTCCGCCGGAATTTCTTCTACTGGTGGCTCAAGATCCAAAAAGCCGCTAACCACTTCGGCCAGACGCTTCTTGCCTTCGAGGTGCAGGTCATAATCTTCGAGCAATAACTGGATCGACCACGGGAAGCTGGCAAGCGATGCATGCACCTGACCCAGACCTTCTTCGATACGCTTGGCGATGGCGATTTCGCCTTCGCGGGTGAGCAATTCAACCGTGCCCATTTCGCGCATATACATGCGGACCGGATCGGTCGTGCGGCCACCTTCGGTATCGAGCGCGGTCAATGCAGCAGCGGCTTCTTCGGCAGCTACCGTATCGTCGGCACTTTGAACGGGTGTGGAATCAGACAACAGCAGTGTTTCGGCATCGGGTGCAACTTCATGCACTTCGATACCCATGCCATTAATCATGCCGATAATGTCTTCGATCTGTTCTGGATCGACGATGTCATCGGGCAAATGGTCATTGACCTCGGCGTAGGTTAAATAACCTTGCTCGAGACCTTTGCTGATGAGTAGTTTAATATCGGACTGTTGCGTCGGACGATCGATGCTCATTGAAAAAAAGCCGCAGACGTGAATGAACCCAGCATTATATAGGAACCGAGCGTTAAGCGGCAAGTATATGATTTTATTGGGGTTATTTTAGGGCTCAAGTTTCCAGCCAAAACGTGACCGGGCCATCATTGATGAGCCTGATCTTCATATGGGCGCCAAACTGCCCGGTTTCAACCTTGGGATGCTGCTGGCGGCACACTGAAAGCAGGCGCTGAAAAACCCGCAAACCCTCTTCCGGACTGGCTGCGCTGCTGAAGCTGGGGCGCTTCCCGCTATTCGTGTTGGCCGCCAAGGTGAATTGGCTGACAAGAAGCAAACCGCCGCCGATATCCTGCAAGGAGCGATTCATCTTGCCTTCCGCGTCGCCGAATATTCGGTAGCCCAATAGTCGTTCGCACATGCGCTGGATGCGTACTTCATCATCGTTCGGCTCTACTGCCACCAGGGCAAGCAGGCCTGCGTCGATTGCACCGACAACTTTTTTATCGACTTCAACACTGGCTTCGGTAACGCGCTGAATTAGAGCAATCATGCCAGCATGCTGCCAGAGAGCATAAATGTTGGTCAATGCAGAGCGCTGCCTTTAGACTCGTCTTATGAATACATCGGCCTGGTTCGGGCATTTTTTATTTTTCCTGGCCGCTATCGTGGGGCGCTTGCCATTGTCCTGGCAACGCAGGCTCGGCGAGACACTCGGTGCAGTGCTCTATAAATTCGACACCCGCGAAGTAAAAGTGGCACGGCTGAACTTTGAATACAGCAATTTGGGCAATTCAAATAAGGCCGACAGCTTGGTGAAAGGCGTGATGCGTTCTACAGGACGCAATCTGCTGGAAACCTTGCGGGTCTGGACACGATCACGGAAAGATAATTTGTACCTGATAAAAAACGTGCATGGCCTGGAATACCTGCAAGCCGCACAATCACAGAAAAAAGGTTTGATTCTTGCTGCGCCGCATTATGGCAATTGGGAATTATTGATCGAGTACATGGCATCGCTGGGCACCTTCGCTTTGGTGTACCGCGTACCGGAAAAAGCTTGGGGCGATATTTTTTTACGCCGGGCCCGTGGCGGCAAAAATGTCGTATTGGTGCCAGCGGAAACCAACGCAATGCGACCCTTGTGGAAAACATTGCAGGCCGGCGGCATGGTCGGCATAACGCCCGACCAACAGCCAAAATTTGGCGGCGGTGAATTCGCGCCGTTTTTTGGCAAGCAAGCCTTGACGCTCAGCCTGATCCCCAAACTGGCTGAACGCAGTCAGGCGCCTGTCGTGTTTGCCTACGCCGAAGCAACGGCTGAGGGATTCGATTTGTTTTTTGAAGCCGGCGACATACGTATAGCCAGCAAGGATTTATCACTGGCAACACAAGTGATGAACGAAAAAGTCGAAGCCATCGCCAAGCGTGACCTTCGGCAGTATCAATGGACTTATAAACGCTACACGCTAAGGCCGCCGGAAAGTGGCGAAGAAAATCCTTATTGGCCATCGTGTTATTAAAAATGAATACTGAAATTACCCAAGAAACCCCGGCCCTCGATTCGACACAGCAATGGCAGCCACTGGCAGCTTCGGCACGCAATGTCTTTATAGGGATTGCCGTCGTCTGGACCTTCCTTATTACTTTGGCGCCGGCCAGCATCCTCGTCATTGCAGAAGATGATTCACCGCTATTGTATTTACTCGGAGCATTGCTGCTTGCGTGTTTGACATCAGCTGTTGCCGCCTATATCGCTTTCAATCGTTGGCGAAATACCTTCTGGAGACTGGATGACGAAGCCCTGTATGTACGTCGAGGAAAAACCTGGTTCAAGCAGATTTGCGTACCGCGTTCGCGCGTGCAGCATCTCGATTTTGAACGTGGTCCACTCGAACGTCGACATGGCCTTGCAACACTGGTGGTGCATACGGCAGGAAGCCATGAACGCGCATTGCGACAGTCCGGGTTGCTGCTGACGGATGCGGAGTACCTGCGCGACGTGCTGGTACCGAAGGATCGCGGCAGCAGTGAATAACAAGGAAGAAATGCTTGCCGCTAATATCGCAGCGAGCAGCGAGCAGCTGCGCCGCCTGCATCCTTTGTCCTGGCTCTTCGTGCTGGTCTTGCAACTCAGGCAATTTGCATTCCCGCTGATCATTTTATTGTTTACCGGACGCGGAGACCGTTATGAATTATGGTCGCTTGTTGGCGTCGCCGCGTTGGCGATCTATTCTGTATTTCAGTATTTTACCTATCGCTATCGCGTACTCAACGATGAATTGATTGTTCGCAGCGGCGTATTCCAGAAGAGCGTCCGACATATTCCGTTCAGCCGCATTCAAAATGTTTCCATCACGCAAAACGTGCTGCATCGGCTTTTTAATGTCGCCGAAGTAAAGCTGGAAGCGGCCGGCGGTGTAAAGCCCGAAGCACAGATGCGCGTATTAAGTCTCGCCGATGCACAGGAACTCGAAGAACTGATTCGCAGCCATGCAATGGTTGCGCAAATGACAACGACGACTATCGACGTACCGGGCTCGGGCTTGGAAACACTGCACCAGCTTTCTGTCATTGATGTCGTCAAACTCGGGCTTATCAATAATCGCGGCATGCTTGTGATTGGTGCGGCAGTTGGCTTTTCGTTTCAGGGTGCCGGCGATGCCACGGGCAACTTGATAAACACGGGGGTAAAGTTTTTATTTGGCTGGTCCGACAGTTTGCATCTGGGCGCTTCTGCAACAGCGCTCAGTATTGCGCTTGCGATTGCTGTATTTCTGATTCTGGTTCGGCTTTTTTCGGTACTGATCGCCTTATTGCAATATTACGGATTCAGTCTTTCGCAACTGGGGCGCCGACTGACCGTGCAGCGCGGCTTACTGTCACGCTTGCGCAGCAGTTTACCTTTGCGGCGGATACAGGCATACAGTTTATCGGAAGGGTGGCTGCATCGCCGCTTCAACAAACGCAGCCTCAAGGTCGACAGCGCTGCAGGTGTTGCGATGAACGAGGAAAACAAATCTCCCTTGCGTGACCTGGTACCACTGGCCGAACCGAAAGAAATGGATGCATTGATTGCACGCTTTCTCGCAAGCGAGCAATGGCCTATTCAGAGCTGGCACAGCCTACATAAAGCCGCATGGCAACGTGAATTCATGTTCCCTGCCGTATTTGTGTCGGCAGCGGGAATTGTCGGCGCGTTTTTCTATCCGGTGTATGCCGCGATTTCTGTTGTTTTGATTATTCCGGTTTTATTCCTGCGTGCAAAAGTATGGTCGGCACATGCCGCTTTTGCCCACACTGACCATTTGATTGCCATTCGTGAAGGCTGGCTTTCGCGCGAATGGCGATTTGCCGAGATCAGTAAATTGCAGGGTTTGTCTTTGCGTGAAGGCATTCTTGATCGGCGTTACGGAATGGCCAGTCTGTATCTTGATACCGCAGGAGCGCAGGCAATGTCATCGGCATTTCGCATTCCCTATCTGCCGCGCGAACAGGCCAATATTTTAATGGCGCAGCTTTCGACCAAGATCAGCCGAGGTCCCCTGCCGTTTTAAATTCGCGGAGGATTATTCGCGCCAGAATTGCGGTGTCAGCAATACCAGTACGGTAAAAATTTCCAGTCGCCCCAGAATCATGGCAAAGCTGCAAACCCAGATCGACAAATCATCCAGCGCCTGAAAATTGGACGCCACCAGACCAAGCCCCGGCCCCATATTATTAATGCAGGCAGCAATTGCAGAGAACGCCGTGACAATATCGACTCCGGTGGCTGCAAGAATCAGGGTCATCACTAAATAGCTGCAGATATACAGTGTGCAGAATCCGGCCACCGAAATAACAACGCTTTCCGAAACCCGCTTGCCGCCCAGTATCACCAAAAACTGGCCTTTCGGATGCACCAATTGTTTGATCTCGCGCAGGCCTTGCCTTACCACCATTTGCACGCGGGCAACCTTGATTCCGCCGGCCGTGGAACCGGCACACCCCCCCACAAAGCCAATCATGATCAATAACAATGGCGCCAGGCCTGGCCAGTCGGCAAAGCCATCGGATCTAAAACCGGTAGTCGTTATATTCGAAACCACCTGGAATGCACCATGACGCAAGGCATCGAAAACGTTAGTAAACCGACCAGCAAAAAAGAGACTGGCGGAGACCACCACCGAGACTATCAATGCAATGATGATAAACGAACGCAGCTCTGAATCGCTTTGATAATGCCCAACGCTGGCACGCCGCCAGGCATACCAATGCATGCCGAAATTAATTCCACCCAACAACATGAAAATCATCGCGACTGATTCAACCAGCGGATTATTCCAGAAGCCGAAGCTCGCATCGTGCGTACTGAAGCCACCTGTGGCAACGGTCGACATTGCATGACCGATGGCATCGAAAAAACTCATGCCGCCAAGCCAATAGCAAAGCGCACACAAGACATTCAAGCCCAGATAAACGAACCACAATGCACGCGCCGTTTCTGCAATACGCGGCGTCAGTTTATTGTCTTTCTGCAAACCGTTGGTTTCGGCACGGAAAAGCTGCATGCCGCCAATTTTCAACATCGGCAAAATCGCGATCGCCAGAATCACGATACCCATGCCACCATAAAAATTCAGCGATTGTCGGAAAAACAGCATGCTGCGCGGCAAAACATCCAATCCGGTAATCGTGGTGGCGCCGGTGGTAGTGAGTCCCGAAGTGGCTTCAAAAACCGCGTTGGTGTAGGAAAGATAGGGTGC
The DNA here is from genome assembly GCA_050737775.1 of Arenimonas sp. Classification (GTDB taxonomy): domain Bacteria; phylum Pseudomonadota; class Gammaproteobacteria; order Xanthomonadales; family Xanthomonadaceae; genus Arenimonas. The sequence goes on from JBOHYH010000362.1 coordinate 12,447, forward strand.
TGCCAGCGTGAACGGCAGCGCAGTAATCAGGCTGGCGATAATCCAGATGGCGGTTGTAATAAAAAAACCGTCGCGCAAACGCAATTCATATCGCACATGTCGCACCGGCCACCAGAGCAACAGTCCGACAATACCGGGCGTTGCCATGCTTTCCAGAAATGCGGCGCTTGTGTTTTCGCCCAATGCCAAAGCAATGATCAGGGGCGGCAGGGAAATCAGCGAGGAGGCAGCAATAATCGCACCGAGAATTCGCAGCATTGCCTGCATACGCAGACTCATAGAGCAGAGCCCCCGACCTGGAACAGCATATTGACCTTGGACAGTTGACGTTTATCCATCACGAACAAAATGACATGATCGCCGGGTTCGATAACCAGATCATGATGCGCGATCAACAGCATTTCACCACGAACAATTCCACCAATCGTGGTGTTTTCGGGCAATTCCAGTTCTTCCAGCGAACGACCAATGACGCGAGAGGTTCGGCGATCGCCTCGAACGATCACTTCGATCGCTTCGGCGGCGCCACGTCGCAAGGGATACACATAAGCCGGCGCACCTTCACGGATATGCGATAGCAATGCACCCAGAGTGACTTGCTGCGGACTGACGGCGATATCGATGCTGCCGCCTTCCACCAGTTCCGCATAGGAAGGGCGGTTGATCAGCGCGACTACACGCGGGCAACCGAGACGCTTCGCCAGCATGGCCGACAGGATGTTGGCTTCGTCGTCGTTGGTCAGCGCGCAATAAATATCGGTTTGATCAATATTTTCTTCACGCAACAAATCTTCATCGGCACAATCACCAACCAGCACGATCGAATTCAGCAAGTCCTCGGCAATGTTCCTTGCCCGGTCGCGTGAACGCTCAAGCACTTTCACCGAGTATTTCTTCTCGATCATGCGCGCCAGGTTGCGGCCGATATTGCCGCCACCGGCAATGAAAATACGCTTGGTAGGTCGTGAATCAAGTTTGCGCAACTCGCTCATCACCAGAGAAATATTTTTCTGGTCTGCCAGGAAAAATACTTCGTCATCGGCTTCGATGACCGTATGTGCCTCTGGGCGAATCGGCTTGCCATTGCGAAAAATGGCGGCGACGCGAGCATCGACATTCGTCGGAAGATGCTGGCGCAGTTCGCGAATTTCATGGCCCACCAAAGCACCGCCGGACACGGCGCGAACCGCCACCAACTGGGCGCGACCATCGGCGAAGTCCAGAACCTGCAATGCGCCGGGATACTCGATCAGGCGCTTGATGTGCTTGCAAACCAGTTGCTCGGGACTGATCGCGGTATTGACGACGGCATTGACACCGCCCTCGGTCGCCAACGACAGATACTCCGCCTCACGCAAACGCGCAACACGCGTTCTGGTTTTAAATTGTTTCGCGGCAACCTGGCAGGCGACCAGATTGACTTCGTCACTTGAGGTAACCGCCACCAGCAGCTCGGCTTCGTCGGCGCCGGCTTGCGATAACACGCTTGGTAATGAAGCATGCCCGGCCACCGTGCGAATATCGAGTTTTTCCGAAAGTTCACGCAGCCGATGAATATCGGTATCCACCACGGTAATGTCATTGTTTTCGGAAGCCAGTGCAGCCGCCACCGACGTGCCGACTTGCCCTGCACCAAGAATAAGAATTTTCATATGACTCCCGTGTCACTCGATAACAGCATACTGCTTAACTGGCTAAATGATAATTATTTTGTGACGGACTCATCGGCATGCAGTGGTCGCATTTCCACTCACTAACCACCAGCTTCGACGATTGGCATTGCCCAACGAAACAGCATCCGGGCTTTTAAAGTCGATACATTGCGTATGTTGGCTTGACTGCAGCAAAAGACGTCTCTGGCCGGGCGATGCTTTCAACCAGCGGGCACCTTTTTGCAATTGTGTCGCCGGTGATTCCAGAAAACCAAAATCGGTGGTCGGGCCTTTTGCCTGCAACAGGTTTTGTTCTTTCCAGTCGACCAATCCGATCGTAACTTCCGCACCTGCCAATGCGCGTGCACGCAGCATCACGTCTTTTGACGAGCTGGCTCCGTCAAGTACCGGGTATGCGACAAAACTGTATCCGGCCCAGAGCAGAACAAAAAATACCAAGCAACCATATAAAGGTTTTTTATGTTTGAAAAACAGGCTCGCGAGCAAACTGACCCCGCCGACGGCAATCAACATCCACCACAGTGTTTCAAGCGATGCGACACCACGTTCGGCAATCAGTTTTTTCTCGAACCCGGGCTCGCTCAGCAATGCCTGCAGACCCAACGCAAGAATTGCCAGACTGATCAAGGCCGAGAAAATAAACAGCGCGTAACGAAAACTGGTTCGCTCGTAAAGCGATTGCATGAAAGGTGCTGCCGCCAATGCGAAAGCGGGCAGCGCTGGCAAAATATACATGTCGCGCTTGCCGCTGCTCAGGCTGAAAAAGATCACTACAAGCACGGCCCACGCAAGCGGCAAAATTACTTTTGCATCTTTTGATCGCAGCGCCTGATACCAGGGTTTCCAGAGCCAGAAAAACACCAGTGAAAAAGGCAGCCAGAACAACAACATGATTTCTGCAAAATACCAGAACGGCTCATGGTGCCCCCATGGATTTGCATAGCGTTCAGCCGTTTGTCGAAACAGAATATCGTTCAGATACGTCTGCTGTTCAGGCGACCCGCCCTGACTGACAGTCCAGAGCAATGGCAGCAGCCAAATTGCGATGGCCACCAGGAAAAACAACATGCCGCCGGACCATCTTAAAAAATTGGCATTGGCTTGCAATGACAGCCCATCGGCTTTGGCAAAACGCAGAACGATATAGGGGATGAAAATCAACAGTGGCAGGAAGCCAACACCCTTGGTGATGATTCCAAGACCTGCAAAAAAACAACCGGTATAAAACCAGCGCCAATGCGGCCCTAGCAAGAGATGACGGATGAATCCGTACATGGCTATCGTCGTAAACAACACCAGCACCGGATCAATCTGGGCTCGCTTGAATTGATAGACAAACTGCACGCAAAACAAAATCGCAGCTGCCGCCCATAACCCTGCGCGCGGACTCCAAAGACGGCGTGCCGAATCATAAGCAAAATAAAGCACAGCCATGCCGGAAATCAACGAGGGCAGCAGGAAACTCCAGCGCCAACTTCCAACCAGGTGATAGCAGGCCGCCAGTATCCAGAAAAAAACCGGTGGCTTGTCTGAATATAATTGAATGCCGCGATGTGGAAACAGATAATTGCCGCTTTCCACCATTTGTTTGGCCACCAATACAAAGCGTGGCTCATCCGAAGGCCAGGGCTCTCGCATGCCGTAACCTGCAGCGAGAATGAAAAACGCCAACATGAAAAACCAGAACAATTGTTTGCGTTCATCGATGCTCAATGCTGGCAATGCATTCATGGCGAAATCTCAGACCTGCTTTTGTAATAACGCATAGAAAAAGCCGTCCATACCTTCTTCGCCCGGAAAACGCTGTCTGCCAAGACCGCTACCATGTCCGAATTTCTTGTCGAGCGGCACGATGGCCGCGTCTTTATGATCGGAAAGAAATCCGTTGATTTGAAATTCGTTTTCCGATTTCAGTACCGAGCACGTGCAGTAAAGCAAGCGACCACCTGATTTCAACAAAGGCCAGAGCGCGCGCAGAATGCGCGATTGAATATCGACCAATCTCGGTATGTCATCGGCCTTGCGATGCCATTTAATGTCGGGTTGACGACGAATAATGCCGGTTGCCGAGCAGGGAGCATCGAGTAAAATTGCATCGAATTGCTCCATGTCCCACCAACTTGCAGGATCGGAGGCATCGGCCATTTTTACCTGAATATTGGGTGATGCAAGGCCAAGCCGTTCCAGCGTTTCATTGATCGGGATCAATCGTGTCGCTGCAATATCCAGCGCCAGAATTCGGCCATCGCCTACCAATTCGGCAAGATGTGCCGTTTTGCCGCCAGGCGCTGCGCAGGCGTCCAGAATATATTCGCCATGTTTTACATCCAGGGCTTCGACTGCAAGCTGTGCCGCGCCATCCTGCACCAGAAATTTCCCCGAGCTCCAGCCCGGCAAAACATTCAAGGCCTGATGTTCATGCACGCGAATGGATTTATGCGGACTATCAGGCGCATCGCATTCGATCTTTGCATCATGGAACGCACTCAGCATTTCCGTACGCGAACTACGCAAGGAATTGACTCGCAACCATAATGGTGCGGCTTCGTTATTCGCCCACAAGATATCGTTGAAGTTGTTCGGCCATTCGTGCTGCAGTTGCTTGATCAGCCAATCGGGATGACTGCTTTGAATCGCCTGGCTACTTGATGTCGGCAAGGACTCACGCGTAGCACGCCGTAAAATCGCATTGACCAATTTGGCTTGCGTGTCTTGTTGGGCAAGTTGCTTGGCGGCATCAACACAGGCGGAAACGACTGCATGGGGCGGCATTTTCATCCCGTGCAGTTGTGCAAGGCCGGTGAGCAACAGGCACTGGATCGCATAGTCCTTGCGAGCCAAAGGTTTGCTCATCCACTGCGATAAAACAAATTCGTAATAGCGATGGTGGCGCAGAGTTGTGAAACAAATGGCTTCCAGCAAAGCGCGATCACGAGGATCATGAAGCTCGGTAATGTTTTGTTGTATGACCGCTTTCAGTGAACGCTTGCCAGCTAACACTTGAGCGATCAAGCGTGCCGCCATGACGCGAACTTCAGTGCCGGGGCTCATGGCATGGCTCGCAATGAAGAATTGGCATTCAAATAATCCGCAATCGAAATCATCCGTCCGCCTTCTCGTTGCACTTGCAATAAACGCAGTGCGCCTTCGCCGCAAGCGATATCCAGCGCATGATGATTGGCCATTAACACCGTGCCGGGGTCTTGCTTGTGTGCCAGCGGAATTGAAACGGCATGATGAATACGCAAACGCTCGCCATTGACCTGTGCTTCGCATACGGGCCAGGGATTAAAGGCGCGAATCTTGTTGGCCAATATTTCCGATGAAACCGACCAGTCGAGTTTGGCTTCCTGCTTGTCGAGCTTGTGCGCATAGGTAACGCCGGCCTCTGGCTGTGCCTGGGCAATCGGCTTGATACCGGCACGCAATAACTTCAAGCCATCACTCAATACTTCAGCACCCAGCATTGACAAGCGGTCATGAAGACTGCCGCCGGTATCTTCAGCCGAAATTCCTGTGCTCAAGCTCAATAAAACCGGACCGGTATCCAGGCCCTTTTCCATCCGCATCAAACAGACGCCGCTTTGCAAATCGCCTGCTTCTATCGCGCGCTGAATCGGCGCCGCACCACGCCAGCGCGGCAGCAACGAGGCGTGCACATTCCAGCAACCGTGTTTCGGAATATCGAGCACCGATTGCGGCAGCAATAAACCGTAAGCCACGACAATCATGATGTCGGCCTTGAGTTCGCGTAAAACTTTTTTGCTGTCGATCGATTTGAAATTTTCCGGTTGTTCAATACACCAACCGTTTGCAAGCGCTTCCACTTTAATCGGCGAGGGTGTTAGCTGGCGACCGCGCCCCGCCGGACGATCGGGTTGCGTGTAAACCGCAACGATATCGCCGCAACGAGCAGCTGCACGCAAACACGGCACTGCAAATTCAGGCGTGCCGGCGAACACAATACGCAGAGTCATCAGCTTTCGTCTTCGTCGGATAATTTACGCTGCTTGGCCAGTTTTTTTCGTACCAATTCGCGTTTGAGCGGCGACAAATAATCCACGAATACCTTGCCAGCGAGGTGATCCATTTCGTGCTGAATACAAACCGCCAATAAACCGTCGGCGCTCAACTCGAAAGTTTTTCCGTCACGATCAAGAGCCCTGACGGTAATTTTGTCGGCACGTTTTACATCGGCGAATATGCCGGGAACCGACAAGCAGCCTTCCTGGTAGATCTGGCTACCTTCGGTAGAAAGCACTTCAGGATTGATAAAGACCATTGGCCGGGATTTGTCCTCGCTTACGTCCAAAACCAGTAACTGCTGGTGTACATTGACCTGGGTGGCGGCCAAGCCGATGCCAGGTGCCTCGTACATGGTTTCAAACATGTCGTCGATTAACTGGCGTGTGGCCTGGTCAACCTGCGCAATAGGCTTGGCGATGGTGCGCAATCGGGGGTCGGGGAATTCAATAATAGGTAATAGAGCCATGGGTTTTAGGGCCAAAATCAGGATTATGAGGGCAATCTGGGCATTATAAGCTGCTTGGGCTTGCTTTCCTTACCCAGTTTTGGGCTATAGTCTCAACCGTAGACCTTGGGGAATCAGGTGGATAGCCGTCATGCTTAAACGCTTACTTGCAGTTTTCACTGCCACATTTATCGCACTTGCCGGTATCGCCTTTGCGGCGGAACTGCGCCAAGACCATCCCTCGACTTATGTCGTTCGCAAGGGTGACACCTTGTGGGACATTTCGGCCAAGTTCTTGCAAAAGCCTTGGTTATGGCCAGAAATCTGGCAGGCGAACCCACAGGTGAAGAATCCGCACCGCATTTATCCGGGTGACGTGCTCAGCCTGGTTTATGTAGGCGGCCGCCCGTATCTGTCCAGCTCCGGCCCGCAGATAAAGACCGGCGATGCCATTGGCGCGATTCCGCTGTCGCGAATCGAGCCTTTCCTGAAAGAGCTGACTGTCATAAACGACGTCCGATCTTATCCTTACGTGATAGGTCTTGAAGAAGACCGCCTGCGTTCAACCTCTGGCCAGGTCGTGTATATCCGCGGATTTGCCAATGCCCAGCCAGGCCAGGTGGTCCAGTTCGCACGTCCTATTCAGGACTACGTACTAGGCAAGAAATTCAGCTACGCCACGACTTTGGATTATCGCGGCAACCGCTATTACACCAACTGGGACAAGCACTGGGCTTCCGGTGGTTTCGGTGACGCTCAAGCTGGCGGCAGAAAAGGCCTTCTGGGCATCGAAATGGCCAAACAGGCTCTAGGTGAAGTCACCCAAGTACAGGGTGAAATCACGGTTGTGGTATTACGTGACGAAGGCCGCGAAGTCCGCGTCGGCGACCGCGTATTGCCAGCCGAAACGGCTCCCTATGACTCAAGCTTCATGCCGCAGGGGGCAACAAATATTCCTGCGCATGCCAGAGTGCTTTCTATCACTGATGGATTGCACGCATCGGGTCCGCACTCCGTAATCGCTATAGCGGCGGGCTCTGCCGATGGTGTAAAAAACGGCACTACCTTCTCAATTTGGCATGATGGCGCAACAGTGCCTGACTCGGTCAAATTCAAGAATAATTTCGATTCCAGAAGCAAGCGCGTCGCAATGCCGGATGACTTTATCGGCCACGCCATGGTTTTCCGCACTTTTGACAAAGTAAGCTACGCTCTGATCATGGACGGCATTCGTCCTGCCAAGGTCGGCGATTTACTTAAGCATCCTGACGCGACACAGTAATAATTTCCTACATTACGGCGCCCAAGGGCGCCGTAAGCTTATGCGGCCATGAGAAATCATTTTGATGAAGCCGCCGCCCTGCTTGTTTTGATTCGCTACGCAGATAATGCTGCCGCAGTTCGGCAGCTGCTGCAAAAATACACTAGTGCAAAAATGGTGCTCGCGGCCTGTAAAAGCGAGTGGCGCAGCCTGGGAATCAGTGAAAAAGCCTGCGCCCGAATGTCAGCGCCAGATCTTGTTCGGCTAGAGCAGGATCTGGAATGGTGTGACCAAACCCAGCATCACATCATTGCCTGGCATAGCGCGGATTATCCGGAACTGCTTCGACGGTCGGAAAATCCACCCGCTGCCTTATTCGTAGCAGGCAATGTCGATTTATTGTGGCACCCACAAATTGCGATAGTCGGTTCACGACATCCGAGCGCCGGCGGCAAAGAAAATGCGCGTCAATTCGCTCGCACGCTCTCGGAAGCTGACTGGTGCATTACCAGCGGCCTGGCAGAAGGCATCGACACCTGTGCTCATCAGGGTGTCCTGGAAGCTGAAATTCCCGGACGTACAATTGCGGTAGTCGCCACCGGCCTAGATCTGACTTATCCCGAAAAAAACCGTGATTTGATGCAGGCCATTTCGATACAGGGTGCTGTTGTCAGCGAACATCCTCCCGGCACACCCCCCTTGAAAGAGCACTTCCCAAGCCGTAACCGCATCATCGCTGGCCTGAGCCTTGGCTGCCTGGTAGTCGAGGCCGCCGATCGCTCAGGGGCCTTGATTACGGCACGTCTTGCTGGCGAAATCGGCCGCGAAGTATTTGCCATACCAGGCTCGATCCACAACCCGATGGCAAAAGGCTGTCATAAATTGATTCGCCAAGGGGCTGTTCTGGTCGAAAAACCCGCGGAGGTAGTCGAAGCATTGCGACCCATCGCTAACGAGCTTGCAGAAGCGCTACGCGGACGCCTGAACGAAACCATGGTCAGCGGCGAGAAGTGCCAGCGAAGCACTATAAAGACGCTGTACAAGCCGATCTGGGAGGCCTTGGGTCATGATTTCGTGAATCTTGATCAATTGGTCGATCGCACGGGATTGACGACTCCAGAACTGTCGTCCATGCTTCTCATCATGGAGTTAGAAGGAAATATCACAGTCGCAGACGGCCGATATACCCGAAATACTTAATTCATCCGTTGTGCCGCGGTTCGGCACAGGCGAAGGTAATGAAAGAAGAAACCATACTCGACGTACTGCTCTACTTGTTTGAAAACTATATCTACGACGACCCAGACGTCGTCCGGGATCGCGACTCCCTCCAAAAAAATCTTCATCAAGCCGGTTTCAGCCCTACCGAAATCAACAAAGCCTTTGACTGGCTGGACGAATTGTCACGTGACCGCCCCGCCAACCCGGTGCGCCGCCCCGATGCGCCACTGCGTCTATTTGCAGAGATTGAATTGCAAAGATTGGACACAGAAAGTCGCGGGTTCCTGATGTTTCTCGAACAGCATGGTGTACTTGATGCTGATCAGCGAGAGTTGGTGCTTGATCGCGTCATGGCGCTCGATCAGGAAGAAATCGATCTGGATGATTTGAAATGGGTCGTTTTAATGGTGTTGTTTAACCAGCCAGGTTCGGAAGCGGCTTTTGCATGGATGGAAAGCCAGATGTTTGGTGACGAGCCAGAACCTATTCATTAAATAATTTGATCAACACACCAAGAGCCGCCGATTCACGGCGGTTTTTTGCTTTTAATCACGAGCGGCAACGAAAATCAGGGGAATTGAAATGGCACAGTGGTTTTACGTTGATAAAAATCAACAACGCATCGGACCCATGGATGCAAACGCATTAGTCGATGCCTTGCGCCATGGTCAACTTAATCTCAACAGCATGGTATGGCAGGAAGGCATGCCTGCCTGGCAGCCGCTTTCGATGCATCTGGATGCCCTCGGCGTGCCGGAATCCATGCGTGCCCGCAAGCCTGCCAAAAGTGGCAATGCAGGCATGTGGATCATCGTCCTGTTGGTGGTTGGTTTTGTCGGTATTGTGGTAGTCGGAATACTGGCCGCCATTGCGATTCCTGCCTACGACGACTACACCGTGCGTGCCAAACTCAGTGGCGCCATCAATGAAGCCTCGGCGGCAAAATTGGTAGTGAGCGAGCACTTGATGCAGCATAGCGAATGCCCGAATAACAACGTGGCCGGATCGCAACTCCCGACCCCAGAGTCCTACGCAAGTACGAGCGTACAAAGAATTGATTTGGGTGCACTGGATAACGGCAGCTGTGCAATCGAAGTAACTATTTCCGACAAGCTGGCGCCGGGCCGCATTAGCGGCAGCATCATTTTTGAACTGACCGACCCCCAGACCTCGCAATGGCATTGCTACAGCGAGAGCATCCAGAATAAATATCTTCCAACCAGCTGCCGTAATGGCAACCCTTAGTCTTGCCCGAGGGCGCACAAGTGACCGACAAACTTTGGCATTACGTTGATGCCCAACAACAAAAAAACGGGCCCGTCAGTGCCAGCATCATCAAGGAAGCCTATCAACGAGGCGAATTACGTAATGACGGCCTCGTCTGGAATGCCGATCTTCCGCAATGGCAACGATTGGCCGATCATGCCGATGCTCTGGGAATCGTTCTGTCGCAGGTAAAGCCTTTGTTGAGCAATGGTCGCGAAGCGAAATATGCGAATTTTTTTCATCGCTGGGCCGCTTTTGTCATTGACCAGTGGCTGGTGAGCCTGAGTGCTTTGCTGCTCGTATTTTGTATTGCTGCTGCGATTTATTTTTTCGCAGGTTTTTCGTTTGAAAAAGATCCCGATAGTGCAGGCATTCTCATATTCGCTTCCGTGTTTGCCTATATGGTCATCTATATTTGTTTTAGCGGTACCTATCATATTCATTATGAAAGTTCGTCACGCCAAGGCTCGCTGGGCAAACAATATCTGGGACTGATGGTAACGACCGATCAAGGCGAGCATCTTGATAGACGAACAGCCGCATTACGCTGGTTTTCGGCAGCCCTGAGCCACCTGTCGCAGAACATCGGTTTCTTGATAGCCGCCTTCACTGAAAAACGCCAGGCCCTGCATGATTTTCTAGCCAATACGCTGGTGCTCGAGCGTGAGACAGACCCTTCGTCCGCGCCCATTGATCGCAACAAACGTGCGGTCATTGTGCTGATCTTTGCCATTGTGGTCATGCCCATCCTGATGGTGGCAGGTTTTATGCTGCCGACGTTTTATTTCATTGAAAAGCAGGAACAGGCCACGCTGGAACGGCATCAAAAAATTGCCACGCTGGTCTTGCCGATACAGCAAGCCATCGGCAAGCGTCTCGCCGTGGATCAACACTGCTTGTCGCACGACGATGCCGAAATCAAACCGCTATTGCAGCCCTTGAAACCGATAACGACGGAGGTTTATGTCGGCATCAGCGAGAACGAGGAAACCTGCGAGATTTACATCACTTGGGATTCCTACAAGACCCTCACCTACAATTACTCAGGCGAAGGCGATTGGACCTGCGAGGCTTCACACACCCCCGACCACTTTGGCGATAATTGTCAACTCATTGATTAATAAAGACTTTACCTGCAAAGCCCAATAAATATTTCAGCAATAGCTTGACAGCTCGACCTAAAGCAGTCACTTAATAAAAAAGGCTGGGCCCGCTTGAATGCGGGCTTTGCCGTCTGAAAAACCCTATTCCGGGTATTTCGGACACATGTCATTCGCTGTCGGAGAAACACTCGTCATGGCCAAAAATCTGCTTATCGTTGAATCGCCGGCCAAGGCGAAAACGATTAACAAGTACCTGGGCAAAGACTTTATTGTCTTGGCGTCCTATGGCCATGTGCGCGACCTGGTGCCGAAAGAAGGCGCCGTCGACCCCGACAAGAATTTTGCCATGCGTTACGAGCTCATCGAGAAAAACGAAAAACATGTCGAGGCCATCGCCAAAGCGGCAAAGACCGCCGACACCATCATGCTCGCGACCGATCCGGATCGCGAAGGCGAAGCGATCAGCTGGCATATTTCCGAAATATTGAAAGAACGCGGTTTGCTCAAAGGCAAGGAAATCAATCGCGTCGTCTTCACCGAAATTACCCCGAAGGCCGTTTCTGCCGCCGTTGCCAATCCACGTAAAGTATTGTCGGACTTGGTCGATGCACAACAAGCGCGCCGCGCGCTGGATTATCTGGTCGGTTTCAATTTGTCGCCGGTACTCTGGAAAAAGGTTCAGCGCGGCTTGTCGGCCGGTCGTGTGCAATCACCGGCATTGCGTTTGATCGTTGATCGCGAAGAAGAAATCGAAGCGTTCAAAAACCAGGAATACTGGAGTGTTGAAGCCGAGTGCGCTCATCCGCAACAAGCCTTCACCGCCCGCATTGTGAAATTGGATGGCAAGAAATTCGAACAATTCACGCTGACCAATGCAAAAGATGCACATGCCGCGCGCGATCGCATTATCAAAGCAGCGAGCGACGTATTGCATGTCACCGATGTGTCGAGCAAAGAGCGCAAGCGCCGTCCATCACCACCTTTTATTACCTCGACCCTGCAACAGGAAGCGGCCCGAAAACTCGGCTTTACCACGCGCCGCACCATGCAGGTCGCGCAAAAGCTGTACGAAGGTTTTGCGGTTGGAGAAGAAGGCTCGGTCGGTCTGATTTCCTATATGCGTACCGATTCCACCAATCTGTCCGACGATGCAGTGAAAGAAATTCGCGACGTGATCGCACGCGACTTCGGTACTCAGGCATTGCCAGACAAACCGAATGTCTACAAAGCCAAATCGAAAAATGCCCAAGAAGCACATGAAGCGATCCGTCCGACTTCCGCGTTGCGTCTGCCATCGAGCATTGCAAAATATTTAGGTGACGATGAGCGCCGTCTCTATGAATTGATCTGGAAGCGTACGCTGGCGTCACAAATGGTGCCGGCCACCATGAATACGGTCACCGTTGAATTGGCAGCAGGTACCGCGCACGGTTTCCGTGCCAGCGGCACTACCGTCATTGATCCGGGCTTTCTGGCGGTTTATGAAGAAGGCAAGGATCAGAAAACAACGGAAGACGATGATGAAGGTCGCAAACTGCCGCTGATGGCGCTGGGGCAAAATATTCCGCTGTCCTCGATTCACACCGATCAGCATTTCACCGAGCCACCGCCGCGTTATTCCGAAGCAAGCTTGGTGAAAACGCTGGAAGAATATGGCATCGGTCGTCCATCGACTTACGCCAGCATTATTCAAACATTGCTATATCGCGAATACGTGATGCTCGATAACAAGCGTTTCCGTCCAAGCGATGTAGGCCGTGCGGTCAGCAAGTTTTTGTCCGCACACTTCCTGCAATACGTTGATTATGAATTCACCGCAAAGCTCGAAGATGAACTCGATGCGGTATCGCGTGGTGAAGAAGAATGGATTCCCTTGATGGATCGCTTCTGGAAACCGTTCAAGAAAATGATTCTGGAGAAAAGTGAAAGCGTTGATCGCGCGGAAGCTTCCGGTGCGCGCGAATTGGGCCCTGATCCCGAAACCGGCAAACCGGTATCGGCACGCCTGGGCCGTTACGGGCCGTATGTCCAAATCGGCACTGCCGATGATGAAGAAAAACCGAAATTTGCCTCGCTGCGCCCCGGCCAAAGCATGCATACCATCGAGCTGGAAGAAGCACTGAAATTATTCGGCCTGCCTCGCAAACTCGGCTTGGTCGATAATAAGGAAGTCAGCGTCGGTGTGGGTCGTTTCGGACCGTTTGCAAAACACGGCGATACCTATGCCTCGCTCGGCAAGGAACAGGATCCGTACACGATTACATTTGAAGACGCCTACGGTTTGATCGAAGCACGCCGTGAATTAATTGCCAATAGAACCATCAAGGTATTCGAAGGCACCGACATCCAGGTATTGAATGGCCGCTTCGGCCCCTACATCACCGATGGCGTTAAGAATGGAAAAATTCCGAAAGACCGCGAACCCGCATCATTGACGCAGGAAGAATGCGTTGCCCTGCTAGCAGAAGGCAAACCCGTCCGTAAAATGGGTGGGCGCTTCGCGAAGAAAGCCACCAAGAAAGTCGCGAAGAAAGCTGTCAAGAAAGTGATCGATAAAGAAGCCAAGCCGGTCGTCAAGAAAGCGGCGAAGAAGGCAGCCAAGAAGGCGACTAAAAAAGTAGCGAAAAAGGCAACCAAAAAAGTGGCTAAAAAAGCCGCACCCAAAAAGACGGTTGTCGCATAAAGAGCGCTTACCGACTGAGCACCACAAGGTGTTCTTTCGGAAAAAAGCTGAACTTCCCCCAGAAGAGCTGCGGGCTTCGACTGCAATCTGCCCCATTATTCCGCGCAAAACGCCAATGGGCGGCAATTGCAAAAATAAACAGCTTGTTAATTTACAGGCTGTCACTTACTCTTGACCGCTTTTTGTGCCCACCTTGCGTAGCGGCTCTGCAATATAGTCACTTAAATCACTAATCCTCTCAAGGCACCGCCTTCTCAATTTACTCTCCGTTATTACTTATTGTTGGATACCCATGTTCATTGCCAGAACGCTTCTAATTAGCCTCGCATTACTCGTTTCGTCTGCCGCCAACGCGCAAACCATGTCGCTCAAGGACGAGTTCTCCAAAAAAATCAAAGCGGCGAATACGATTGAGCCATTGGGTAGCGATCTTTTTGGTAATAACACCAGCCCCTCCACCGGCAAAACCGAATTCAGCAATATCGATATCAGCCTGCCCGGCAATAGCAAGCTGCCTGTTCAATTAAGCCGTCGCTTGAATATTGATCATCGCTACATGCCAGAAGAGCTCGGCGGCTTGGGCAATTGGGATTTGGATGTGCCATACATCGAAGGGACATTTAGTAAGAATGTTGGCTGGGCGATAAATCGCTGCTCATCTGCAACACCGCCAGTAGTCGAAGGCGCAGTCTTTAGCACATTAGAAGCATGGCATGGTTACAAAATTCACGTTCCTGGCGTGCTGGATGAATCCATGCTCGCTGAAAACAATGCTTTTCCTGATCCCACCGATGGTCTGTCTTACCCTTGGATTTTAAAATCCATGGGGCGTGTTGGCTGCCTGCCTACGGTCAAAAATGGTTATTCCGGGGAAGGTTATTTTCTAAAAACCACTGACGGCACCAAATATTATTTTGATTATCCTGTGGAGCGTAAAGCTGCAACTCTATATAAGGCTCAAAAAGGCGTACCTGGCTATACGATGGAGCGTAAGCGAGTCTTTATGCTTGCAACACGCATAGAAGATCGTTTTGGCAATTATGTCGATTACAACTATAGCAACGGTCGCCTTGTGAGCATAATTGCTAACGATAATCGGCGCATTGACATCAATTACGGCAGCATTACTGGCGGAGTTCAAAGTGGCACCATAACCGCCACCGCGAATGGCAAGAACTGGATGTACATTCTTCAAAATGGTCAATTGACAGAAGTAAAGCAACCGGACGGCCACAGCTGGAAATATTCGCCGTTTGGGTCGCACGTTACTTTTGTAGAAGGTGATCCTAATCAAGAACCACTGCCTTTAGATTTTTTTAGTCCAGAGGCTTTTTGTGAAGACAGTTTTGATAGCAGATACTCGGGTGACATGAGCTTTAGTGTGACCCATCCTAGTGGCGCCTCAGGTCAGTTTACTTTTGAAGGAACCCACTTCTTCAGAAGCCAAGTTCCTTACCAGTGCATAGTTGATTTTTTTGATCATCAGGTAAGAGTAAATTTAAACGATATACGAAGCAGTCAACGAAGGGACGGAATAGATTGGGCACGTGTTTTTTCAATTCTGGATACAAATAACGATGGTCGAATTGAAGGCGATGAGTTGTCCGGTGACAAATTAGAAGGGGCTATCTATCTTGCCACTGACCAATCAATGATTGTGGATGAACCATCATTCGTCGAAGTGTCGGGCCACGCACGCATTCTAATTCCGAATTACTTTGCTCTTTTTTCACTTAAAAACTTAAGCATTACAGGGGCCAATATCAGCTCTCAGCTGACTCAATACAATTACAACAGCGAGGCTTATCCTTATTGCGACCAGTATGATAGCCAGACTGGCCAAATCTGGAGCGTTAGCTGCAGCCTCCCAGACCCTTGTCCGACATATGGCTGTGCAGATGGTGTTGGCCGCTGGGTAGAAACAATACTTCCTACGGGCGACAAAGTTCGCAAGCGCTTTGGCGTCGTCTTTGCAAAAAATGAGGGCGAGCTACTGGCAGAAGAAGTGGTCAATGCTACTGGCACGGTAGTTAAGCGGGTCGATTACCAGTATATCCAAGACAACGAAATGGCAGGCCAGCCATTCGCAGGCAGCGTTGGCGTAAATTTTAGTTCTGATCCAAGCGAAACACGCATCAGGCCCATGGTTTCCAGCAAAGTGCTGCAACAAGGAGTTGAATTTAATAACATTGTCACCGGCTTTAATAATTTTGCCCAGCCCGTCGGTACTACAAAATCTAGTTCACTCGGCTATACCCGGAGTGATGCAGTCGCATATGAAAATAATTTGAGCAATTGGGTACTGGGCCAGGTAAAAGCAGTTACCAACACGGGTGCAGGCCCCGATACAGAGCTAAGTCGTACGTATTACGATCCGATAACAGCTTTGCCATTGCGCATATACAGTTTTGGTCAAACGCAGCCCGATACCACTTTTACTTATTTGACCGATGGCAATATCAGTACCGTAAAAGATGCCTTGAATCACACGACTACACTGAGTAATT
>JBOHYH010000363.1:0-3872 GCA_050737775.1 Arenimonas sp.
GCGCCGCGAAATCCGGGAAAGCGTCTGCTTCGACCTACCCGGATTACGCTGCGCTGCATCCGGGCTACATAGTTACATTGCTATATTTTTGGTACAGACTCATTATTTTGGCCATGGACGAACTTGATACCGACAGTCGTGTAGCGACGTTTCGAGAAGAATACCGTGCCGCGGAGATTCGGCCCGGCTATCACGGCGGGCTACATTTCGCGACCACCAATACTATTGTTCTCTCAGGCGTGGCTTTGTGCATCTGGTATTTGCACGATGTGCAGGCGTGGGAGCTGTGGGCAATTCCGCTGACGTTTATTTATTCGAATATCTCGGAATATCTGGGGCATCGCTTCGTGATGCACCATCCAAGGCCGGGATTTGGTTTGATGTTCAAACGCCATGTGAAACAGCATCATCGATTTTTCACGCATAGCACGATGCCAGTCGACAGTATTCGGGATTTCAAGGTGGTGCTGTTCCCACCATTCGTGATTGCGTTTTTTCTGCTGGGCTTCGGCACGCCACTGGCATTGCTGATTGCCTATCTGGCCGGTAGCAATGCCGCACTTTTATTCGTGATTACCGGCTTGCTGTATTTTCTGAATTACGAGTATTTGCATCTCGCGTATCACTTGCCGAACGGGCATTGGGTGAGCCGCTTACCTATTGTTTCGCGTATGCGGCGCCTGCATCAGGCGCATCATGACCAGAGCATCATGACGGCCTGCAATTTCAATATTACTTATCCGATCGGGGATTGGTTGTTTCGGACTTTGCGTTGATTGATCCGGTGCGATACATATACCGACAAATCCCGGGTCAGGTGGAGCCATGACCCGGGCTACTTAATTTATGGTGAGAAACGCGGTTCGCTGATTTTCATTTCGGTGACAGTGCCGTATTTCTTGACACTGTCGCGAATTTTGGCGGCATCGCCGATCAGCACCATGACAAGATCGCTGCTAGTCGGATAAACCGCAACGGCTTTGGAAAATTGTTCCGGCGTGGTGCCACGAATATTTTTCGCATAAAGATCGACTTCATCGCGATTCAAGTGGTACAGCGCCAGTTCGCTGAGCTTATCCGCCATTTGCGGGCCGGTTTCGAGGGTCGGGGCGAACTGGCCAAGCACGTAGTTTTTTGCCGATTCCTGCATGTCGCTGGCTATGCCTTCCTTATGTAGTCGATCCAGCGTAGCAAGCGTGAGATCAATAGCCTGGATAGTGGCATCAGTCCGCGTGTAGGAAACGATATGGACAGGACCAGGCTGCTCATACTTCAGCATGCCGGAATAGGCGCCATAACTTAATCCGGATTTGATGCGCAGTTCGGTATTAAGCATGGAAGTGAATCGGCCACCAAACACGGTATTGGCCAAGGCTTGCGCGGGGCGCTCCGGGTCGGCACGATTGGTGCCAACATTGCCAAGCCAGAAGTAAGTCTGGGTTGCGCCGGGTTTATCGACCAGCAAAATTCGACGACCGGTTTCTTTCTGTTTCGCTGAAACTACGGGCAGAGCGCCGGTAGCCTTGCTCCAGCCACCGAATGCTTTTTCGATCTTGGCTTTCATGTCCGCGGCTTTGAAATCACCGACTACCGAAATAATCAGGCGGTCACCGCCGAGCTGGCTTTGGTAATAGCTATTCAGACTTTTCAGCGTAATGTTTTTCAGGCTCGTTTCATCGCCGCCAATGGGACGGCCATAGGGATGGTTCCTGAACAGAAAGGCAGCGCCGTATTGGTGGATCAATCCACGTGGATCGCCGTCTTTCGCGGCCGCCTGCGATTGAACAGCAAGTGTGCGTACTTTTTCAAATTCTGCTGCATCCAGACGTGGACGAAGCAGGGCATCAGAGGCAAGTTCAAGCATCAAGTCGGCATCGCGCGAAAGGAATTCCGCATTCAATTCCAGTGCGGAAAAACTGCTTCCCGTATTCAATTTGCCGCCAGCACCATCGACCGTTTCAGCGAAGGTTTTCGCATCACGTTTGCCGGCGCCTTTTTGCATCAAATCGCTCAACAATGATGCCGTACCTTCCTGGCCGACAGGATCGGTCAGGCTGCCACCACGTACCTGCGCATTGATGGCGATAAGCGGCACATCGTGCTTTTCCATGAGCAAGACTTCGGTGCCATTGGCTAAGACGGTTCGATCAAAGGCGGGCATGGCCATGTCGGCAGACAAAACCGGCGCCGATGCGGCGAGCACGGCAGTAAAAAAAACATATTTCAGTGAAAATCTCATATCAGCTTCCTTTCTTTGCAGCAGGCACGAAGGTACCAACGGTACGATTCTCGCGGCGGAATAATTTGGCGGCCACGCGTTTCAGATCTTCCACAGTGACCTTTTCATAAGTCGCTGGTGCCTGAAAAAGTTTTTTGTAATCGCCTTCGAATACTTCGTAAGAGCCCAAGGCCTGCGCCTTGCCGGAAATAGTAGCGAGACCGCGCCAGAAGCTGGCCAATTTTTGTGTGCGGGCTTTATTCAATTCGGCAACGGTGACGCCGTCTTTTGCAATTTTCATCAGCTCGTTGTCGAGTGCTTTTTCGACCGCCGCCAAATCGCCGCCAGGCGGCAAGGTGGCGAAAATGTAGGCAAGGCCAGGATCAAAGCCGGGGCTCAAGGACTGGTCTACTTCAACGACTAATTGTTGCTGCTCGACTAATTGCTGGTGCAATCGCGAAGAATTGCCGTCTGCCAGTATGGATAGCAACAGTTCAGAGGCCGGGGCATCCGGATCGGCGCCGCTGACAGAATGATGGGCAAATACCAGAATGGGTGCTTCGCCTTCACGTACAAGATTGACGCGACGTTCGCCTTGTTGTTCGGGCTCTTTGGTAGTGACAGCACGGGGAGCAGCCTGTGCCGGTGTTTTGCCCAGATATTTTTCGGCTAGGGTGAAAATTTCTTCCGGCTCGACATCTCCGACCACAAACATGACAGCATTATTGGGTGCGTAGTAGGTGTGGTAGTAGGTTTTCAGATCATCGATCTTCCATCCTTCAATGTCGGAAGGCCAGCCAATGGTTGGAATTTGATACGGATGCGCAGTAAATGCAGTGGCGTCGATTTGTTCTATCAAGGAACCGACATTGCTGTTATCCACCGAAGAGCGACGTTCGGAATACACCACGCCACGTTCGCTTTCAACGACTTTCGGATCGAAATCCAGATTCGCCATGCGGTCGCCTTCAAGATCGAAAATCAGTTCCAGCGCGCTGCGTGGAAACCAATCCTGATACACCGTGACATCGCTGCTGGTGTAAGCGTTATTTGCACCGCCATTGGCTTCCATCATGCGATCGAATTCGCCCGGCTTGCGCTTACTGGTACCGTTGAACATCATGTGTTCGAAATAGTGCGAAATACCGGTGATGCCGGCATATTCATTACGGCTGCCGACTTTGTACCAGTTATAAAGTGCCACGTTCGGAATGTCGTGGTCAGACCATACGACAATTTTCAAGCCGTTCGGCAGTGTCTTGGTGGTGATTTTATCGGCACCGGGAACGGTGCTAATCGATTCGGCGGCGAAAGCGGGCGCAGTACATAATGCAGCGCATAACAAGGCCGATAACAAACGTGGTTTCATGGCAACTCCAAAAAGTCATCGCTCGGTATTGAGATGACGTAAACAGGTTATGCGTTTTAACTCAAACCCGGTATTTTAGAAAGTGTGTGAAGTCATGGCGTAGCCCGGATGAAGCGCAGGATTATTACCGGTTCCTGCATCATCGAAAGTTGCTCCTGCAATTGCGTGATAACGCCTTCCCAGTGCCGCGATGATTCAAACCAGGGAAAGGCTGCGGGAAAAGCCGGGTCATGCCAGCGTCGGGCAATCCAGGCGTTGTAGTGGATGATTCGCATGGCACTCAGG
>JBOHYH010000364.1:0-1535 GCA_050737775.1 Arenimonas sp.
ATCGAAGGCCACACCATCTGTGCATTCGGTGAAGCCGCCGCTTGGCCAGTGCAAGGTTTCCTGCGTCATTACTGGAATGAATTCGAATACGCCATCGTCAACAAGCGTTTCCTTGTTGATGACGAGCAGGCCGGCAACGTGGAGAAAGCCGCATGAGTGCTCAACCCACCAATCCAGCCACGCCGCCAGATTCGGTAAACATTGAACTCAATGGCGTGCCGATGATCGCGCCGAAAGGTTCGATGATCATTCACGCCGCCGATAAAGCCGGCATGGCGATTCCACGTTTCTGCTATCACGAAAAACTGCCGATTGCCGCCAACTGTCGCATGTGTCTGGTCGATGTTGAAAAAATGCCGAAGCCTGCACCAGCGTGTGCTACGCCCGTCATGGAAGGCATGAAGGTTTACACCCAGACCAAACGTGCGCTGGATGCCCAGCGCAACGTGATGGAATTTTTGCTGATCAATCATCCGCTGGATTGCCCGATTTGTGATCAGGGCGGCGAGTGCGAACTGCAAGATGTTTCGATGGGCTATGGCCGTTCGGTATCGCGTTATGTTGATCGCAAACGTGTAGTCAGCGATGAAGATATGGGTCCGTTGGTCGCCACGGACATGACGCGCTGCATTCAATGCACGCGCTGCGTTCGTTTCACCGCCGACATCGCTGGTACCTTTGAATTGGGTGGCATGAATCGCGGCGAACGCCTTGAAATCGGTACATACGATGGCAAGCCATTGATGACCGAACTATCAGGCAATGTTATTGACGTTTGCCCGGTCGGCGCCTTGACCAATAAAGTTTATCGCTACAAAGCCCGCGCCTGGGAGCTGACCGCCCGTGACAGCGTTGCTTATCACGACGCACTGGGTTCGAACATGTTTTTGCATATTCATCGCAATCAGGTTGTTCGCGGCGTGCCGCGTGACAATGAAGCCGTGAATGAGTGCTGGTTGTCGGATCGTGATCGCTATTCGCATGAAGGCTTGTATGCCGCAGATCGCGCAACGCAGCCGATGTTGCGTGAGGGCGACGAATGGCGTGTTGCGACCTGGGATGAGGCCTTGAATGCAACGGCTGAAATTTTGAAAGCAACACAAGCCAACGACGTTGGTGTTCTGGTTCATCCCGCTACTTCGAATGAAGAGGGCGCTGCACTGGCCGGATTGGGTTATGCCAATATCGACCACCGCTTGAAACAACTCGATTTTGCCGATGATGCCGTTGCCGAGCCCTTCGGCATGTCAGTCGCCGATTTTGAAAAAGCAAAAGTAGTCTTGATTGTCGGTAGCAATATCCGTCACGAAATTCCATTGCTGCATCAGCGCTTGCACAAAGCCAGCAAGCGCGGTCAAAAAGTATTCGTTATCAATCCGGTGGATTTCGAATTCACTTTCGCTTTGGCCGGTAAACAAATTGTCAAGCCATCGTTGCTGGCTAAAACGGTAAAAAATATTCCTGCTGAAAATGCTGCACTGTTTGAAGCCATTAAATCCGCTGACGGCAATGCCGTCATCCTGCTGGGTGAATTA
>JBOHYH010000365.1:0-6595 GCA_050737775.1 Arenimonas sp.
CGTACGTTATTCGGCAAACGATCCTGAACTTCTGTCGGCCGCATCAGCCCTGGCAGAAAATAAAATTCCGGAGGCGGAACATTCCTTAAAGTCATATTTAAAGCAATATCCGACCGATGTTGCGGCGATACGCATGTTGGCAGAAGTGGCTGCGCGTCTCGGCCGTGATATCGATGCCGAAAATCTTCTGGCACGCTGTCTTGAGCTGGCGCCGGACTTCCATTTTGCACGACAAAACTATGCGTTGATATTGAATCGTTTGAACAAAGGCGAGCAAGCCCTGGCGCAGGCCGAGATTTTGTTGCAGGAAGATCCGGCCAATTTGAGTTATCTGAATATCAAGGCTGTGGCCTTGAATAAACTCGGTGACTGCAATGCCGCTATAAAGTTGTACGAATCCATTATTGCAAAATACCCCGGGTATTCGAAAATCTGGCATAGCTTCGGGCACACTCTAAAAACAGCAGGCTTCCAGGAACGTGCAATACAAGCCTACCGGAATAGTATTGAGTTGGAGCCCTCGTATGGCGAGGCGTATTGGAGTTTGGCGAACCTGAAAACCTTCCGCTTCACCGAGGTCGACGTCGATCGAATGCGCTCGCAATTGAAAACCGATGTGCTGAGCAGCGACGATCGCTTTCACTTTGATTTTGCCCTTGGCAAGGCATTGGAAGATCAACAGGAATACGATCAGTCTTTCGAGCATTACGAGAATGGCAACGCGTTGCGTAAAACATTGATCCGGTATTCGCCGGAAAGAAACCGCACGAAAGTCGATGAATGCGTAAAACTCTTTACGCCCGAGTTTTTCCGGGAACGGGCAGATTTTGGAATTGCCAGTGCCGACCCGATTTTTATCCTGGGAATGCCGAGAGCGGGTTCAACCCTGCTCGAACAAATGCTCTCAAGCCATTCGCAGGTTGAAGGCACGATGGAGCTGCCGGATATCATTTCGATTACGAAGACACTTTACCGTCAATTAAAGGGTGCAACAGCCAAAACCTATTACCCCTTGTTGCTGGAAATGACAAAGGAAGAATCCATTGGTTTTGGTGAAAGGTATATCCAGAATACCCAGGTTCACCGACAGCAAGGATTGCCATTTTTTATCGACAAGATGCCGAATAATTTCGCCCACATCGCATTGATTCAATTGATTTTGCCGAATGCAAAAATTATCGATGCGCGTCGCCATCCGTTGGCATGCTGCTTCTCGAACTACAAACAACATTTTGCGCGTGGCCAGAATTTCAGTTACAGCCTGGATGACATGGGGAGTTACTATGTCGATTACATCAGGTTGATGTCTCATTTCGACAGCGTTCTGCCAGGAAGAATTCACCGCGTTTATTATGAAAGCATGGTTGAACATCCAGAGCAGGAAATTGCCAGCGTGCTGCGCTATTGCAATTTGCCTTTTGAAGCCGGGTGTCT
Source organism: Arenimonas sp. (assembly GCA_050737775.1). Classification (GTDB taxonomy): domain Bacteria; phylum Pseudomonadota; class Gammaproteobacteria; order Xanthomonadales; family Xanthomonadaceae; genus Arenimonas. Next base: position 1,435 of record JBOHYH010000365.1, read on the forward strand.
GCGTTTCTTTGAAAATAGCAGGCCGGTGCGTACCGCCAGTTCGGAACAGGTACGTCAGCCGATCTATAAAGAAGGCGTTGATCATTGGCGCCATTACGAAAAAGGGTTGGGCCCGTTGAAAAATGTTTTAGGGCCGGCTTTAGATTTGTATCCAAGGGTGCCGTTTTTTTAATTAGTGCTTAAACGAAGGGGATGGTGATGACAAAAGTGTCGGATAAAAACAAGGCTTCACATCAAATGGTATCGGCGAAAATGCCATTGGCGGCCGCCATTTATATTGCGTTGTCGACGTTATCGTTTGCCAATGCGCAAGATCAGGCCAAGCAGGCGGAAGAGCCTGCAGCGTCAACGGAAGATAAAACGGCCACGCTTGATGCCGTGCAGGTAACCGCGCAAAAGCGCAAGGAAAATCTGCAAAAAGTGCCTATCAGCATTCAAGTGCTTGGTAACAAGACGCTGACCGAAATGAATGTCAGTAATTTTGATGATTATGCAAAACTGCTTCCGAGTCTGTCGTATACCCAGGGCGAAGGCGGTAGTTCGACGCCTTATTTTCGTGGTGTCGTAAGCGGCAACGACGGCAATCACTCCGGCTCATCGCCAAGCGTGGGCGTCTATCTGGATGAGCAGCCCGTAACCACGATTGGTGGTGCACTCGATGTTCACATTTATGACATCGAACGTCTGGAGGCCCTGGCTGGACCACAAGGCACGTTGTATGGAGCGAGCTCGCAATCGGGTACCTTGAAAATTATCACAAGCAAGCCCGATCCGGATGCTTTTGCAGCAGGTTATGCGCTGGAAGTGAACTCGGTAAGCGAGGGTGGCACAGGTCATGTGGCCGAAGGTTTTCTCAATTTGCCGATTTCAGACAAGGCCGCGATTCGAATTGTTGCATGGGACCAGTATGATGCCGGCTATATCGACAATGTTTATGGTGAGCGGACATTCCCGACTTCCGGAATTACCATCAACAACGCCAACCGGGTAGAAAAAGACTACAACGACGTCAGCACGATTGGCGCTCGCGCGGCGTTGAAACTCGATCTGAACGACACCTGGTCGATCACGCCTTCGATCATGACGCAGAAAAAGAAAAGCAACGGCAGCTTTGGTTTTGATCCGGTCGTGGGCGAGCTGGAAATCACGCACTTCTATCCTGAAAAGAAAGATGATCGCTGGACACAGGCAGCCCTCACAGTCACCGGTAAAGTCGGCAATTTTGATCTGGTGTATGCCTTTTCGAATTTGAATCGAAATATCGATAGTGAATCCGATTACAACGACTACGGTTTTTGGTACGACATCGTCGCTGCGTATGGCGGTTCGGCGGTCGACAATAACGGTGATCCGGTCAATCCATCGCAATACATCCAGGCCAAGGACGGCTACAGAAAGCGGAGCCATGAAATCCGTATTTCTTCGTCGCAAGACCAGCGCTTTCGTTTTCTAGCGGGATTTTTCACGCAAGACCAATCGCACGACATCGAACAGCGTTACAGGCTGGATAATTTTTCAGACACCTATGATGTTCCGGGTTGGCCAGACACCATTTGGCTTACCGAACAAGACCGCTTCGATAACAGCAAGGCGATCTTCGGCGAAGCCTCATTCGACATAACCGACAAGCTGACGGCAACGGGTGGTTTCCGCCACTTTAGACAAGAAAGTGCCTTGAAAGGCTTCTTTGGATTCAGCGCAGGCTTTTCTCAATCGTCCACTTACGGTCAGGCCTCCTGTATTGCTGCCGGAAATACCGCTCCTTATGAAACGGCACCGTGCAAAGTTTTTGACAAGGTCATCGAGGAAAGCGGCACGCTGGGTAAATTCAACCTGACCTACGAGATCAGCAATACCAAGATGATTTACGGCACCTGGTCGGAAGGCTACCGTCCCGGGGGTATTAATCGTCGCGGTACCTTGCCGCCGTATTTGTCCGATTACCTGACCAACTACGAGTTTGGCTGGAAAACAACCTGGCTCGATAATCGTTTGTTGTTCAACGGCGCAGTGTTTCGCCAGAAGTGGGAAGACTTCCAGTTTTCCATTATTGGCGCGAACGGTTTGACGGAAATTAAAAATGCCAACCAGGCGCAAATCGACGGTCTGGAAATGGACGTCAAATTTGCGGCGACGTATAACCTGCAGTTGAACGCAAGCGTAGCGTTCTACGATGCCAAGCTGACGGCAAACTATTGCGGTTTCGTTGATACCAACGGCCAGCCAGATACGACCTGCCCTCCGGGAAGTCTGGATCCGGACGGAAATGTTGTCAGCGGGCCGCAGGCATCATCGGGAACACGATTACCTGTTACCGCCGACTTCAAGGCAAGCATGGGCGCCCGATATACGTTTGATTGGGGCAACTACGAGCCATTCATTCAAGGCTCGTTTGTACATGAAGGAAGTCGCAGCACCGATTTGCGTGCCTTCGAGGGAGGTATTTTGGGCACTATGCCAAGTTACACTGTGTTCGATTTGTCGGCAGGCATCCGTAAAAACAACTGGACGCTTAATTTGTACGTCAAAAATCTTTTTGACAAGCGCACCGAGTTCGGGCGTTACACCTTGTGCGCAACAGCCACTTGCGGCGGTGGCGATCCGGCAACCAACGCGTATCCGACACCAGCGGAATACGCCAATGGTCAGGTTTATACCGTTGCAGGACAGCCACGGACGATTGGCATCCGGTTCTCGCAGGAATTCTAAGCAACACGTTTCTGTTACAAAGTTTCTGTCACCAAAAACCCCCGGCTTGCCGGGGGTTTGCTTTTGAATGTCGGATTCTTGTCCGAGTTCTTGTTAGGTCATTTCTGGCAGCAGACCCGGCTCTCTAAACGCAATAAAAAGCTTGCTAATTCACAAGCTGTAACATAGTCTTCGCGGGCGTCAAATTACTCGAAACATGCCCCGTCACGAAATGTGCCACTGTTAAATCGATTCAAGACAAGTTTAGTTTGAAGCAGAAAATAACTGCATCCGACGAACCTGTTGATTCGCTAGACCGGGGGCAGGTTCAATTTCCTGCACGTCTTAAGCTATTGCCTGATGCCAGAGTATTGATCTTTATTAGGCTGAGTAAAATCGGTCGGTTTCTTTTTTTTGAGGTGTTTAATGCGGAACCATCTTCAGCGGCTGTGGGTTGTATCGGCCTTTTTTCTTGTCGGTATCGGTGCAGCACAAACTGCAATGGGTACTCAGCCTTTTGAGGAATACAGCAAGCGAATCAAGAGCGCGCAAAACGTTGCGCCGTTGTCTTCTAACTTGTTCGGCGAGAGCATTAGTTTATACAACGGTGCCACCGAGTTCGCGGTTACCGACATCGATTTGCCGGGCAACAATGCCTTGCCGGTACGTTTGGGGCGACGCTACAAGGTACAAGCGACACCCAGCGATGCACAGTCATTTGGCGGGTTTGGATCCTGGGATATTGATGTGCCTTTTATCCATGGCACTTTTCTAGGTGCATGGAATGCACCATATTCAAGTGCAAACAGATGTACAAATTTCGAGCGGCCGTACCCGACAGGCGTCATCCAAGTCGAGGACTATTGGTCTGGCACTAAACTTTATTTCCCCGGTCAAGGCGATTTGGACATACTTCGCCTTAATTCGCTTCCGAAAGTCACTTTGCCCAGCGATGGCAATAATTACGTACTCGGTACCAAGAGCTTCCATCGTATTCGTTGTAAATCCACGACCGCTAATGGCTTTGCCGGTGAAGGCTTTGTGGTGCTCGATAGTAACGGTGTCAAGTACACTTTCGATATTGGCTTAACGCGCCAAGCAGGTGTCATCAAGAAGCGTGCCTCCGAATATGGCTATGACCAGGTTGGCCGTACTGAGGTGTATTTGGCCATCAGCCGCATGGAAGATCGTTTTGGTAACTGGGTCAACTACCAGTGGAGCGGTAACCAACTGTCATCCATCACCGCCAGTGACGGCCGAGCCATCAATCTTACCTGGAGCAATGGCGTTATCGTTTCGGCGCAGGCGGAAACTCGCACTTGGACCTATCAATACAACTCAACTGCTCTTACAAAAGTCATCCTGCCCGATACTTCGGCCTATACCTACCAGTTCCCGGCCGGAATTATTGCTCCCTTCTATCCGACCACTGATTTCGATACCGAAGACAGCCGTTGCATTGAACCTTTAGAGGCGGGCGGTGGCAATTTCACGCTCACAGCCACCCATCCTTCGGGGGCTGTTGGTCAGTTTGAATTCGAGTTCAAACGCCACCGGCGTTCAGGTATTCCCGAAAGCGTATGCACTCCGTATCAGACAGATACGTCGGGATTTGACAACAGGAGCTATTATGCGCTCGCTGTCCCCGACTATTTCGACCTGTATTCCATCACGAAAAAAACCATCACTGGGGCCGCGTTGCCCACTCAGCAATGGCAGTACGGTTACGAAATTATCCCGTATGGTCGTACACCAATAGCGATTACCCCGTGTACAAGCTGCCAGGACGCCAAGTCGGTGACGGTCGATCAGCCGGACGGTACCCGACAGGAGCACCGCTTCGGGGTGCTCTGGAGCGGCAATGATGGTCGTCTGCTGGAGGTCATCACACGCAAGGCTGATGGAACGATCGTTCGGAAGGAGAGCAGCCGGTACCTCACCAGTGTTGAGGTAGCCGCGATGCCTTTCCCCGACGTGTATGGCTGGTCGCTTTCAACTGACGACGCCACATCGGTACAGATCCGCCCTATTGCAGAAACCACCGTTCGACAAGATGGCAATATTGCTGGCCCGCAATACTTCGGCTTACCGGCACCTGCTGCGCCAACATCACCTCAGGCGGATGCCTACACTCGCACAACAACTAGCTTCGACATATTTGCACGCCCTTCCGCCGTAATAAGCGCAAGCGTGCACGGCAACGGCAGTGGCACTCACTATAGTCGCACCGACGTTACGTCCTATCATGACAATCTATCGCGATGGGTCCTGGGCCAAGTTCAAACAGTCACGAACACCAACACCAGCCCCAATGTAGTTCTTAGCCAAACCGATTACGACCCTGCGACAGCTTTGCCATTGCGCATATACAGTTTTGGTCAAACGCAGCCCGATACCACTTTTACTTATTTGACCGATGGCAATATCAGTACCGTAAAAGATGCCTTGAATCACACGACTACACTGAGTAATT
>JBOHYH010000366.1:0-3011 GCA_050737775.1 Arenimonas sp.
CGGCTTGATCGGGTGTTAAAGGCCAATAAAAAGCATCAAGCTTGCCGGGGTGTTGGTGAAATGTATTTTCTACAAGATCCATTACGGATGATGTTGTTTGATCTCTTTCGAAAACTCTCGGCACAGAAAGAAGGCCTGGGCCTCGCTTGTCGAACACGCCCCTATTTTCGTGATCGAAATTCCATTTGCCACCTGTTGGTTGGTCGCCTTCCATCAACACGTTTTCGCGTTTTCTTAGCCAACGATAGAAGAATTCGAGCCGATACTCCTTTCTGCCTTTCGCCCATTCGGAAAAATCGTGCTCGTCACAATAAAAATGCTGGTCAGGACGTTCAACCCATGACACACCTGCTTTTTTGCAGACGTCTGGCAATGATTGCGCCAATCGCCATTCGCCCGGCTTCACCGCAATCACTTTGACTGGATTTAATTTGGCCAGATCATCAGCAAGCGCTGCCTCAAGGGATGGCAATGTGTGCTTGTTTAACTCACGGTAAAAAACCGTGTATGTCTTCGCACACAATTCGTCCCGAAAATGTCGCATCGCAGCGAGGAATATGGCAATACGCGGCTTACTGGACCAGACATGTGTCGCTTCGGCAGAGGCTTCACACATCCAGACCGCGTCTTGCTCGGGATCAAAATCATCGAATACCAGGGATTTGCGATCAAGTTGATCGCCCAGAACAAGAATGAGATGTCGTAGCTTCGCTGCCATGCGCGCAGCATAGTGAAGCAGGTGTGTAGAACAGATGACTTACACTGCAGTCGAACCTAGGCCTCGATGAAACGCACCCGGCGCGTAATGGAGCATGTCAGCTCATAGCTAATGGAACCGGCCGCTTTGGCAATAATTTCGACCGGTAATTCAGGCCCCCAAAGTAAAACATCATCACCCACTTTTGCATCGGGAATACCGCGCAAATCCAGCGTCATTAAATCCATCGAAACTCTGCCTATAATCGGCACTCGCACGCCTTTGATCAGCACCGGAGTACCCGCCGAAGCATGACGCGGATAACCATCGCCATACCCGATGGCGGCAACACCGACCGGCATATCTTCCGGGCATTGCCAAGTGGCCGAGTAACCGATGCTCTCGCCTTTCTTGATGTGATTGATCGCGATTAATTTGGTCGACAGACTCATCGCAGGTTTTAAACCAAAATCCGCTCCGGTTTTATGATCCACAACAGATAAACCATAAAGCGCGCCACCTGCTCTGACCCAATTCTGGTGGGCACCTGGCCAACCTAGGATCGCCGCCGAGTTTGAAAGCGAATGCAAGCCGCTTAAATGTTTGCTGGCTTCATCAAAGGCTTTCAATTGCAAGGCCGTTTGCGGCCCGTCGAATTCGTCGGAACTGGCGAAATGTGTCATCAGCGTAATGTCGTCATGCACATTCGGCATCCTCTTTAATTGGGTGTAGATGGTTTCCGCACGTTCAACTGCGAAACCCAGACGATGCATACCCGTATCAAGTTTCAACCAGACCCGAATTGGGTCGGTTTCGCTATCTTCCTGCAACAAGGCCAATTGGGAATCGTGATGGACCACGGTATCGACACCCAAACGGCGGATTGCCGACAGATCCGAGGCATCATCAATGCCGGACAACAGAACAATACGTTGGGATAAACCGACGGCCCGCAGGCGTTCGGCATCGGACAAAGCCGCGACACCGAAGGCATCCGCTCCTTCCAGGGCACGTGCTACCCGCTCCAAGCCATGGCCATAGCCATCGGCCTTGACCACGGCCATTACCTTTGAATGGGGAGCCAATGAACGTATCCGCGACAGGTTATGCCGCAAGGCTTCAATGTGGATGGTAGCGGTAGTGGCGCGGGACATAAGCAACCAGAGAGGAAACCAGCAATTATTATCGTTTGTATCCGGTACATTTGCCATGTAAAAGGCGTGGCGCTTACGAAATCAGTAAAGTCAGGTGGTCGGGACGTTAAGATATAGCGTCTATGATATTTCCGCATACTATTAACGAATGAATTCACCAGACTTTCTAATCATTGGTGCCCAAAAATGCGGGACTAGCTGGTTGCATCGACAACTTCGCCAGCATCCGGGTGTGTTTATGCCAGCTGATAAAGATGCGCCATTTTTTTTCAATGACGCACAAGACGCACAAGGCTTCCTGAAGCGTTTTGAAAATGCACCGGTCGGCAGTCTTGTGGGCGATGCCTGTGCCAGTTATTTCTGGACCCGCAATACCGGCCCCTACCCACCCATGTTCAATCAGGATATTTCATCGGCCATTCGCCAATATCTGGGCAACAATCTGAAATTGATCGTGATGCTGAAAGACCCCGTACAACGTTCGGTGTCTGCCTATTTGCACCACATCGCACATGGCAGTCTTGATATTTCCTGCAGTATTCTCGATGCGTCGAAAGAACTCGGCATTATTTCACTCAGTCGATATAGCCAACATTTGAAACACTGGTGCGAGGACTATGCTAATGACCGATTGCTGATTCTTCCTGCACCGGATTCACTCAATGGCGAATTCATCCTGAATAAAACCGGCGAGTTTCTAGACTTGTCAGTCGATTTCCAGTTTCAAGGCACGGAAGAAAAGGTTTTTGAGGGATTGGAAAGAAAGCAACTGGAGGGTGGAATCTGGGTAGCCATACCCCAAAAAAATCTGCTTCCCGATGCCAAAACAAGCGATTTCCCTTCATTGGAGATCGATGGAAAGCGGTTTATTCGCTTGATCCAAGCCTATGAATTGGAGGCATTGGCCAATGATTTGTTTGAAGATTTGGCATTATTCAGGGGTCTTTTTGGGGTATACGCGTCACATGACGCAGCACACCGGACTAGCGTCAGTTGATTACCAGCCCAAAAAAGGCAGCCGGCTGCTGCTAAGCCGGGCTAAATTGGCAAAAGCTGGCCATATACTGTATTTCCCGCTTTTGGCCCAAGTCCTTGTATTGCAAGCGGACTTTATCTGGCATATAATTCCGCTTCTTTGTAAACCCGCTCCAAGGAAATCC
>JBOHYH010000367.1:0-1218 GCA_050737775.1 Arenimonas sp.
CAGTTGGAGCTCGCGCAGACGACTTACATGGACGAAGAAAGCCTTCAATACGACGATGTGAAAGCTGGGCATGTGCAGGCCGTGATACGGAAATTCTTCGATGCGATTCTCTAATCCCGTTTTCTTATGAGCGTGACGTAGGCGAGTACAACTGTCAAAACAACAAGAATGACGAGTATTAGATAGAAGCCGCCTTTGTCTCCTGCCAGTGGAATGCCGCCGACATTCATGCCAAACAAGCCTGTGGTCAGATTGATGGGTAGTGCGAGTACGGTGACCACGGTAAGAACAAACAGTGTGCGGTTGGTTTGCTCGTAAACCAGCGCGGTCAGCTCTTCCTGAAGCAACTTGACCCGCTCGACCAGTGCTGTCGAATCGCCGACTGCGGCGGAAAACTCTTCGGCCGCTTGTCGCAAGTCTTGAATATCGTCTTCGGTAAACCAGTCAGGTGGTCGGTTAAGCAGCCGGAATAGTGCGGCAGGTTCCGGTGCAAGAAGCCGTTGTAACCTAACCAAAACGCGACGTAGCGAACCGAGTTGACTGCGGTTTATTGAAACACGATTGGCCAACAATTGATCTTCGATCTGGTCTACGCGTGCAGTCGATTGCCGCAGGATATCGACAAGTACATGGGCCTGGTCCTGCAGTAGCTGCGCCAATAGTTCCGATGGAGAACGGAAGATTTTGTTTGCTCGCACTGCAGCTCGCAAATGGTCAATCGAGCGCAGTGGCCGAAGTCGAGCACTTATCAGGCAATACTGATCAATGCACAGGCTCGTGCTCGAAATTGCGGAAGAGTCCAGCGTGAAATCAAAAAGTACATCGTTAATGACTGCGACCAGCGACTCTTCATCTTGCTCGACGCGGGTGGAGCCTGCATTGCTGTTCAAGGATTCATAATAGCCCTCGGGCAAATTCAGATTCCGCTGCATCCACGCCCTGGAAGACGAATTGGAGAGCGAAAAATGCAGCCATAGAAATTCGCCTTTATTCCTGGAGTCGGGCGATGCCAAAACTTCAAGCGTTTCCTCGGATGTGATCAGTCTGGCGGGTTGATCGGGTGCGAAAAGATAACCCCAAACCATGCCGTGCTCATCGGAGCCGTAGCTGGTATCAAGTTTCTGGCTCATATTTTGGCAACCAATGTTTGTTGATGAATTGTCAGCGAGTTTTTATCAAGGCAACCGTAATTTCATATCTCCAGGCTCGCCATATCGC
>JBOHYH010000368.1:0-4189 GCA_050737775.1 Arenimonas sp.
AGGGTGCGCCTGTGGCGCACCGTGTTGGAGATCTGGAAGATGGTGCGCCATTGGCGCACCCTATAGCGCCCGCAAAATTTTCTCGGTCAACAATTTGGCGGTAATCCGATGCGGTTGGCGTTCTTGATAATTGGTCGTGGTAATCACGACCACTACTTTTTGTTCCGGAAACACCTGCACCGTATTCCCGCCAGTACCGTTCATCGAAAAGGATTTCCAGATTTTTTCCTTGACCGGAAATTGCATCTTCCACCAGAGATAAGCGTATTCGACTCCGCCTTCTTCATCGACGCTGGCATGCGCTTTTATCGATTGTTTTACCCAGTCGGATGAAATGATTTGCTTGCCTTGATAGGTTCCACCATCCAGATACAGCTGTCCGAGTTTCCATAAATCACGACTCCGCAAACCCAGGCCGCCGCCTGCCTGTGCCAAGCCCAGGGGCGAGAATTGCCATTCCGGTTTTTCAATGCCAAGCGGCGTGAATAGGCGCCGTTGTGCATAATTTTGCAGCGGTTCGCCGGTCGCGTTTTGCAACACCTCACCCAGCGTCGTTGTACCCGCCGTGCAGTAGCGGAAATTGCGGCCATATTTGGAATCGGCCGGTTTCGGCATCCAGGCCGGGAAACCCTGAATCGGAAGATCCAGATAAAACTGCACCCAGTCCTCGACCAGATACATGCGCTCTTCGTTGCCACGCGAAAACTCGTTTTCATCATGGCATTCCAGAATGGATGACATCGTCATCAAATCTTCTACCGTAATTTTTGCCTTGCGCGGATCATTGTTTTGAATCACCGGATGTTTCGCCGACAAATACGGCAGGATGGCCGCTTGCTGGTTCGGTAATTTTCCATCGGCAATGGCCAACCCTGCGAGCATGCCTGCCACCGTCTTGGTCGAGGAACGCGTATTGCGGCGCGCTTCGGCACCGCCTTCATCAAAATATTCTTCGTAGACCAGCTTGCCATCGCGTGACACCACGATGCTGGTGATTTGCTTAAACTCGCCGGCTTTTACCGACTTGCTGACTTCATCGAAGTTGGGCGTTGCTGCCTGCAGACTCAGCGGAGCGAACAGCAATAACAAAAGTGGAAACGTGTACTTCAGTGAGAACATGGGAATTACCTTTTTGATGAAACCATAAATTAGCAAATGGGTTGGCGTGCGTCTTGTACGCAGTGAACCATGGCTTCGCTGTGTGTCATCGAACGGAACTCGCCCGGGCTGACGCGGTAAGTACGGCGAAAACTGTGATTGAAATGGCTTTGATCGACAAAGCCGCATTGCATGGCAATCGACACCAGCGATAGTCGCTTGTCACGCAGTAAGCCGGTGGCCCGTTCGAGTCGGCAACGACGCAAATACTCTCCAGGTGAACAGCCATAACGATGGCGGAATGCGCGCGCGAAATAGACCGGATGCAGATCCGCCGTTTTTGCCAACTCGGAAAAACGCGGTGTTTCGAAGCTGGCGTCACGCAGAAGCTCGCGAGTACGTGAAAGCCATGCTGGTGCCGGGTTTTCATATTGCTTGTTCGCAACGCCTGCTTCTGAAAACAGCGTATGACTCTCAGCTTCGACAGCCAATGCCGAGGCATCATCCCAATGATGCAGTTCGCGCCAAATACGATAAGCCGACAACAAGGCCGTTGCATCCAGTCGCAATGCGACATCGCTGATGGGGAAATCTTTCGTGGCGCTTCGCCAATCGTCGCCCGACAGCGACAAGGTCAGAAAGCGACCCTGGGTGCCTCTAAAACAATCGCGATGCCGGGTGCCGGGTGGATTCATGATAATCGCGGTTTCGGTGCAGATGTCCGGCATGCCGTGTGCACTGCTTACATACAGTCCATCCAGCAATAACAGGAAATGTGCATCGTCATGTGTATGCGTTTCGACTTCGTGCTCGGGTACCGTCGGCGTCATCTCGGCAATGCTCACGCCAAACAATTCGCGTCGTTTCTGGTAACTGCCGAGAAATTGTCCGTGATGGAATTGCACCGGTATTACCCCTGGTTGGTATCCGCCATCGTGAACCTGATCGGGTCTTTTGTCGTATGCCATTCCTCCCGAGTCACAAATACACTGACGTAGCCCGGGTTATGGCTTCATCTAACCCGGGGAGCATTGCGGTGCATTAAAAAGTTTGCACGTCCCTGGAGGCCCGACGGCATCTTGAACAATCCCGGGTAAAAGAGCGTAGTGAAAATAGCTTTTGAACAATAAAACAGCCTAAGGATCGCTCTTAATAACCCAGGTGATTGTGAAAATATTTCCCGGGTTAGATGAAGCCATAACCCGGGCTTCGTATTGCGCGCTTAAAAGAATTTATGTCATGTGTTGACAAACTAGGTTTATGATATAAACTAGTTTCACTAAACCCGGAGTAACCCATGCAACATCTCAACCGTTTAGAAGATTTAACCCGCCGCTATGCAAAAACACGACTCGGTGGCGCAGGCCTTGGCTCTTTGTGGGCGTTGATCATGACCGCTGTGCTCGCGGTATTGGTGTGGAATCATATCCAAGCGGAATTTCTTGCCAGTGGCAATACCTATTCCAGTTTATGGCGCTTATTGGGCTCGGACACTCTGGTCACGCCCTCTTGGTTGAAGGTCGCGACCATTACTACCTCCGTATTCACTTGGTTAGGTGTTAGCTGCCTTCAACTATGGGTGGATAAGCAACTAGGTGTCGCCATACCGAATGATCCAACGGCCAAGGTGATGCGTTTTCTGACTCCTTCATTATTTATTGTCGGCATGCTTTGCACCATTGGCTTTAACATAGGTAGAGCGCTCGCCATTCACGACAATATTGGCGTATCGGTTTTCGATAACCTGGATATCAGCTCTTATCTGGGCTGGGCAATTATTACGGCATGGGGCGTGATCTGGGCATTCAGCAGCCGCGACACCTTGAGTCGCGGACTTGCTTGTGTGTTAACCGTCATGCTGTTCCCCCTCATGTCGAGCACCTTGAATAAAATCGATTTCATCGCCTTCATTCCGCAATTCCTTGCCTTGCTCGTGTTCGCCATAGTCGGGATAAAGCAGTTTCTTGCATTCAAGAATGTCCGCAATGAAATTAATGCATTGTCGGCTTCAACATGAAAGACGAAACCACAAAATCGATTATGGAACTGGACCGGATGGTGCACGAACCAGCCCGGCTTGCGATCCTCACGGTACTCTCGGCTGCAGAAGAGGTGGAGTTTCTATTCTTACTGAAAGTCACCGGCCTGAGTAAGGGCAACCTCAGCATACAAGCACAAAAACTGGAAGCCAGTGGTTATCTGAAAACCATCAAAAGCTTTCGTGGCCGAGTCCCAGCCACGACATTTCAAATTACCAAAGACGGTAAAGCGGCGCTGGGGAAATACCACGCCCATCTACGCAGCTTATTGCCTGCTGAAAAATGAAATGAGCATCAAGTGCGGGCGCCGGTCGACATTGAACAGGAAACCGGTTAAGCCTGACAGCAGCGCTGGTGTTGAACGACCGCTATCGACCTATTGTGTTGAAAAACTATTGATCGAGGGTGGCAAAACTGGTCAACTTATCTCCCATCTATTGAGTGGATTTTTCGCCATGATGGGACGCCAAGATATCGGCCAAGCGCCTTTGTTTTACGCCTTTAATCTTGAAGATCATGTTCCCGCCAATCATCTGCTCCGAGGAATGGAGCAGTTCCTGGATCTTGGCGAACTGCACTCCCATCTTGCTCCGCATTACAGCCACACCGGCAGGCCATCGATTGATCCGGCCTTGATGATTCGGATGCTGATTATCGGTTACTGTTTTGGTATCCGCTCCGAACGTCGGCTGTGCGAAGAAGTACATCTGAACTTGGCATATCGTTGGTTCTGTCGACTTGGCTTGGAAGACGCCATACCGGACCACTCGACGTTCTCAAAGAATCGGCATGGCAGGTTCCGCGACAACGATACATTGCGCTTCGTGTTCGAGAAAGTGCTGGCGCGTTGCTTGTCGGAAGGATTGGTCGGCGGCGAAGGCTTTGCGATCGATGCCAGCGTTATCAAGGCCGATGCCAACCGCCAACGTGGCGTACCGGGCGCAGAGGCAGCGTGGGATAACACCTCGTCACTGAGTCGGCCCGTTCGTGAGTATCTTGAAGCGCTAGATGCTTCCGAAGAAACACGTACACCACCCAAGAATATATCGCTC
>JBOHYH010000369.1:0-1845 GCA_050737775.1 Arenimonas sp.
CAGCAGCACGGGATGCGGCACCACCGATGTGGAAGGTACGCATGGTCAGCTGGGTACCTGGCTCACCGATCGACTGGGCTGCGATAACACCGACAGCTTCACCGAGGTTGACCAGATGACCGCGACCGAGGTCACGACCGTAGCAATAGGCGCAAACGCCGAAGGCATTTTCACAGGTGATCGAGGAACGAACCAGCATCGATTGAACGCCGGCGACTTCCAACTTGTCGACCCAGGTTTCGTCGAGCAACGTATTGCGCGTCACGATTGGGTCGGCGTCATTGCCTGGCAGATAGACATCTTCTGCCACCATGCGGCCGAGCACGCGATCGCGCAACGGTTCGATAACATCGCCACCCTCAACGATAGGTGTCATGGTCAGACCTTGATGCGTACCGCAATCGACTTCGGTAACGACCATGTCTTGTGCCACGTCGACCAAGCGACGGGTAAGATAACCCGAGTTGGCAGTTTTCAGCGCGGTATCGGCCAGACCTTTACGTGCACCATGGGTCGAGATGAAGTATTGAAGAACGTTCAGACCTTCGCGGAAGTTCGCGGTGATCGGCGTCTCAATAATCGAACCATCGGGTTTCGCCATCAAGCCACGCATACCGGCCAGCTGACGAATCTGTGCTTGCGAACCACGAGCGCCGGAGTCGGCCATGATGTAAACCGAGTTCATCGATTTCTGCGCGACCATTTCGCCTTTCGCATTTTCGACTTTTTCGGTACCGATGGCGTCCATCATAGCCTTGGCGACCAATTCATTGGTACGCGACCAGATATCCACCACTTTGTTGTAGCGTTCGCCAGCGGTGACCAGACCCGATTGATACTGCTCTTGAATTTCCAGCACTTGTTTTTCGGCTTCGCCCAAGATGCCTTTCTTTTCATTCGGAATGATCATGTCGTCGATACCGATCGAGACGCCAGCGCGGGTTGCGTAAGCAAAACCGGTGTACATCAATTGATCGGCGAAAACGACGGTGTGCTTCAGGCCCAACATGCGGTAGCAGGTATTGATCAGGCGGCTGATGTTTTTCTTGGTCAGCTCGGTATTGATAAATGAATACGGCAGGCCTTCGGGAATGATATCGGCTAAGAGTGCGCGACCAATCGTGGTATCCACAATCGCGGTGCGATGGCTGACGGCACCCTCTTCATTCACTTCGGTAATGGCCAGACGCACTTTGACTTTCGCGTGCAATTCCACCACGCGATTGTCATAGGCACGACGCACTTCATTGACGTTGGCAAATACCATGCCCTCGCCTTTCTTGTTTTCCAGCGCGCGGGTCATGTAGTACAAACCCAACACGACGTCTTGCGTAGGCACAATAATCGGCTCGCCATTGGCTGGCGACAGAATATTGTTGGTCGACATCATCAAAGCACGGGCTTCGAGTTGTGCTTCCAGCGACAAGGGAACGTGGACCGCCATTTGGTCACCGTCGAAGTCGGCGTTGAATGCGGTACAGACCAGCGGATGCAATTGAATCGCTTTACCTTCAATCAACACCGGTTCAAAGGCTTGGATACCGAGACGGTGAAGTGTGGGTGCGCGGTTCAATAACACCGGATGTTCGCGAATCACTTCTTCCAGGATGTCCCAGACTTGTGCTTCTTCGCGCTCAACCAGTTTCTTGGCAGCTTTGATCGTGGTTGCCAGACCACGACGTTGCAGTTTTGCAAAGATGAAAGGCTTGAATAATTCCAGCGCCATTTTCTTCGGCAGACCGCATTCGTGCAGACGCAAGGTCGGGCCGACCACGATGACCGAACGGCCGGAGTAATCGACGCGCTTACCGAGCAAGTTTTGACGGAAACGACCTTGCTTACCTT
>JBOHYH010000370.1:0-6386 GCA_050737775.1 Arenimonas sp.
GGGTGGCTTGGATGTATTGTCGCGTGCCGAAGTCGCGCGTCTGCGTGATGCATCGGGCGGCGGCTTGCATGATCTGCTGCGAAAGTGCGCGCTGGCGGTATTGACCACGGGTAGTGATTCCGATGATCCGCGTGCGGCACAGCAAAAATATCCGGATTTCGATATCCAGGTAATACAGCAGGCTCGTGGCATAAAAATCGTCCTGCAGCATGCGCCGGCAACAGCTTTTGTAGATGGCGAATTGATTCGCGGTGTCGCCGAATTATTGTTTTCGGTGGTGCGTGATATTGCCTATGTCGCCACCGAAATCAACGAAGGTAAAAAGTTTGATCTCGCCACAGGTGACGGCATGACAGGTGCGGTGTTCGAAATTCTGCGTAATGCCCGCGTTATGCGTCCGCATCAAGATCCGAACCTGGTCGTTTGCTGGGGCGGCCATTCGATTGGTCGTGAAGAATACGTTTATACCAAAGCAGTCGGTTATGAACTGGGTCTGCGCCGCCTGGATATTTGCACAGGTTGCGGACCGGGGGCAATGAAAGGCCCGATGAAAGGCGCCACAATTGCGCACGCAAAACAGCGCAGAACCAATAATCGCTATATCGGAATAACGGAGCCGGGAATCATCGCAGCCGAGTCACCGAACCCGATTGTAAATCATCTGGTCATCATGCCCGATATCGAAAAGCGTCTTGAAGCATTCGTTCGTGTCGGTCACGGCATCATCGTTTTTCCCGGTGGTGTTGGTACGGCGGAAGAGATTCTTTATCTGCTCGGTATTTTGTTGCATCCAGATAACGTGGATATGCAATTTCCATTGATCTTTACCGGCCCCAAATCTTCAGCAGCCTATTTCGAGCAGATCGATCAATTTCTGCGCTTGAGCCTGGGCGAAGTGGCCACTTCGCGTTACAAGATTATTGTCGACAACCCATCCGAAGTCGCAAGACAAATGGCCTTGGGTATGAAAAAAGTGCGCGAGCAGCGTATCGCGGAAAAAGATGCTTTCTTTTTCAACTGGTCATTACATATTCCGTTTGAATTCCAGCAGCCTTTCGTGCCGGATCATTCAGCGATGGCAGGCTTGAACTTGCATCACGAACAGCCCGTACATTTGCTGGCGGCTGATTTAAGGCGAGCGTTTTCCGGCATTGTTGCCGGTAATGTAAAAGAAGATGGCATGCGAAATATCGAGCAGCACGGGCCGTTCCAGATCGATGGTGATCTTGACATCATGAAAGCGCTTGATGGCTTGTTGCAGGCTTTTGTTGCCCAGCGAAGAATGAAGATGAGCGGTGAATACAAACCTTGTTATCGTGTTATTAGTGCCTAACTAAAAGTCAAACAGCTAATAAAATGGTCGCCTCAAAGCGGCCATTTTTAATTGCAGTAATCACTTGGCCCTTGCCGTCGCTGTAGTTTTCAATACGTTCACGCGTACTCGCCAAGCCAATATGATGCCCCTTTCTGATATTGCCAGTTGTCTTTGGTAGCGAATTGCTGACGATTATCGATAACAATTCGTTTTCTTGTTGAACACTGATTTCAATGTCGCCGCCATTTTCGCTGGGTTCAATGCCATGCCGGACAGCATTTTCTACCAGTGGTTGTATTGAAAGAGCGGGCAATTCGATGGCAGGAATTGTGTTTGGTAATTGCCACTTTATTTTGATGCGATCGCCAAATCGAAGTGCTTCAATTTCCAGATAACGGCGAGCAAGCGTAAGTTCGTCATCCAGGCTGATTAATTTGGATTCCGACAAGGCGGCACGAAATAATTCACTCAAATCCAGTAAAAGATGTTCGGCTTGTTCGGGATTCTGGTGAACCAGTGCAGCGCAGGTATTGAGCGTATTGAATAAAAAGTGTGGTTGAATCCTGGCCTGGAGAGCATCAAGCTCAGCCTGTTTATTGGCGAGTGCCAATTGATGCGTACGCCAGTGGTGCTGTAGCGCAATCAAGCCCAGAACACCGATAGTGATGGCAATCGCAGTGCATTGAAACAGGAAATAAAAACCACTGGTATAGCTCATCTGTGAAACGCGGTGGTAGACATACCAACATGTGCCGCAAACCAACCAGGTGCTCAATATCAAAATCGTCAAGCCAATCCAGGAAAGCGTACTTACCGAGTATTTGGCAATGCGATCTTTAATCAGATGCAAACTGCTTAGCGTAAGTAACAGTATCCACTGTATGAGTAGCGAGCTGAGCCCGAAATAGACCCATCGGTCGGTACTGAAACCCGGCGTCAATGACAAGACCAATGCCAAGCCTTCGCCTGCCAGCACCATGGAGACCAGCGTAACAGTACGCCATAGGATATTAATCGGTTGGTCGGTCAGGCTGATGCGGGGCATTCGGTTAATAGCTCGATGTGGTGTCGTATCTTGCCCGTTTTTAGCCTTTGGAATCCAGCTCGGCCTCGTAAAGGGATGCTTTGGCTACCACTAAAGCCTTTTTTTGCCCCGTTAGTCGGTCTTAACTGGAGATTCTACTGGACGCAAAATACACTCACTCACATATAAAGCGATGCTTGGGGGCTCAAATGCAAAGAAAATTGGCTACGCCGGACTGCAAACTCTTGGCAGAAGGTGGGTTTTCGATGGTCGAATTATTGATCGCTATTTCAATTTCAGCGATTTTACTTGCCATGGCTATTCCGTCATTTACTTCATTCTTGAATAGTAACCGTGTCACAAGTCAGGCGAATGAATTGTTGGCCAATTTTCAGGTAGCACGACTTGAATCAATCCGGCGCGGTGCAAGAGTAGTGGTCTGCGGAAGTGGTAATGCCAATGCGGTGGTACCCACTTGCAGCACAGGAACTAGCTGGTCCGGTTGGATAGCTTTTGTCGATGCAAACCGAGACAACACTTTTGCCACGTCGGACGGCGACACTTTGTTGTCCGTCAATGCTTTAAGCGGTGTAACAGCAACAGCCAGCACTAATGTGGATGCAGCTGTTGTGTTCAGACCCGATGGCTTGGCGAGAACCACCGGAGGCAATTTGTTATTGGGCAAGGTCTCGCTTTGTATTGCCACGACGACGCCTTTGGAAAATGCGCGAGACGTTACATTCACCACCGGTGGCGGAAGTTTGCGTGTTGATAAACGTAATGCCAGTGCGAGCTGTACCGCACCGTCGAATTAAACAGTTTTTGCATTCACCTATTTGCCATTGAAGAAATTAGCCATGAAAAAATCGAAAATGCGAGCTTTACGACAAGTACATCAAACTGGTACCAGTTTGATTGAAGTGCTTATTTCGGTGCTCATATTGGGTATCGGTTTATTGGGTATTGCCTCCATGCAGGCTATTACGCTTCGCAACGGGCAAAGTTCGATGGAACGCAGTCAGGCGGTAATGCATACCTATAGCATTCTGGACTCTATGCGCGCCAATCTTATTGAAGCCAGGGCTAACAACTACAACATGACACGTACTTGCGCAGTGCCTGCCGTTGGCACAACTCTGGCACAAAATGATTTGAATGCCTGGATGACCGGTCTTCAGGGAACGATCGGTGTTGCGGCCTGTGGCACTATCCTTTGTGCTTCGAATGTGTGCACGATTACTGTTGAATGGAACGATAGTCGCGGCAGTGGCGGGTCTTCGGCACAAACTACCATTACCCGGAGCAGAATATGAGATATCGTGCTTCCGCTTTTACTGCTGCTACACGCGGCATGAGCCTGATCGAGTTGATGGTTTCGATTCTTATCGGTTTATTGGTCGTGGGTAGTGCTATTGCAATTTTCCTTTCGAACCGTCAAACCTCCGTAGCGTCGGAGAACGTCGGGCGGATTCAGGAAAATATGCGCACATCGTTTGAATTATTATCGCGTGATATTCGCGAGGCTTCAGCATCTCCTTGTGCTAAAGCCCTTCCCGTCGCCAATGTGCTTAACTCAGGTACAACAAACTGGTGGACTAATTGGACCCAGAATGGCGGTGTTCAGGGTTTTTCCAGTACCACGGCATTTCCCGATGCAGCATTTGGCACCACCGCAGGTACCAGGCTCACGGGTACCGATGCGATCTGGCTGATGTCCGCAAGTAATAGCGGCTACAGTGTGAATACCCATAATGCAACCGCTGATTCATTTACCTTGAATAATACCCTTGCCACTGATTTGGCCAGCGGCGATATCGTCATTGCGTGCAATTACATACAAGCTGCGGTTCTTCAATTAAGTAACGTGCCTACTACAGTCCCAACAACGGTCACTTATGCAGCCAGTGGAACGCCCGGGAACTGCAACACTAATCTAGGCTTGACCAGCGGAGCTTGTGGTAGCGGACCTGATTATGATTTTATGGCTCTCAACGAAAACAATCCGGACCCACACGCAACACTGGCTAAACTTCGTGCCGTGCGTTGGTTTGTTGGAACCAGCAATGACCCGGACGGCGGACGTTCACTTTTCCAAAGCACCATGACGAATACTGGCGGCACCGTCACCAGTCAAAATCAGGAAATCGCCAAAGGCGTGGAAAATATGACTATTACGTATCTGGTATCAGGTGCGACAAGTTATATTGCGGCGAATTTAGTCACCGATTGGACGGCGGTCAACGCTGTGCGCGTCACCTTGCTTTTACGTGGCGAAGAAAATATCGGTACCGACGGTAATCAAATCCAACGTCAAATTTCCAGCACCGTCACTTTACGGAATCGCAATTTATGATGGACTATCAAACCAAGGGCGTTCGCCGGCAACGTGGTGTTTCACTCACCATCATCCTTATTCTATTGTTGATCATGACCTTGCTGGGCTTGGCCAGCATGCGGGCGGCATTAATGCAAGAGAAAATGGGTGCCGGCCAATTTGACCGCAGCCTCAGTTTTCAAGCGGCCGAAGCCGCCATGCGTGATGCCGAAGCCGTTATCGCAACGAATCCGACACCAACATTCCCTGCAACAGGTGCTGCTTGTGCAGCCGGCTTATGTCCACAGCCACCACTTACTGCAGCAAATCGTTGGGACAACACGTGTAATCCACCTGCGACTGGGTGTCCTTGGGCTGTTGCGACTACAGATGTAGATCAAGATGGTCTGACCGTAGCACCCCAGTACATGATTGAGTACATGGGTGAAACACCCAAGTCCATAACGACCATTGGCGTCTTGGATGGCGATCCGCCGATCATGCTCAAGGTTTATCGAATTACAACGCGTAGTACACAAGCGAACCGTGCAACGGTAATCATTCAATCCAATTTCACCAAGCCCTAACTAGGGGAATGCCATGAAAACAATTTCAAGAACCAATTCTTATGCCTTTGCCAAACGCGCGCTAAGTGCCAGCGCCCTTGGTTTTATTGCAGTGCTCATTGCATCCCCTGCAATTTCCGGCGTATCCATTCCCGATTCGCCGCTGCAATCTAGCTCGACGATACCGCCGAACATCATGTTCATTCTGGATGATTCGGGTTCGATGGCAGAAACCTTTATGGCAGCACCCGAGGCCACAAGCGACACCGAACCGACAACGAATGCCCCGGATATTGGTCAGCTAACCTATGCGCGGAACGGTATCTATTATGATCCTGCTACTACCTATACCGCCTGGAACGATTATTTAGGCACCGGCAATTACGTGGCTGACGTAACTTACGCTGCGGCGTATTCAAGTCCCACCTTGGCGACTGTAGCAAGTGGAACCATAAACTTGGGCAGCTCCGTCCGAACCTATTACGTTCCAAAAGATCTCACAAATAAAACACTCACTTATCTGAATGCGCCAACAAATTATTGGCGTTACCAAATACTGACCGATGGCCGTGTAGTACGTTCCGAGTACGTTGTATATGTTGCTCCGCCAGCTACGGCACTTGCCGTTGTAGGTACAAATCCTAGCGGGGCGATTACCAACGGAAATCTTACGGGTAGCTACACAATTGTTGTTCCGCCGGGCCTTAGCAGCCTGACAATCCGAAGTTCGGGCGGCACCGGCACCAGTGCCGATTTGTATATAAGACGAGGCAGCGCGCCAGACACAGTTACGTACGACTTCCGTGATCGCACGGCGGGTACCAATAATGAAACACGGACAATCGCTAATCCAACTGCAGGCACTTACTATGTCCGATTGCATGCTAACGGAAGCAATTTTAGTGGCGTAACAATAAGTGCCGACTATATTCCACTCCCAAGCGGGGCAGATGGTTGTGATACCACTACCTCGGGCAGTGGATGGAGGAACTGTTTCCAGACGACCCCAACCGGTCGCAGCGAGGCCAACGAAAGACTGAACTTTGCCCGTTGGTATTCGTTCAGTCGCACCCGTAATAAAGTTGCCAAATCGGGCGCGGGTGAAGCATTTTCAACCCTGTCTTCTGATTTCCGGGTTGGATTTACCACCATCTGGAACCGTAGTAC
>JBOHYH010000371.1:0-2357 GCA_050737775.1 Arenimonas sp.
GTAGCCCGGATGCAGCGCAGCGTAATCCGGGTAGCGACTCGATAAACTCACAAGTCACACATGCTTTACCTGTTTAATTTTCATGATGCCCGCTATTTCCAATTTCAAGGCTGGTTTCCCCGGATTACGCTGCGCTGCATCCAGGCTACGAAACTGACTGAATATAAATATCGAATGGCATTCAGATTTCACAGCATGTAACTTGCTGGCATATCCCTTTACCGCTAACGTAGCCACATGGTCATGTAGGGGTTGCATGGGTACTAAAGCATCATTGCGATTAAAGCAGGAAGTCGGCGATACCTATCGTCTTGCTTTTATCGGCGGCTATTTTTATTTGGCGGGATGGTTGGTCATTGCTGTCTATGGAAATGCTTTCGCACATAGCTTGATCGCTGCCATAAGTCTGACAGTCTTGTTCCTGGGTCTGGCGATTGCCCGTCGTATGCATAAACCGCCATCGGAAAATCCCGATGATTCGGTTTTGAATCAATGGCTGCTATGGCATTGGATTATCGTGTTGTGCACTACGACACTTTTTGGCCTGGTATTCGTGTGGACACTTATCGATGAAAGACTGGCTGCCGGCCATACGGCGGTTTTACTTTCGACCATGGGGCTAGCGGTTGCCATTGCCCATGCCTTTGCGATGCGTTTGCAGTTTGCGTTGATGACCGTAGCTGTGATGTATTTGCCAGGCTTGACGATTTTATGGCAAATGCCTGGAGATTCCGCCAGTGCCCTGGTCATGTCGATTTATTTGATCTATGTCGTTACGACATTGTGGCGTAGTCATAACGAATATCAGCATCGGCTGGATATCGACCAGCAATTACGTGATCAGCGTGATTTATTCGAGCAACAGGGACGTGTCGATGCCTTGACCGAGCTGGCCAATCGTCGCTTTTTTACCGAATCGCTGATGCAAATGTCGCAGAATGCAAAAGGCAGTGATAGCAAACTGGTTTTATTGGTGCTGGATCTGGATCATTTTAAAAACATCAATGATCAACACGGACATGCCGTGGGAGATTCCTGTCTAGCCATTTTTGCATCGCGCCTGAAAACAAAATTTGGTTTCGATGGCGAACATGCGGCCAGACTCGGCGGTGAAGAGTTTGGTGTATTGCTGCAGGGTCACACGCTGGACCTTGCGATGGCGCGTGCCGAAGGTTTCCGTGCGATGTGTGTCAGCGAACCGATCCAGGTGGGCGGTATCATCATGCCTATTACCGTCAGTATCGGGGTTGCAGCATTCGATCCCGACAAGCACCACGATGGTGATGGCTTATATCGCGCTGCAGATAGCGCAGTCTATCGGGCTAAAAATTCGGGGCGCAATAAAGTTTGCAGCCACATACCGGATGTGGTGTAAAAATAATTTGATATTTCGTGGGAGGGTCGTCAGACCCGAATAATGCTGGCACTGCCAGGCATTCGGCTTTTACTACCTCCACGACTATTTTCTTTGATTCTTGATTAACGTTTATTGTTTTCGACAAAGCCGGCAAAACCCTGCAAAAAACCGCTCAATAATTTTCGTGTGGCTTCGTCTTTAATGTCTCCGCTTTCGTCAATTAAAGTGTGAGCTCGCGACAACATCAATTTGCCACCCGTCCAATGGCGTGTACCGAGTGTTTTCAATACCGGCAGCCAGGCGTTTTGAGAAAGAATGGTACCGAAGCCGCCGGGGGATGCTCCCATCACGGCAACCGGACGCTCGCCGAAAATTTTCGGAATATCGGCACGCGACAACCAGTCAATCGCATTCTTGAAAACACCGGGAATGCCGTTGTTGTATTCCGGTGTTGAAAGCAATAAACCATCATTGGCGATGATACGTTCTTTCAATGATTGCACCGCGGCAGGAATGCCGTCGCGCGCTTCAAGATCGCCATCGTAAAGTGGAATGCCGTGCAGTGTGGCAATTTCCAGTTCGATGTCATCGCCCGCCAGCGACTGCACCACTTTCAGCAGTGCAGTGTTGTAGGACTGCGCACGCAGGCTTCCGGAAATGCCGAGAATTTTTATCATGATATTTTTCCTGTCAGGCCTTGAGATGAAGACTGGCCGCATCGGGTGCAATCAAGCGCTTCAATGGTGAATTTTTCACTTCCGAAAAATGTTGATGCTGGTTCCAGTCGTCAGTCGCCTTGATGATTTCTTCCGGCATGCGAGCAACAAAATTCCAGAACATCAGTATGTTTTCATTGAAAGGCTCGCCACCAATCAAAAGCGATTGCGCAGCATGATCACTTTTCAATGAAACTGAATGTCGGCCGAGACCGAGATACAGCAGGGTTCCCGGTTCGATCAACTCGCCTTCAACTTTCATTGCGCCATTCAAGCACAGTACG
>JBOHYH010000372.1:0-8043 GCA_050737775.1 Arenimonas sp.
ACCTTGTACTGTACGGATCCTGCAAAAATCATCAGTGCGCCAGTCATTCACGTCAATGGCGATGATCCTGAAGCCGTTATTTTCTGTGCAAAGCTGGCGATTGATTTCCGCAACACCTTCCATCGCGATGTCGTTATTGATCTGGTTTGCTATCGCCGTCATGGCCATAACGAAGCCGACGAACCCTCCGCAACACAGCCTTTGATGTATCAAAACATTCGCGCCCGCAAAACCACACGCGAACTTTATTCCGATACATTGATTGCCCAAAGTGTGTTGAGCAGCGAAGAAAGCAAAACGCTGGTTGACAGCTACCGTGACAAACTGGATAAAGGCGAAGTGACCACCGAATTGACGCAAGCCGACAAGGATGTTGCCAACGTCGATTGGACTCCATGGCTCAGCGGAAAATTATCGGATGTCGTAAAAACCGGCATGCCGCGTTTTGCCCTCGATGCGCTCGCGAAAAAAATCAATACGATTCCGGACACACTCAAACTGCACCCACGCGTTGCGAAGATTTATGAAGATCGCAACAAAATGGTGGCCGGTGAACTGGCTATGGATTGGGGCTTTGCTGAAAATCTTGCCTACGCCAGTCTGCTGCAAGAAGGCTACAAATTACGTCTGGTGGGCCAGGACTCCGGTCGTGGCACTTTCTTCCATCGCCATGCCGTGTTGCACGACCAAGTCACTGGCGAAACTACGATGCCCTTACGTGATCTGGCGAAGAATCCGGAACACGCCGTCATCATCGATTCATTATTGTCCGAAGAAGCCGTCATGGGTTTCGAGTTCGGCTATTCCACTGCCGAACCGATGACACTCAATATCTGGGAAGGTCAGTTCGGCGATTTCGCCAACGGCGCCCAAGTGGTAATTGACCAGTTTATTTGTTCAGGCGAATCCAAATGGGGCCGTATGTGTGGCTTGGCTTTGTTCCTGCCTCACGGTTATGAAGGCCAGGGTCCGGAACATAGTTCGGCGCGTCTGGAACGTTTCCTGCAGCTCTGTGCATTCAATAATATTCAAGTTTGCACACCGACATCCCCGGCACAAATGTTCCATATGTTGCGTCGTCAAATGTTGCGCCCTACCCGTAAGCCACTGGTAGTGATGACACCTAAATCGATGCTGCGTCATAAGTTATCGGTCTCGACGCTGGATGATCTAGCCAATGGCGAATTCCAGAACCTGATCAATGACAGTCAATGCGCTGATCCCTTGCAAGCCAAGCGCGTCGTGGTTTGCGGCGGTAAGGTTTATTACGACTTGATTGAAGCGATGCAATCGAAAGATATCAAAAACGTTGCCGTCGTTCGTGTCGAGCAACTGTATCCCTTCCCGCGTCCCGAATTGGCGGCCGAACTGGCCCGCTTTGGTCATGTGAAAGAAATCGTCTGGTGCCAGGAAGAACCGCAAAATCAGGGCGCTTGGTATCAAATTCAGCACCACCTCAATGCTTGCCTCAATGTAGGCCAAAGCCTGAGCTACGCTGGTCGTGCGCGTTCTGCGGCGCCGGCTTGTGGTCATAGCAATACGCATGTGGCCGAGCTGACGCGCCTGATCGAAGACGCCTTAATCAACCCGCCTGTTACCCAGACAGCCGAATAATTTTTCAAATATTACGAATCACGTATAGGACACTCCATGAGCATTGAAATCAAAGTCCCGGTTTTACCCGAATCCGTTTCCGACGCCACGATTGCCACCTGGCATAAAAAAGTCGGCGATACGGTTCGTCGCGATGAAAATCTGGTGGATTTGGAAACCGATAAAGTCGTGCTCGAAGTCCCATCGACGGTTGACGGCGTATTGAAAGAGATCAAATTCAATGTTGGCGATACTGTCAACAGTCAGCAAGTGATCGGGATTGTTGAAGCAGGCGCCGTTGCTGCCTCGCCCGCGCCCGCAGCAGCTCCTGTGGCAACCTCCACCTCAGCCTCAGCACCTATCGCGGCTAAAGCCGCTCCTACAACAGCTGCAGATACCAGCGGTTTATCGCCAGCCGGTCGTTTCGTTGCCGAAAGCAATGGCGTCAACCCCGCCGACGTTTCCGGTACCGGTCGTCGTGGCATGGTGACGAAAGAAGATTTGGTCAACCACATCAAAGGTGGTGGTGGCGCACGTCCGGAACAACGCGTTCCGATGACCCGCATCCGTCAACGCATTGCCGAGCGCATGATGCAATCGAAAAATTCGATTGCCATGCTCACTTCTTTCAATGAAGTGAACTTGAGCAAAGTCATGGCGATGCGCAAGGAATTGGGCGAACCGTTTGAAAAGACACACGGCATCAAACTCGGCTTCATGAGCTTCTTTGCAAAAGCGGCTGCCAATGCATTGCAGAAATACACCGTCGTGAATTCTTCGGTCGATGGTACCGACGTTATTTACCACGGCTTTGCCGATATTTCGATTGCCGTTGCCACCGAAAAAGGTTTGGTCACGCCGGTGTTGCGTAATGTTGAAAACATGAGCTTCGCCGAAATTGAAGGCGCCATTGCCGGTTATGCAAAAGCGGCCCGCGAAGGCGGCTTGAAACTCGAAGATCTGCAAGGCGGCACATTCACAATTACGAATGGCGGAACTTTCGGTTCGTTGATGTCGACGCCAATCGTCAATCCACCACAATCGGCCATTCTTGGTATGCACGCCATCAAAGAGCGTCCGATTGCCGAAAACGGTCAGGTCGTAATCGCGCCGATGATGTACATCGCGCTCAGCTACGATCACCGCATTATCGATGGTAAAGATGCCGTGTTGTTCCTGGTCGACATCAAGAACCAGCTGGAAAACCCGCACCGCATGTTGCTGGGATTGTAAGCGGTATAGCGGTGAGACGTGAGCGGGGAAAGCGGTTCCGCTCACAAATCACCGCTCACCGCTTGCTCTAATTAATGCTTAAACCTACACGGAACACTGAAACATGAGCGAACAATTTGATGTCGTGGTAATTGGTGCCGGTCCCGGCGGTTATGTTGCAGCAATTCGCGCAGCACAACTGGGGCTGAAAACGGCTTGCGTCGATGCTTTCATCGGTAAAGACGGTAAACCAGCGCTCGGTGGCACTTGCTTGAACGTGGGCTGCATTCCATCCAAAGCCTTGCTGGATTCGTCGCGTCAATTTCATAATCTGACGCATAACTTTGCCGTGCACGGTATTACAGCCGATAACGCCAAAATCGATATC
Source organism: Arenimonas sp. (assembly GCA_050737775.1). GTDB lineage: Bacteria > Pseudomonadota > Gammaproteobacteria > Xanthomonadales > Xanthomonadaceae > Arenimonas. The sequence continues at coordinate 3,194 of JBOHYH010000372.1, forward strand.
TCGAAGATGATCGAGCGCAAAGACAAAATCGTGAAGCAATTCACGGGTGGTATCACACAGCTGTTCAAAGCCAATAAAGTGACACCAATTGCCGGCTTTGCCACTTTGAAAGCTAATCGCGTTATTTCAGTCAAAGGCCATGACGGTGCCATTGCCGAAATCACCGCCAAGCACGTCATTCTCGCTGCCGGTTCAGTACCAATCGAATTGCCGTTCGCGAAATTCGACAATAAATACATTCTCGATAATGCCGGTGGTCTTGATGAAACTGCGGTGCCAAAACGTCTTGGCGTTATTGGTGCTGGTGTTATCGGTCTAGAGCTCGGCAGTGTCTGGGCACGCCTCGGGGCACAAGTCACCATTGTTGAAGGCTTGACCGACTTCCTCGCTGCAGCCGATGCCGACATTTCAAAAGCGGCATTTCGCGAGTTCAAAAAACAAGGCCTGGATATTCGCCTTGGCGCGAAATGTACCAACACTGAAATCAAAAATAACGAAGTACATTTGAGCTATTCCGATGCCTCCGGTGAACAAGTGCTGGTTTGCGACAAGCTGCTGGTTGCCGTTGGCCGTCGCGCTGCCACGAACGGCCTATTGGCGGAAGGCTCCGACGTGCAACTCGATGAGCGTGGTCGCATTGTAGTCGATGACCATTGCCACACCGCTGCCGAGAATGTCTGGGCAATCGGCGACTGTATCCGTGGCCCAATGCTGGCGCACAAAGCGAGCGAAGAAGGCATTGCCGTTGCCGAATTGATCGCTGGACTGCCTGGCCATGTGAATCTCGATACCGTGCCATGGGTTATCTATACCGAGCCAGAAATCGCCTGGGTCGGTAAAACCGAAAAAGAATGCAAAGACGCCGGTATCGAATACAAAGTTGGCACCTTCCCGTTCGCTGCTGTCGGTCGTGCCGTTGCCATGAACGAACCGGCCGGTTTGGTCAAAGTGATTGCCCATGCTGAAACTGATCGCATTCTCGGCCTGCATCTTTGCGGTCCGAACGTTTCGGAGCTGGTGCACGAAGGCGTGGTCGCGATGGAATTCAACGGCTCTGCCGAAGATCTGGCCCGTATTTGCCACGCCCATCCATCGCTTTCGGAAGCTGTGCATGAAGCTGCACTCGCCGTCGACAAGCGTGCGATTCACAAGGCGAATTGATAGCGTTTCCCGTGATTTAAAGAACCGCCGGAAGGCGGTTTTTTAATAATTATTTTGTGGGCACAGCCTATTCTGCAATTAGGGCATATTTATGAACACTTCAAATTTTCAAGCCTTCCGGATTCGTAACGACGCAGATGCAGGCTATCGTTCTGGCATAGAGGATTTGTCAGTCGCCGATTTATCGCCTGGCGAAGTCATCATCAAAGTGGCATATAGCAGCGTAAATTACAAAGATGCACTTGCCGGCACTGGCCAAGGGAAAATCCTTCGGCAATTTCCGCTCAATGGTGGAATCGACGTAGCGGGTACGGTCGTTGAATCCAGTGATCCGGAGTTCAACCCGGGGGACGAAGTTTTATGCACTGGTTGCGGTTTATCGGAAACCCGTGACGGGGGCTATTCCGAATACGCACGGCTGGAATCAAAATGGACGGTAAAACTGCCCGTCGGTTTATCCCTTCGTGAAAGTATGATCCTCGGAACTGCCGGGTTTACGGTGGCTCTCGCGCTTTACCGCATGTTACAGAATTCACAATCACCCGAGCTTGGCCCTATCGCCGTGACCGGAGCAACCGGCGGTGTTGGTACACTGGCCATCGATCTATTTACCCGGGCCGGTTTTGAAGTACATGCGCTTAGCGGCAAGCCGATTCATGCCGAGTTTCTTAAAACTATTGGTGCGAAACAGGTTTTGCCTCGCGAAGCGGCGATTACGAGCAAACCCATGGACAGTGCGAAATTTGGAGGTGCCCTGGACAATGTCGGCGGCAGTACATTGACCGGCCTGCTCGCGCAGACAACTCCTTACGGCAATGTTGCCAGTGCGGGACTGGTCGCCAGCCATGAACTACCCACGACGGTCATGCCATTTATCATCAGAGGCGTTTCATTGCTCGGCATAGCCTCGGCCGGGACTGCCAGACATATACGCGACGAGATATGGCAAAAACTTGCGCATGAGTGGAAACCGGCGCATCTGGCTGCTATCTGCACCCGTGAAGTAGCACTGGAACAATTGCCCGAAGTGTTCACCACAATGCTCGCAGGCGGGTCATTTGGACGTACTATTGTTAAATTGTGATACATCTCTTGCGCAAAACACCCCGGACAGGATTACAATCGCAACAATCCTTGGAGAGTACTAAATGGCACGTATCTTAATTGTTGATGATTCACCTTCCCAGTTGATGGGCATGAAGCGAATTGTTGAAAAACTCGGCCATGAAGCCCTTAGCGCCGAAGACGGAGCCCAGGGTGTAGAAGTTGCCAAAGCCAATGTTCCAGATTTGATCCTGATGGACGTAGTGATGCCAAACCTTAACGGCTTTCAGGCAACTCGCGCTATTTCGAAAGAAGCCACCACTTCGCACATTCCTATCGTTCTGGTCACCACCAAAGATCAGGAGACCGACAAGGTCTGGGGTATGCGCCAAGGTGCCAAAGCCTATATCACCAAGCCTTTCAATGAAGCCGAGCTGGTAGCGGTCATTAACAAGTTACTGGTTGGCGGTTGATTCGATTCGATAGATATAAAAAAGCGGGGATATCCCCGCTTTTTTATTGACCTGTTATTGGCCGAAGAACACTTCGGCCATTTTTTTGTAAAAGTCTTTTTGCGCCTCGGTCTCGGCCTTGGGCGCCCGAATTTCAATTTCCACAATTTGATCGCCTGCATTCGGCTTGCCCGGCAAGCCACGCCCGCGTAAGCGTAGTTTTTTTCCAGCCTCGGAATCCGCAGGAATCTTAAGTTCTACCGCGCCGCCGAGCGTCGGCACTGCCGCGGTGGTCCCCAAAGCGGCTTCCCAAGGCGCCAGACTCAGAGTGTAAAGAATATTGCGATCATCCACCTCGAAATCAGCGTGCGGGCGGTAGTCGATTTCCAACAGTAAATCGCTTTTTCGCAATCCGCTGGTTCTGCCCTGTCCCGCCAGACGGATTACCTGCCCAGGCTTGATCCCGGCAGGAATTTTTACTTCCAGCGTTCTGCCATCCACATTGAAACGCTGCTGACCACCGGAAAAAGCAATGTCGAGTGGTATGGCTACCTTCGCGCGCGTGTCACCCAACGGCTGCTGCGAAGCTCTGCCACGACCACCAAACAAGGATTCAAAGAAATCACTGAAATCACCGCCGCCACCGGCGTTACCAAAGCCCTGCTGAAAGCCGCCACCACCGCCAAAGCCCGGTGGTGGCTGATATTCCTGTCCTGAACGGTAGCCGCGTGCACGCAACTGGTCGTATTGCTGGCGTTTGTCCTTGTCGCGCAAAACCTCGTAAGCTTCATTGATCGACTTGAATTTTTCTTCCGCGCCCTTTTCCTTGCTGACATCAGGATGGTATTTTCGGGCTAGACGACGATAAGCCGTTTTTAACTCGGCTTCGCCTGCACTGGCCTCCACTCCCAATATTTCGTAATAATCCTTGAATTCCATCTCGGGCCAACCCATATGTTAGGAATGTGATTATGGGCGTAACGCGAATGCTTTCAAACCCTCACATACAAAACACCTCATGTCTTTATCATGTGAAAAGACAAACCCAAGGAATTCTATGAGCATACAAATCGGCGACAAACTTCCAACAGCGACTCTGAACTACCTGAAAGACGGCGTACAAGCCATCACCACCGGTGAATTATTCGATAACAAGAAAGTCGTGTTGTTTGCAGTACCCGGCGCATTTACCCCTACTTGTTCGGCGAAACACTTGCCAGGCTATATCGCAAAGATGGACGATTTCTCAAAACACGGTATCGAAGTCGCCTGTCTTTCTGTCAATGATGCGTTTGTGATGGGTGCCTGGGCAAAAAATCAGGATGTACCAGAAAGTCTTCATATGCTCGCAGACGGTAATGGTGAATTCACCAAGGCCATGGGTCTTGAATTGGATGCTACCGCATTCGGCATGGGTCTTCGCGCCAAACGCTTCGCACTTTATGCTGAAAACGGCATCGTGAAAAATGTTTTTGTGGAAGCACCCGGAGAATTTAAAGTCTCTGCGGCCGACCATGTGTTGGAACAGCTCGCTTAAAACAGTAATCAATACTTGTTCAGAACGGACAGCTTCGGCTGTCCTTTTTGTGCAGAAGATCCCGAGGTTTGCTGCTGTTCAGAATGGCTTGGCTAGACTGCCCCCACTTACTGAGGAGCACTATATGAAGACTCTATTCACTATCGCATTGGCCACATTTGCATTGTTGGGTCTATCAACACCGGTTTTTGCTGATGATTACTCTGGCTGCCATAACTGTGGTGTCGTCAAGGATATTGATACTTTCAAAGGCAAGCGTTCTGGTACAGCGGGTGCAGTTGTTGGCGGTGTTGTGGGTGGCGCCGTCGGCAACCAGGTTGGCAAAGGTGATGGTCGTAAAGCCGCTACTGTCGCCGGCGTTGTTGGTGGTGCCATTATCGGCAAGAAGATCGCCGAAAAAAATGACAAGACCGAATACGACATCACTGTCAAAATGGATAGCGGCCAGATACGCGTGATCACACAGAACAAGATTGGCAACATCAGAGTAGGTAGCCGCGTAAAAGTGAAGGACGGCAAGGTCTGGTTACGCCAGTAAATTATTTATAAAGATTGAACAAAAAAGACGACCACGGTCATCTTTTTTTGTCGGGAAATGATGTTGACACCGTAGGGGCGCTGCTTGCTGCGCCCATGGTCTGCGCGCAGATTTGGGG
>JBOHYH010000373.1:0-2103 GCA_050737775.1 Arenimonas sp.
TTGTCACTTGCGTCATTTCGGAAACTGGCCGTTGCTCCAAACAGAAAATTGATCAATCCACCAATGCACCAGGCGAGATTCCGAAAATTCTACTGGCGACTTTAGGCTCTTGGCGCTTTGTTCCACAGAAGCGTGCAGGCAAGGCTATCGAGGGCGAATTCACCACCTGGGTGACGATTGAAGCAGACACCACCATGCCACCGGAAGAATTCGGCAAACAGATTTAATGAGTAGCCGGGTCATGGCTTTGTCTGACCCGGGAATTGCTATGAACGCTGAACAAAAAAGCCACCCGAAGGTGGCTTGTTAGATATTTGGTGGGCGGTACAGGGTTTGAACCTGTGACCCCTGCCGTGTGAAAGCAGTGCTCTACCGCTGAGCTAACCGCCCGGTGAGGCTGCAAATTTTACGTTTAAGTGCCTGTTTGGTCAATAAAAATCGGGTTTACTGAAGCTTACTTCCCCGCAAAGCCCTTACTTTAGCGGGTGGTTGAAAGGCATCGCTGCTGGCTTCATTCCAAAAAGCCTGAAAGGCCGGATGACCGGGTAATTCATCGCCCAGCAAATCACCTTGCTTCAAAAACTTGTGCAACACGGCCAATGCACGAACTTCGGTAGAAGAAACCCGGCGAATGATATGTTCCGGTCCAATTTCGTCAGGGTGCTGCAAACCTGCTGCTGCAACGAGTTCTTTCAGTGCTTTAAGAGTATTTTCATGAAAATGATAAACACGGGTGGCTTTATCTTCCGGCACCAGTGCTTTTTGTCGTGATGGATCTTGCGTAGCGACACCGGTCGGGCAACGGTCGGTATGGCAGCTTTGCGATTGAATGCAACCGAGTGCGAACATGTAGCCGCGTGCGGCGTTACACCAGTCGGCACCCAGTGCCAGCGTGCGCGCGATATCAAAGGCTGTGACGACTTTACCGGCCGCGCCAATGCGAACATGCTGTCGCAGATTCAAACCCACCAGGGTGTTATGTACGAGCAGTAATGCTTCGCGTAATGGCGCACCCACGTGATCGGTAAATTCGAGTGGTGCTGCACCTGTGCCGCCTTCGCCACCATCGACAACAATGAAGTCTGGCAGGATATTGGTTTCATGCATGGCTTTGGCAATGCCGAACCATTCCCAGGGATGGCCAACGGCAAATTTGAAACCCACCGGTTTGCCGCCAGAAAGATTTCTCAGGCGTTCAATAAATTGCAGTAATTCCTTCGGCGTTGAAAATGCCGAATGTTTTGCCGGTGAAACACAATCGACACCCACCGGTACGTCACGTGCTGCGGCAATTTCTGGCGACACTTTGGCGCCAGGCAATATGCCGCCCTGCCCAGGCTTGGCACCCTGTGAGAGTTTTACCTCGATCATTTTGACTTGTTCGCTGGCGGCATTGATCAGGAATTTTTCTTCGCTGAAATTGCCGGCAGCATCGCGGCAACCGAAATAGCCGGAACCGATTTCCCAGACCAGATCGCCACCGCGCTCACGATGATATTGCGAAATTGAGCCCTCACCGGTGTCGTGATAAAAACCACCGCGCTTGGCACCTTCGTTCAAGGCACGAATGGCATTGGCGGATAAAGAACCAAAACTCATCGCGGAAATATTGAATACGCTAGCCGAATAGGGTTTTTCTCGGCCCGGGCCAATGGTGATTCGGAAATTATGCGAGTCTATTTTTGCCGGCATGAGCGAATGATTAATCCATTCGTAATCATCGGCGTATACATCCATCTGAGTACCAAACGGACGCTTGTCCATCACGTTCTTCGAACGCTGGTAAATAATGGCACGCTGTTGGCGCGAGAATGGATTTTCCTGATTATCGGATTCAATGAAATATTGCCGAATTTCCGGACCAATGGATTCAAGACCGTATCGAAAATGCGCAAGGATCGGATAATTTCGGCGTACGGCTTGCTTGGTCTGCAATAAATCCAATGTGCCGACGGCGCTTAAGCCCGCAAAAAGGATAAGTGGAAAATAAAGCCAGTCGTGTCTGGGACCAATCAATAGCAGCAATAAAACAATCGCTGCAGCTAACAGACAGAATGCATAAAACCAGTAGCGTGATGGCAGCATCTTTGTTCCCCCCTGAAC
>JBOHYH010000374.1:0-3055 GCA_050737775.1 Arenimonas sp.
GAACTGTCTTCACCTTCATTGTCCACCATGGCATGTGAACCACGTGGCTTGTGTTTGATCGCAGGTGTTTTGCTTGGCACATTGCTTTTCGGAGCCGCCGGGCCATTGTCGCGACGCGGCATATCCACTTTGTGCGGACGCGGTGCGTGCTTGTCTACTGGCGGTTTGGCGGTCTTCGCACCGGCATCTTCATCCGGCTTCACGACGACGGCAGCGACCAATTTCTGGGCTTCTTCGCGAGCAGATTTGGCAGCTTCTTCGATGACGGCACGGCGTTGCGCTTCTTCGTCACGACGAACCTGATCCTGAGCTTTCAGTGCTTCATTTTCAGCCTGATTACGCGAATTGGAAACTTCCAGCTTGCGCAGAGCATCATCACGTTCATCGCTTTGCGGTGCTTCAATCGTGTCGCGTTTTACGTAAGTGCGTTTTTGACGCACCTCAATGGAGACTGTTGTTTTCGCCTTACCGGCGCTAACGGTCAGTTCTTCAACCTTGCGGCGCTTGAGCGTGATTTGCTTGGGGGCTTCGCCCTCGGCGGTTTTTTCTTCTTTGCCGTGAGTACGGCGCAGGAAACCCAGCAATTTCATTTTCTCGGTACTACTGACCACCTGATCCGGCCCACTGAATGTCATGCCTGCACCTGCCAGTTGCTCGAGCAACTTCTCGGTGGGCATTCCAAGCACTTTGGCCAGTGACCCTACGGTGACTTCAGACATGTTTTTTGTTTCCTAAGTTGGGCCGAGGCCCGTTCTATTACATTACTAATTCATAAAGAGATGAATCAATTAATCCTGGCGAGCAGCCATGATCAAAGCAGCAGCCTGCGCTTCGTCCATGTCCACCATATCCAGCAATTCAAATGTCGCCAAATCGGCCAAATCCTGCTTGGTGATGACGCCATGGCCGGCAATGGCGTAGGCCGTTGCTTCGTCCATACCTTCAACGGCCAGCAAATCTTCCGACGGCTTGTGGTCTTCGATTTCTTCTTCGACTGCAAGAGCGTCATTGAGCAGAGCATCGCGTGCACGGGCACGGAGTTCTTCCACGATGTCTTCATCGAAGCCTTCTACCGCCAGCAATTCAGCTGCAGGTACATAAGCAATTTCTTCAACGGTGCTGAAACCTTCCGCCACCAGGATGCCGGCAATTTCTTCGTCGACTTCAAGTTTCGCCATGAATAATTGGCGGGCGGTGCTTTGTTCGGCATCGCTCTTCGCACTAACCTGGTCCTGCGTCATCACATTCAATTGCCAGCCGGTCAAACGGCTTGCCAAACGGACGTTCTGGCCGCCTTTACCAATGGCTTGGGCCAATTTGTCTTCGGCAACAGCGATGTCCATCGAATGCTTTTCTTCGTCGACGATGATCGATTGCACTTCGGCAGGCGCCATCGCATTGATCACGAATTGGGCAGGATTATCCGACCACAGCACGATATCAACGCGTTCGCCATTGAGTTCATTCGATACGGCTTGTACGCGTGAACCGCGCATACCGATGCAGGCGCCGATGGGATCGGTGCGGTGATCATGGGCCAGCACGGCGATTTTTGCGCGGTCGCCAGGATCGCGTGCAGCCGCTTTAATTTCCACCAAACCCTGGCCAACTTCAGGCACTTCGAGTTTGAACAATTCAATCATGAATTCAGGCGCACTACGCGAGATGAATAATTGCGGGCCACGGGTTTCCGGGCGTACTTCAAGCAAGTAACCACGCACACGATCACCTGGGCGCAGAACGTCACGCGGAATCGATTTATCTTTTGGAATGACGGCTTCGGCATTGCCGCCAAGGTCAACGTAAACGTTACCGCGTTCGGTACGTTTGACGATGCCGTTGATCAATTCGCCAACGCGATCAGCCCAGGCTTCCAGAACTTGTGCGCGCTCTGCTTCACGTACGCGCTGAACGATGACTTGTTTCGCGGCTTGAGCCGAGATGCGGCCGAATTCCGGGTTTTCGATTTGTTGTTCGATAAATTCGCCAATTTCCGCGTCGGCTTTTTCATCGACTGCATCCATCATGCGGATCATGCGGTCCGGCGATTCCATCACGATGTCATCGGCGACCACTTCCCAGCGACGGAAGGTCTCATAAGTACCATCTTTAGGATTGATGGAAACGCGCACGGAAACATCTTCGTCGTGATAACGCTTTTTCGCGGCCGATGCCAGCGCTGCTTCCATAGCTTCGATAATGACGATGCGCGCGACGCCTTTTTCATTGGCGACCGCTTCCATTACCAGCAATAATTCCTTACTCATGTAACCGCTCCATCACAGGCTTTAGGCCTTGAACTTAGTCAGGTTGTGGGTCTTTGCGACGGCGTGAACCGCGCTCAGGTTTCTTTTCTTTCGACTCGCCCAGTCCCATTGCAGCGTAATCGGGAACCAAACGGGCTTTTTCGATATTGTCGAACGCGATTTCAAATTCGGCCTTGTCTTCGGCGATGGTGATCGTTTCACCTTCGACTTTGACAATTTTTCCTTGAACTCGGCGACGGCTATTCTGTGGCAAACGCAAATTCACTTTGGCTTGCTCACCCATGAAACGGGCGAAATGTGCAGGCTTGAACAAAGGCCGATCAATGCCGGGCGAAGAGACTTCGAGCGTGTAGTTGCTGCTGATTGGATCATTCACATCCAGAATGGCAGCAACTTCGCGGCTAACCGCTTCGCAATCTTCGATATTGACCAAACGGCCTTCGACATCAATATAGAGACGCAGCAAGGCGCGACTGCCCGATTGAGCGAACTCAATACCCAGCAATTCCAATTTCAGCGCTTCCACCGTCGGTGTCAGCATTTCGATCAGTTCGTCAGCCTTGCTCATATATCTCATCTCAGCCAAATTACAAAAACAAAAAAGGGCCATAAGGCCCCTTTCCGGTACATCCAGGTTCCGGTTTTCTTGATGCATAACAAACATCAGGAATAAGCCCGAGTAACGTCGCATACGCTCGATTACTTAGAAACTGGTAGCGGGGGTAGGATTTGAACCTACGACCTTCGGGTTATGAGCCCGACGAGCTGCCAGACTGCTCCACCCCGCA
>JBOHYH010000375.1:0-11820 GCA_050737775.1 Arenimonas sp.
TACCAGCGCAGTGTTCAAGACCATCCAGACAAACGATGTCGGCATTTTCCTGATCTGGCAACACTTCCTGCAAGCGTCCGGAGAATACCGTCAACGGGAAATACAGGGCGCGACGCCCGAGCTTCTGGGCTGCGGCACAGGTCGCCAACAATAAATGGCTCTTGCCGCTGCCCGCAGCGCCGGACAGATACAACCATTCTTTCGATTCACCGTCCGCAGCCGATTTCATGGCAATAACGCTGTCACTGCTACCGACAAAACCGTCAAAGCCCTGATCGTTGGAAAACTTCAGCGTCAGCGGAATTTGTGGCGTCACACATCAATCCCGGAATTCGGATTTTCCGGAGTCGCATTTGCAGCGACAGTGTCGGTTCCCGGCATCACGATCACCGGTTTTTCCGCACCGTATAAATTACTGGCCGTGTATTGTTCATGCGCATAACGCAATAAGACCATCACTACCGCAGTCACCGGCAAAGCCAGCAATACGCCGAGAAAACCGAATAATTGACCACCGGCCATTATCGAAAAAATAACCGCCACCGGATGCAAACCAATACTGTCGCCAACCAACCAGGGGGTCAGGAAAAAACTTTCCAGCGTCTGTCCAATCATGAAGACCACGACCACCAGACCGAGATACATCGGGTCCATGCCCTGTACCAGCGCTGCTATCAAGGCAGCCGAGATACCGACGAAGGCGCCAAGATACGGCACAAAACTCACCAGTCCCGCGATGAAACCGATCAGGAATCCAAACTCGACACCGACCAGCCAAAGGCCTAGTGCATAAATGGTTCCGAGTGCCAACATCACACTGATCTGGCCGCGCATGAAACTGCCCAGAACCGCATCGGATTCGCGTGCGAGTTTCATGAAAGTCGGTTCGATGGGCCTTGGTATCAGTGATTGCAAACGCGCGAGCATGTTTTGCCAATCGCGTAAAAAATAATAGGTCACCACCGGAATCAAGCTGATCGTTGCAATCCAACCCAGAATGGCCAGACCGGATTTAGAAATGCCACCCAACACCGTGGCGGCGACACCACCGGCTTGTTTCCAATGGCCCTTGATTAAATTTACGAGCGACATGGGGTCAACGTATTGCTGCAGCGAAATTCCGAATTTGGTTTCAATCCAGGGAATAACGGTGGCGGTTGTCCATTCCGCCAAACGCGGCAACCATAAAATCAATTGGCGAATCTGGTCTTCCAGCAAGGGAATCAGAAGAACCAAGGTCAATGCCAAGATCAAACTCATCAGCACAAAGACAATAATCACGGCGGTATTGCGGGACCTTCCTGCTTTTTCAAGTCGCATTACCAGCGGATTACCCAGCCATGCCAGCAATGCCGACAATACAAACGGTGTGAGAATCGGCGATAGCAACCAAATCAGACCACCCGCCAAAACCAGTAATGCGAGCCAGCGCCAACGGCGTTGATCACGCAACCATGTGTTATCTGTCATTGTTTTCTCCAGGCGCGCAGAGCACGGCGGCCGTAACGAATAAAATAATCCAAGCCACTGGCAATGGTGAAAGCTATCACCAACCATAATAACCATTGCAGCCCCATGTCGGGAACGATGGCAAACGCCAGATCGGCCAATAACAAGGCGACATAAACAATTTGAAAGAACGTCGTGAGCTTGCTGATCCAGCTTGGCATCGGCTTGAATGGCCCGATGGTTTTCCACCACAGCCACGCGCCGCTCACAATCACGATATCTCTTCCAATCACCAGTACACAGAGCCAGAGCGGAATCGCATGCTGCCAAGTCAGGCCGATAAAGCAAGCACATAACAATAATTTGTCGGCGATGGGATCCAGCAAACCACCTAAGGCTGTGCGCCAATCAAACTTTTTTGCCAGATAGCCATCAATCGAGTCACTCAAACCGGCCAGCATGGCAATCCAGAATGCGACTTGTGCATTACCCTGCATCAGAAAATACAACAGAGGGAATGCCGCCACCATGCGTGCGATGGTGATGGCATTCGGTATCTGCTTTACATTCATTGGCCTGTTTTATTGCAGGACAAAACGCGGCACGGATTTGGTTTCAGGCGGCGACGCGGTTTCATCGCTGCTGTTATCAGCCGTGATATTGCCATCGGTACTACGCAAGGTATCGCCGGAACCAATCAAGGTATAGAACCCCTTCATGCCGACATTCATGTCAAGTTCGAGTTTCAACAACTCGGGCGAGGCCTGAATCACTTGCACACGCCTGACGATGGCCATCTGCTGCAAGTAACCCATGAGGCGAACGAAATCCTGGCTGTTATCCACACCGACGACATCAATTCGGTACTTGCCCGCCACACCGGTATTCAAATAAACCGAATCGCGCTTTGCAATCGCATCGGCGGCACCATCTGCGCCGGAAGCAATCACTTGCCGTGGGTCAGCTTTGGTATCGACCCACCGCGCAACTTCAACGCCGTCCTGCGTCATCACCCATTGAGCCGACCAACCACTGACCGAACGGTACACCTTGCCAATCACCTGCGCGTTGTTTTGATAACGCGCCGTCAATGGTTGCAGTGCCGCTGCATTCAAAGTCCAAATCGAATTGGTGGCCGCTTGTTCGATATTATTTCCGCCCGGCAAAAGAAATCGTATGCCACGTTCAAGCCCGCGCATAGCCAAAGGTTTCACTACCGACAATTGTTGCGACGTTACTAAGCGCGGGCCGCGACCATCATCAATGGCCAACCACAAAATCGGCCGAGGCCTGGCGCCAGTCCAATATTTCAAACCGGCCGCGCCAATCAGGGCATCCACGGATTCAGGATCAAAACTGACGACCAATACATTTTTATAGACCGGCATACCGCTGGCCGTATCGCCGTCCTGTCTAGTGCTCGTATCAGCTACCAAAGCAGCCGCATTGGGCATGGCCCTGCGTATGACGAGGTTACCGTTTGCTGCCGGATTGCCAGTCAGCTTGACCAGCACCTGGCCCAACGCCTGCGCCGTAGCAATTCGTTTGGCGTTATCGCCCAAGGTATCCATCACGGCCTCACCCCGATACAACGCCGGGTCGCGGACAGGTTTTGGCTTTGCGACCGGTTTCGAGGGGTCGGCATTGAGCGCATCTGCGACCACGCCTTTACCGGCGCTTGAGCTAACCGGCTTGGGTTTCGCCGGGCTCGTTGCGCTTTGTGCGAAGACGGATGCGCTAAAAAAAGCCGCGAAAATCAAGGGAATGAAGGCTAGATGGGCTTTGGGGGTCTTTTTCATGGCTACATGTTGCCGCAAGCAGGCAGGGCACGTCCAACTATGCGCTGTTAGAATAGGCACTTTCCCAGCGAATTATTTCCCGTGACCGCCCAAACTCCCCTTACTTATCGTGACGCCGGTGTTGATATTGATGCCGGAAATGAAGTGGTTGAACGCATCAAACCCCTTGTAAAACGCACTTTCCGGCCTGAAGTGATGGGCGGACTGGGTGGTTTTGGTGCCCTGTTTAATTTGTCCGGTAAATATCGCGAACCGGTTTTGGTTTCTGGCACCGACGGTGTCGGTACCAAACTGAAGCTGGCGCAGCAACTGAACCGCCATGACAGCATCGGTATCGATCTGGTCGGCATGTGCGTGAACGACGTACTGGTACAAGGCGCCGAGCCACTGTTCTTTCTCGATTATTTTGCGACCGGCAAATTGAATGTCGACACCACGGTATCCGTTGTAGGTGGAATTGCAAAAGGCTGCGAACTGGCCGGTTGTGCCTTGATTGGCGGCGAAACTGCAGAAATGCCCGACATGTATCCGCCGGGCGAATACGATCTCGCCGGTTTTACCGTGGGTGCCGTGGAAAAATCCGAATTGCTCGATGGCAATGCTGTGTGCGAAGGCGACTTACTGATTGGCATCGCCAGCAGTGGCCCGCATTCGAACGGCTACTCGCTGATCCGAAAAATTTATGATCGTGCCGGTCGCCCTGCCGATCTCGATATTAGCGGCGAAAAATTGATTGATGCCTTGATGGCGCCGACCCGCATCTACGTCAAACCGATTCTTGCGATGCTGAAAGAACATGCTATTCACGCAATGGCTCACATCACCGGCGGCGGCTTGTCGGAAAATATCATTCGCGTCATTCCCGACGGCCTAGGTTTGGAAATCAAAGCAAGCAGCTGGCCATTGCCGCCGGTATTCCAGTGGCTGCAGAAAGAAGGTCAGGTTCCGAACAATGAAATGTGGCGCACCTTCAACTGCGGCATCGGTTTTGTGTTGGTGATTGCAGCCGATGATGTTGCCAGCATCAGTGCAGCGTTGACATCGCATGATTTGGCGCACTGGATCATTGGTTCGGTGGTAAAAACCAGCAGTGATGAACGTACCCATATCACGGAGTAGACGTGAGGCTTAATCCATTCCAGAAGCTGTCACTACTTTTTGTAGTGTCGGTTTTTGTGGCTACCTGGATTAACCCGCGCTGGCCCATGGATCAGGGTCTGCATAGCTCACTGACGGTTGTCGGCTTGATATGGCTGACATGGCACACGAAAAAATATTCGATGAAGAATCTGGATTTTTTCGCCATCTGCTTTTTCATATCGATTCATTGCATTGCGGCACGTTGGTTGTATTCCAATGTGCCTTACGATGATTGGTGTAAATCACTTTTCAACTGGTCGCCGCAGCAGGCTTTCGGTTTCGAACGAAATAATTTTGATCGCCTGATCCATTTTTTATACGGCGTCTGCTTTATGCCGGCAATCGCGAATTTCATTCGCCTGAAAAACAATATTCACATGCGCTCTGCGCTTGCTATCGGACTCATGTTGATCATGTGCAGCAGTCTCGTTTACGAATGGGCTGAATGGGCCATTGCACTGACCATGTCGCCAGAGCAAGCCGAAGCCTATAACGGTCAACAAGGCGATATTTGGGACGCCCATATCGACATGTTGTTGGCAACGCTTGGCGCTGCATTTGTTATTCCATTCCTGAAAAACAAATGAACCTGACAAATCAAAAACATAAATCATTCCGCATCGCCGTACTGGCTTCCGGCCGTGGCAGCAATTTGCAGGCAATTCACGCGGCCTGCGAGCACGGTCACTTGCAATCAAAGATTGTTGGTGTGTTTTCCGACAAACCGAGCTCGGGTGCCATCGCTTTTGCCAGGCAGGCAGGCATTCATTCTGCGACCGCAAGACCCAATGAATTCAAGTCCCGAGAAGCCTTTGATGAACACCTATTCAGCCTGATCGAAGCCGTTCAGCCTGATCTCATCGTGTGTGCCGGATATTTGCGCCTTATATCGGCCAATTCGGTAGAAAAAGTGCAAGCTCGAATGATCAACATCCACCCTTCACTACTGCCAAAGTTCCCAGGGCTTCGCACCCATGCGCGTGCATTGGAAGCGGGTGAAAAACTCCATGGCGCCAGCGTACATTGCGTCATTCCGGAACTCGATGCCGGCCCGGTACTGACGCAAGTCCGTGTTGAAGTGCTGCCGGACGATACCGATGAAATGCTCGAGCAAAGAGTGCTTGCACGCGAGCATGCGTTGCTGGTCGAAACAATCGTGGCACTTGAGCAAACTCGAATACTTTTACAATCGCCGCCCGCCAAGGCATTCCAGTTGGACACTCAAAATATTTTGCAGGACATCACATGAAAAACCTTGTTCTGGTTTTCGGATTATTACTGCCCGTCTTTAGCCAAGCGGCCGTTCCAGTGCCTCAGGCAAAGGCTGCGTATCAACCTAAGCCCTATACCGCCACTTATGTGGTTTTTCGCAATGGGAAAGATCTTGGCAAGGCTACCGTCAAATTTTTCGATTCAGGCAATGGCCGCTGGGAGCTGACTTCCAACACCATCGGCACTGGCATTGCCGCTATTGCTGGAGTTGCAATCAACGAACACTCGCAATTGCGCTGGAATGATGGAAAACCGGAAACAGTGGAATACAGCTTCTCCCAAAAAGCGGGCTGGAAAAATAAGCAACGCAGCTTAAAAATCGATGCGCAAGGCAAAACCATCGCCAGCCAGGACAATGAAAAGTCCTACTCCCTGAAATATCAGCCGGGCGTGCTGGATCGTCATGCCATCAACGTGGCAGTAATGCAGGATTTGTCACAAGGCAAACGTGGTGATTTGCTTTACACCGTGGCTGATCGCGATGAAGTAAACAACCATCTTTACCGGGTAATCGGCAATGAAAAAACCGAGACCGCACTGGGTGTGCTTAATAGTGTCAAAGTGCAACGCATTCGCGAAACCTCAAACGGTCGAATTACAACTCTCTGGCTTGGTTCCGACAAACAATTCGTGCCGATTCGCATTGAACAAAAAGAAGGCGATGGCGATGTAATCGAAATGCGGATTACCGGATTGCGTTGATTCGTCAAGCTGTAAGTCCTGAAAAATAATGCTGGCCATCTTGCATGCAACGCTCGATGGCCTTTTTCGTTTACCTATTTGCAAACGAAACATCTTGTAACATCCAAAAAAAATATCCCCTTGCAGTTACTGGCAATTGCCTGAAAAAAAGTAGAGCATGTCCGCATTCTCAGGACAATATCGTTAAGTTTACTGATAGTCGGAACTAAAACACCGCTCCAAGGGATAGCCTTCATGCTCAACATGCTTAGTGCGCACACGCCTGCCGGAAAAAATTCGGCCAAACATATCATTCTGGTCGGCTGCCTTAGTCTGCTCGGCTTGTTCTCGAGTCCGTCATGGGCCGATGACGATGCTCTGGAAATAAAACTTTCCACCGAAAGCAAATCGGTGAAGATCGATCACTCAACAGAAATTACTGCCTCCGTTTCCAGGGAAAAAGTCCCCGCTGCCAATGCGAGGGTAAGATGGACGCAGATCGAAGGGCCGGCCAAGGCCAGTTTGTTCCCGGGCAAAGGCAAGACGAATGCCAAAGGCGTCAGCCAGCTCCGTGTTCTTGTGCATACCCCCGGTAAATATAAATTCCTGGCCGAAGCCTGTGGTGAATCCAAAAGCAAAACCTTTTGTGAAAAACCTGCCAAGACCGGGTTTGAAGTGGAAGCCAATATTCCCGTCCCGGTGGGCATTGAAAAATTCCTGTTGGGTACCGCCATAGCCGCCCCGGTGGTTGCAGGCACAGCAGGTGAGAATTTACTTTCAAATTCAAATTCGAATTTGAAAGTGAAATTTGCATCACTCACGGCACAAACATCGACCGACATTAGCGGTGCCGTCAACACCAATACCCCGCTTAGCGCGCTCTATTTATACGGCGAAACCGGCTTTGTTGGTCAAAGTGTCAACTGGACCGTTACTCCGGCTGCGACGCTATCAAGTACAAGCACGCCAGTATCAAGTGAAGATGGTCTGGTCAGTATTAATTTTCAGACCACTGCACCGGGTACTTATTTCGTCACGGCCACCGGCACGTGCCCAAGTAATTTATCGACCGATGTTTGCGCGCCACCGACACAGAATTTTCGCATCAAGATCGATGCACCTTCTCTCATCAACATAAGTGGCAATGCACAATCGGCCGGGCTCGGGCTTACACTGGCGGCACCCCTGGTAGTGCAAGCACAGAATGCCGGCATTAGCACACCAGGCGTCAGTATTGCCTGGACCGTGGTGTCCGGTTCGGCAACATTAGGCTCACCCACGAGCACAACAAATGCTGTTGGCCTTGCAAGTAACACCGTCACCGCCGGAGCGGCTGCCGGACCG
The DNA here is from genome assembly GCA_050737775.1 of Arenimonas sp. Classification (GTDB taxonomy): domain Bacteria; phylum Pseudomonadota; class Gammaproteobacteria; order Xanthomonadales; family Xanthomonadaceae; genus Arenimonas. The sequence goes on from JBOHYH010000375.1 coordinate 7,686, forward strand.
ATAGTCATTCGTGCCGAGCGTACCGATGCCCCGCTGGCCTTCATCCTGTTCACGCTCAATGCGGTAGTTGCCCAACTTGATCGAGCATCACCCACAACGGTCTCGGGCAGTAGCTCGGGCAGTTTCAATCTGACGACATTTTCAAACTTTGCTGGCACTGCCAATAATTCCGGTCAGGTTTTTTGGACTAGCAATATTCCAGGGCAAACCAATTTCAGCAGTGCCGCAACGACAATCAATTCAGGTGGTCGCAGCAATGTAACGGTAACCACCACGCAAGGCGGCAGTTATATCATCAGTGCTTGCTGGAATACCGCGGGCAGTGCCTGCAATGCAGGTGATCCGACGACCACGTTTACGATCAACAGTAACTCTTTGCGAATGGTGTCTGGCAACAGCCAGGCGCTGGTAGTGTCGCAAGCCTCTGCTCCGCTTGTCGTGCAATTGTTATCGGGCGGCTTCGCAAATCCACAAAGCATTACCTGGTCCGTGACAGGTCCTGCGACCCTGGCCAATGCAGCAACCACTACTGATGGTAGCGGTAATAGTACGAACACCCTGACCTTTACCGGTGCCGGCAATGCGATTGTGAAAGCGAGCTGGCCTTCGGTTGCCGGGCAACCGATTGAAAGCGTGAAATTCAATTTAGCGTCTACGGCGAATGCTTATCGCATTACACCCAATTCTTCGCTAAACGTGGCAGGTACGATTGGCTTTCCAAGCAACCTCAGTGTTGACTACAACTTCAACGGTACCGCTGCCACCAGCTTGCAGACTCAGTGGAGCATTGTCAGTGGACCGGGCGGTGGCATTCTGGGCAGCGCCACTTCGGTAGTTGCGGCCAATGCTGACAGCGTGAATACCTTCACGCCAACAATTGATGGTAACTATCGTATTCGTGTGCAGGGCACGTGCCCCGCGGCAGCAGATCCCGATTGTCCGGGCAATGCGGTCGAATTTATTGTAAGCACCGGTTCAGTGACACGCACACTTAACATCAGTTCTGGCAATGGCCAAAGTGCCGCAACCAATGCCGCGTTCGCATCCCCACTCGTCGTCTTGGCCAACGATAATGGTTCGCCTGCCATTGGCGTGACCATTGATTGGATTGTGACCAATGGCGATTCGCTACTCTCCAGTGGCACCTCGGTGACAAATGGCAGCGGCCTGACAAGTATTAATGTCACCGCAGGCCCGAGCAATGGCACAACCACGATCAGGGCAACGCGGCAGGATGAGCCAAGTGCATTCACGACATTCAATCTGAGCGTGGGTACAAACACCTATACCCTGGTCGCGAATGGTTCGAACAATTACGATCTTCCGCTCGGCTTTGGCATCTTCCTGTCTGCCAATTACACGATCAACGGTATTCCGGCGATCGGCCAGAATGTGTTGTGGTCGACTGCGTCGGGTTTCTTGACGGCAACCACGGTACCGGTCGATGCCTCCGGCAACGCTGAAACCATTTACTTTCCACCATTTGCCGCCGGTGTCTATACCGTTACCGCTTCCGTCGACTGCCCGATTGCAGCGGCACCGCCTGCCGGCATTCTTGGCAATGGCGTTGGCAATACCAAGGGAAGCGGAACTACCTGCCCGCCGCCGAATGAAATTTTCACGATTACCGTTATCGACAAATCATTGGTGCTCGATTCGGGCGATGGCCAAAGTGCAGCCTTGGCAACCTCATTCTCAAGCCCGCTCTCGGTTCAGGCACTCGATGACGGCGTGCCGGTAGCAGGCGTAGCCATCGATTGGACTATCTCGTTTGGTTCGGCCACGTTTACCTCCGCGAATCCCTCCATCACGGATGCAAGCGGCTTCGCGACGATGACAGTCGATGCCGGTAATGTGGCCGGTCCGATCAATATCAATGCAACGCGACAAGATTCCGGCGCAGGCGTCAGTTTCAACCTTACTGCCACCGGCAATGTGTACGCGTTGACCACCGTCAGTGCAAATGACATCACCATCAATGTGGGTGACGTTGCCGACCTGGATGTCAATTACGTGGTGAACGGCTCAGGCGATACTTCGCTTCAGACATTATGGAGTGCCAGCGGCGGTACGTTGGGCAGCAGCAATTCACCCGTCGATAGCGCAGGCGACAGTTCCAATACCTTCACCAGTGCCGTTATAGGTGATTTCACGGTCACGGTTGATGGCAGCTGTCCAGTCAGTCCGGATCCTGCCTGCCCGATTGCACCGGTAACATTCACCATACACGTTGTTTCAGCAACGCAAGTTCTCATATTGCATGCTGGCAATAATCAAACCACGCCATTGGGAACGACATTCCCCAATACGATTGTCGTATTGGCAGAAAACAGTGGCGTGGCAGCCAGCGGCGTGCAAATCAATTGGAGCGTGACATCGGGCGATGCCATCCTGTCGAGCGGTACCACCACGACCGACACTTCCGGTTTTTCACAAATCAATGTGGATGCCACGGGTAATTCAGGGCCGATACAAATTACTGCCGAGCGGGATGACTCGGGCAATAGCGTGGTGTTCGATCTTGAATCCACCTTTGCACCGAGACTGGATGTCATTAGTGGTGATGACCAAAGCGGACCACCGAACACCCCGGCCGCGGCGCCGATTGTGGTACAGCTTACCAATGGCGGCGGTATTGGGCTCCCTGACCGAAATGTGGACTGGACAGTTTTAAGCGGCGACGCTGTTCTGGATTCTGGCTCGACAGTGACCGATGGCAGCGGCAACGCCAATGTCACTTTCAGTTTCGGCAACACAGTAGGACCAATACAAATTGAAGCAACAAACTCAGGCCTAAGCGTCATTACGAATCATGAAGTGCTTGCTGTCTCTCGCACTTTATTTATCGACTCTGGCGATACGCAGACGACAACACCGAATACGACATTCACTGCACCTCTCATCGTCACCGCGCAAGACAGCGGTTACCCGGCATCGGGCGTAACAATCAATTGGGCAGTCTCGAGCGGCGACGCTACATTGTCAGCAGCCACGAGTGATACCGATGGTTCGGGTATGGCTTCGATCAATGTCAACGCAGGCAACACGGTCGGACCCGTGGTGATTACTGCCACGCGTAGCGATGAGCCAACAGCGACGACAAGCTTCACATTGAATATCGCAGCAGCGGTATCTACGCTTGCACTGAGTCGTACATCGGGTAACGGCGAGGTGGCTTTCATCAATGTGCCATTCGCTTCGCCATTAGTGGTTAATGCAACTAACAATGGCGTTGCCGACGCAGATATCACAATTAACTGGGTATTGGCATCGGGCAGCGCAGTGTTGTCATCCGGCACCAGTGATACCGATTCTGCCGGTGATGCCAGCATTACCGTGACCGCCGGCCCGGTGGTAGGACCCATCAGCATTACCGCAACGCGTGCCGATGAGCCAACCGCCTCGGTAACGTTCTCGCTGAGCGCAAGTCCAACACCCAATAACACGCTCGTGATTGTTTCCGGCGATGGTCAATCCGGCGTCATTGGCTCACCGGCAAACTCACCGCTCGTTGTCGTGTTGCGCGATGGGTTTGGCAATGCCATCTCCGGCCAAACAGTCAACTGGTCGGTTATTTCTGGCCCTGCCACATTGACTAACGCAAGCAGTGTTAGTGATGCGGGTGGTCAGGCCAGCAATACCTTCAGCTTCGGCAGTGGCAGCGGTGCCTCCGTGATTCGTGCCAGTGCTTTTGGCGGCGCTCTAAACATCGACTTTGCGGCAAATGCCGTGATGGTAAGCCTGGTCGCATCCAGCGGTAACGGGCAAGCGGGTCCCGTATCGACGGCTTTGCCGGTGGCATTGACCGTGCAAATTTCACTGCCTGCCGGTGTATTTGCCGCTCCGGGTTCCGGCCCACGCAAACCATTGGCGTTAAGTGGTGTGCCGATTACTTTCGCGGTGACCGGTGGTGGTGGTTCGGTTTCACTTATCAATGCTCTCACCAATGCTGCCGGCCAAGCATCTACCGTGCTAACACTCGGCCCAGCTGCTGGTATCAACACGGTGAGTGCAACCGTCTTGGGTGGCCCTTCCACAAGCTTCAGCGCAACCGGATTGACGGCAGCGGTGGCGAGTGGCCTGACCATTGTGTCGGGTAATAATCAGGTACTTGATCCTTCCGTTAGCTCTTCAC
>JBOHYH010000376.1:0-17063 GCA_050737775.1 Arenimonas sp.
GTGGAGCTATGACCCGGGCTACAGTGTTATTCAGTATTCCAGATCGAGTGCAGCGCACAGGTAGTCCATCATCGGTGACAGTTCCTGGCAGGATTGGGTGATGGTTTTCAGTAGTTGATCGCTACAGATGATATCGTCGCTGATCGGCGTCATGGCAACGAAGCTCTTCAACTTCAAATCCTCGACAAATTCATGATCGGCGGGGAAGCCGCGAGGAACCCGGACAACAGTTTCGGCTTCACGGGAATATTTGTCCCGGAATTTTTTCGAGTAAACCGCTTTTTTCCAGCTGGCCGGATTATCCAGAATGAATTGCCGTACCTTGCGAAGTACTTCGGCTTCCGGATACCAATGCCCGGCAGCTATGAAACACTGCTTGTGCTGCAAATGAAAATAGAATTTCGGAGCTTCGCTGTCACGGCCGCGTTCATGATAAAAACGCGCACCCATAAAATGTTTATAGGGTGATTTGTCTTTCGAGAAACGGGCGTCGCGGTTAATGCGAAATAGCGAGCCACCAACGGCTCTAGGGTCGGAAACATAATGCGAACTGATTTTGGCGAGCGGCGCTTGAAAGTCGCCAATCAAGGCAAGAAAAGGCTGCCGGACATGGGTTTCGTAATCGGTTTTGTGCTCGTTGAACCACTCGCGATTATTGTTCTTGTGCAGATTATTCAGGAATTTGAATGTCTTATCGCTGAAGTATTTCATAGGCTCGCCTCGATACTTTGGCCCCAGACCTGCAATTGATCCAGCAGACTTTGCTGCTCGGCAGTTGCAAGGGTACGGCACCTTTCAATTTCAAGATAATAGCTCTCGAAACTGTATTCGGATTGTGACGATTCCTTGCCAAGTCGCTGCAGCCTATAGGCATTCCAGCGTCCGATTTCTTCCAGTGACAAGCTGTCTGGCCAGTTTCTGGCCCGGTAGCGGAATAATAATTCGTCATATCGCGAGCCAGGCTTCCAGGGCGACAGAAAGTTTTTCAAATGGGTCGCAGAGCTACTCCGGATAGTAGAAAAAAAACGCTTGTCGCTGTCGCTCGGGAAGCCATCGTACAACGCGCCATCGGCATCGGACAGATCGTAAGCTGCCCGCTTCGTGAATACCTGTCTTACTTTTTCCGCGATACCCGAAGCTTGCTGAATCAGGCTCGCATTGGCCATGCATTTATCTTTATCAATGCCCATGCGCTGGAAGTCTTCATCGCGGCAATGATTCAAAGGCAATACGACCGGGCAACGATTGCCGTGAATTTCTTTCAATGGTATGCGCGACATGCCTTCGGGCAAATCGATTTGCCGAATAAAGACACGCTCTGAAATTTCATCGGCATCCAGCGTCAGTAAATCAGTTGGGTCGCAACTTAAATCAAATACGATGGCGCGATTCTTGATGTCCGGGTGCCAGGTCAGTGGAATAACCAAAGCACCGCAGAGGTGCTCGGCCGGAAATTGTCCGGATATATGCAGCACAGGGGTTTGCCTGAAGACATCGAGCAGCGAAACGACTTTTTCCTTGCTGCGCAATTCCAGATAGTAATCCCAGAGTTTGGGCTGTGCGGTTTTCAGTTTTCGAGCCAGACCGATCAATGCGCGCACATCGGATAGCGCTTCATGCGCCATACCTTCACGTGTCCCATTCGCTTCGGCGAGATGTTCCAGTTTAAAGCTGGTAAAGCCATCGTCACGTTTCGGCCATTCAAGTCCTTCTGGTCGCATCGCATGTGCCAGCCGCATGAAGTCGAGCAAATCCCAGCGCGAATTTCCATTGCGATATTCGCGCTCATAGGCATCGTGGAAATTTCGATAAAGACCGAATCGGATAAATTCATCATCGAAGCGAATCGAGTTGTAACCGACGGCGCAGGTATTTGCAGTGGAGAGTTCTTCATGAATGCTGGCAAAAAATTCTGCCTCGCATACACCGTCACGCAATGCTTGTTGAGGACTGATGCCCGTTATCAAGGCTGCCTCCGGCGAGGGCAGCAAATCGTTGGCAGGTTGGCAGAACCAGGAAATGGGTTCGTCGATTTCGTTCAGTGCTTCATCGGTCCGAATCGCGGCGAATTGTGCGATGCGTGAACGTCGTGGATCTCTGCCAAATGTTTCTAAGTCATACCACAGAAAGGATTTTGCCATTAAATGCCTGAAAGCTGCGCTTGGTCTTGGAATAAATTAGTTCCAAGCGTAGGCAGGGATTTAGGCAAATGCAAGCGGGGCATGCCCACGACATAACCCTGGGCCATATCGACGCCGCATTCATAAAGCGTTAGCAACATCGAGGCATCTTCGACGCACTCGGCAACGGTTAATTTACCGGCTGTTTCTGCAATCGAAGTAAGGGCAGCGATGATGGTGCGATCAAGAATATCATCTGGCAATCCCTGAATTAACGAACCATCAATTTTCAGAATATCGGCTTCAATTTGTTTGAGGTAGGCAAAGGTCGAAAAGCCGGTGCCGAAGTCATCAACCGCAATACGGCACCCGAGCGCGCGCAGTGCCGATAGTTGTTTCTGTGCACTTTCAAGATCGCTGATCGAATGCGATTCGGTAATTTCAAATACCAGTGCCGCTGGATTGACGTTGTATTCAACGATTTTTGCAGTGACATAATCCGGAATGCCGCCTTTTTCCAGCGTCTGTGCCGAAATATTGATTGTCAGTCCAATCGGGCGCGGGCTGTCACGGGTTTCACGCAGGGCGGCGAGGGCATGATTGATAACCCAGAAATCGATGTCCTGCATCAGGCCAAAGCGTTCGGCCGCTGGCAGGAAGGCATTGGGCGAAATCAATTCGCCTTGATTGCCTTTCATGCGAATCAGTACTTCGAACAAGGCTTCGGAATAGGGATTGCGTTCCAGTTGCCGTAGCCAGATGTCCTTGCTGTTGTTATTGCCGACAACGTCGTTCTCGATGCCTTTCAAAGGCACGATGGGTTGATAGCAAAGTGCAAATTTGTCGGTGCGGAAGGCTTCTTCCAGACGAACCGACCAGCCCAGGTCGACATCGAGTGCAGCCAGCCTTCCAGTTTCATGCGAATAGATCTGGCACTGGTTGCGGCCGGATTTTTTCGCCATATGGCAGGCGATATCGGCGTGTGCCATGGCATCGCTTGGTGAGTTGGTGGCGTCATCAATTTTTGCACAGCCGACCGAGAGGGTGATGCGATAACTTTTTCCGCCATAGGTAAATGGCGATGCGGTCAGCACGCGACGGAAACCTTCTGCGAGTGTCGTCAAATCACTGGTGCCGACATTGGTCAGCAAGACGGCGAACTCGTCACCGCCCATGCGCGCCAGATAATCGGCGCCTCGTAAACGCGATTTCAATCGCTGACTGACTTCCACCAGCAGCTTATCGCCAGCAGCATGACCGGCGGTATCGTTGATATATTTGAAACGATCCAGATCGATAAACAGCAACATCGCCGTTTGTCCGGTACGACGCACCTTGCTGCATTCCCGTTCAAGCTGGGCTTCAAACCAGCCACGGTTATAGAGTTTGGTCAGGCTGTCATGGTCCGCTTGCCAACGTAATTCTTCTTCAAGGGCACGACGTGCGGAAATATCACGGAAAGCCACCACCGAACCGTTCAATTCGGATTCCATCTTCAGTGGGTGGATATTGCATTCGACCGGGATGCCGCGTTTATTCGATGACCAGAAACGCGTCTGCCAGGACGACACTTCGCTGCCATTGGTGTAGCAGAGATTCAGATAAGAAGCCGTGCGTTGCATCGGCAAGCCATCTTCATCGGCATAGTGGAAAGCGTCGAAAGCATTTTGTCCGACCAGTTCGCTGGCATGGCTATAACCAAGCAGATCGAGTGCTGCGGGGTTGATGAATTGAATGGTGCCGTCCGAATCGACCCCGTAAACGCCTTCACCGACCGAGGACAAAATGCCTTGCAAGCGGCGACGCTCGTTATCAATGGCTTTCCGGTCGTTGATGGTTCGGCCCAGTGAAGCGATGCGAGCAAGCAATAAATCTTTGGACTCGCTCTTGAACAAACATTCCAGTGCACCGCAGGCCAGCGATTCTGCTATCACGGCATCAGAATATGTGCCTGTAATGGTCGCCGTGAGAATGTGCTGGGTTTCCTGGTTGTTGCGGATCTTGGTGATAAGCGCGGTACCGTTTTGTTCCGGCATCAGGTAGTCAATAATCGCGATATCGAAATTCTGCGCCGATACTTTTTTCCAGCCTTCATCAACACTGTCGGCAGTTTCAATAAAATAACCGTGCTTCTGCAACAGTTTGGAATAACCGGCGCGGATGGTGGCTGAGTCATCGACGAATAAAATCTTTATTTGTTCTTCATGCGAACTCAAGGCCGGTTTAATGCTTTGGGTGGGGCGCAGTAATTGATCAATGGCACTCGGTGCCTCGAGATAATCCGACCACAAGGTTAATGCTGTACGTGGACGCGACATACGCCAATTCACCGCATTGGCATTGCTCGAATCGGCCATGACTAATACAGGCAGATGTTCGAAACGTTCACCATGCAACAAGCCGAATACGTCTTCGGCAATACCTTCGGAATATTCCGGCCAGCCGAGCACGACGGCATCGAGATTGTTGTGGCCGATTTGCGCCTTGAGCAAGCTATCGTAGGCTTCGGCGAGCGTGGCAACGGCGGTAACACCGTAACCATATTGGCTGAGTACTGCGGACAATGCGCGTCGCCGCGTTTGCGAGCTTTCAGCCAATAGGATCATTTTCACCAAACACCCCCTCTCCGGATATTCAGGCTAAACCCAAGGTCGATCAAACGCCAGTATTTCGGGGAGTTTGGGCGAATAATTCGGTGATTTTTTCGTCAAATTTTGTTACGTCAATCTCGGCCAGGCTTTGTTTGCCGCGGGTGGCTTCGATTAATAATTGGCGTTGCTGCAGGCCACGCTCGAAGGCAAAACGATACGGCACCCGGCTAAAGCTCACCATGGCATAGCGCGGAATGAACACACCTGGGTGTCGTTCGGCCAGTGTGCGCTCGAGTTGGCGTTGTAAAAGGAAGTCGGGGTCGTCAACGCGATCACGCATTTCGATGTAGTTCTCCAGTGCCATGGTCTGGATGGCCAGCGCGTTGGGTTTACGCTCCTGCTCAAATTCGCTGAAGGCTTGCTCCCAGTGATTGGATTGCTCAATGTGCTGCACGAGCGCCAGGCAATCTTCAAACGCGCAATTCATGCCCTGGCCGTGAAATGGCACCATGGCGTGCGCTGCATCACCGAGCAGAACAACGCGACCATCAAGATGCCAGTTATCGCAATACAGTGTACTTAAGCCGGAAGTTGGATTATTGATGAAGTCTTCATCGAAATTCGGGATAAGGGGCAGGGCATCGGCAAAATCGGTTTCAAAGAATTTTCGTGCAGCGGCCAAGTCAGGCAAGGTTGCAAAACTCGGATCGCCTTCATTGGGCAGAAATAAAGTGACCGTGAATGTCTTCTCGGTGTTCGGCAGCGCGATGCACATATAACCACCGCGTGGCCAGATATGCAGGGCATTGGCTTCGAGCTGGAATTCGCCTGCTGCATTCGGCGGAATTTCCAGTTCCTTGTAACTATGGCCCAGGGATTCGAAACGTTCGGTCAAATGATTTTGATTTTTCAGGGCTGTGCGTACGCCGGAACCGGCGCCATCAGCGCCGATCAGGACATGGAAATCCAGGATGGCCGATGAGCGATCGAAGTCGTTAACCATCGTCATTTTTTTTGCATCGAAATCAATGTTTTCAATGCGATGGTTGAAGCTTATTTTTGCACCGGCTGCCTCGGCGGCATTGAGCAAGGTGATATTCAATTCACCGCGATGCACCGACCAAATAACCTCGGAGTCATCTTTGCCATAACGCTGTAATTGGGTGTCGCCATTTTTCATATGCACCATGCGGCCGCGCATCATCACGGCTTGCTGCATGACAACATCATTCAGACCGGCTTCGCGAAGTGCATGCAAGCCACGTTCTGCAAGAGCAAGATTGATCGAGCGTCCGCCCTCATAGCCTTTTACACGGGGGTCTGGACGTTTCTCGAAGACTTCAACCTGCCAACCTTTACGTGCGAGCAGCGTGGCGAGCAATGCCCCTGCCAGACCGGCACCGGCAATCGTTATTTTATGCTTGCTGTCAGGCTGCATGTGTTGAGTCCTGCCAGAGTTTTACGGCATGGGCGAATCGCAACACGTCGGAATAATTATTGTAAAGCGGTGCTGGAGAAATCCGGATGACATCGGGCTCGCGCCAATCACCGACAATGCCCTGTGCCGACAAAGCTTCAAATAATGCACGACCCTGTTCGCGACCTGCATTGACCCGCAATGATAATTGGCAGCCACGTTGATCGGGATTGTTCGGCGTGAGAATGCTCAGAGTGTTCTGCAATTCCTGCAGAATCAGTGCTTCCAGATAGGCGGTGAGCTTGAGGGATTTTGCACGCAGATTTTGTATTCCGGCCTGTTGGAAAATTTCCAGAGACACTCGCAGCGGTGCCAAGGCAAAAATAGGCGGATTGCTTAATTGCCAGCCATCGGCGCCGGGCGTGGGAATGAATTCCGGCCCCATTTTGAAACGCGTGTTTTTGTCATGCCCCCACCAACCGGCAAAACGCGGAAGTTTTGCATTGGCATGACGGTCATGCACAAAACAAGCGGCAATGGCGCCTGGCCCCGAGTTCAGATACTTGTAACTGCACCAAGCGGCAAAATCGGCGCCGCTGTCATGCAGATTCAATGGCAAGTTGCCGGCCGCATGTGCCAGGTCGAAACCCACGCTGCAACCAGCGGCATGGCCCAAACGGGTAATTTCTTTGAGATCAAAATATTGGCCGGTGCGATATTGCACGCCTGGCCAGAGAATCAAGGCGATGCGATGACCGTGCTCGGCAATAGTCTTTTCAATCAGAGCCATCGAGAAAACGCCGCCGGGTAAATCTGGTTCAATTTCGATCAGGCTTTCAGCAGGATCAAAACCATGAAAACGCACCTGCGACTCAACGGCATAGCGATCAGATGGAAATGCGCCAGCTTCGATCAGTATCGCGTTGCGGTCCTTGGTCGGACGGTAAAAGCTCACCATCATCAAATGCAGATTGACCGACAGTGAATTCATGGCGACAACTTCCGAAGGCATCGCTCCGACCACCGAAGCCAAAGAATCACGAACGAATTCGTGATACGGCATCCAGGGGTGTTTGCCTTGGAAATGGCCTTCAACGCCATTCTGCGACCAGTTGTTTAATTCCTCGGTCAATGCCGCTGGTAGTGACTTTGGCTGCAAGCCGAGCGAGTTGCCGCAGAAATACGCTTGATTTTTGCCATCATGCTGCGGAATGAAAAATTGCTCGCGGAAATGTCGCAAGTCGTCTTGCGAATCCTGCTGCAAGGCATAGGCTTCAGAAAAAAGTTCGGACATTTTTTTACTCGAATCGGGACTTGCTGAGTCCGAGCCATTCCAATGCCGTGCCGTGGAATAAACGTTCTTGATCAGCTTGGGACAAATTCAGTGAATCAATACCGCTGCCGGGTACTTGTTCGCCGAGCGGGAAGGGGTAATCAGTGCCAAGCATGACGGTCTTGGTGCCTACGGTATCGAGCAAGTATTGCAAGGCACGCGGATCGTGCACGCAGGAATCGAAATACATGCGTCCGAAATATTCACGCGGATTCCGCGGGTTGTCCGTTGCTACTAAATCCGGGCGCATCTTGAAGCCGTGCTCGATGCGGCCAATGGTGTAAGGAAAACTGCCGCCGCCGTGCGCGAAACAAACCTTTAATTTCGGAAGACGTTCAAGCACGCCACCAAAGATCAGCGCGCAGGCAGCACGCGTTTGCTCGGCTGGCATACCGACTAACCAGGGCATCCAGTATTTGGGCATGGCTTCACTGGCCATCATGTCCCAGGGGTGAATCAGGATGGCGGCATCCAGATCCTGTGCAGCTTGGAAAAACTCAAACAGCTCGGGTGCATCCAGATTCCAATCATTGATATGCGAGCCAATCTGGATTCCCTGTAAGCCTAATTGATCGACACAACGCTCCAATTCCTGAATCGCCAATCGCGGTGATTGCAATGGCACCGTGCCGATGCCGGCATAGTGCTTGCGATGATCACGGCAGGTTCCCGCCATATGATCATTCAGGCTTTGATGCAGCTCCAAAGCATGATGCGGTTTTGCCCAATAGCTAAACATCACGGGCACCGTCGAGATCACTTGCACCTGCACGCCGAATTTTGCGTAGTCGTTAATGCGCTCAACCGGGTCCCAGGTGTTGGATTTTATCTCGCGGAAAAATTTTCCGTCTTTATAGATATTGTGTTTGCCATCGCTGCCTTCATGGATCACGGCAAAGCGGTTGTCGCCATATTTGGTGGCAAGGTCTGGCCACTTTTGCGGCAGATAATGAGCGTGGGTATCGATTTTTAGCATGGCTTAGTTTAAACGATCTTCTACTCGTAGGAGGCGGCTTAGGGGCGACGAAATGGCATCAATGGGGGCAAGTCGGGCCCAAGGGCCCTCCTACAGGTATTTGGGCGGTGCCGGGTTTAAGTGCCCGCATTGGTCGCAGCGGCGGTGCTCTTTGGAGCTGTAGAATTTATCGAACACGGCGGGAAATTGCGTTTCGATATTTTCCAGCATGAAAAATTCTTCATACAACTTGTGATTACAGGCTTCGCAATACCAGGACAAGCCATCAAGCTCATTCGACAAACGTTTGCGTTCGATGACCAAGCCTATGGAGTCCGGCCCGCGTTGTGGTGAATGCGGTGTTCTTGGCGGCAGATAGAAAATCTCGCCAGCCTTGATCGGAATATCGCGTGCTTTGCCATCTTCCTGGATTTTCAGCACCATCTCGCCTTCGAGCTGGTAGAAAAATTCCGGGCCTTCATCCCAGTGGTAATCGGTACGTTGGTTCGGGCCGCCCACCACCATCACGATGAAATCACCATCGACAATACATTTGTTGCCAACCGGTGGTTTCAGCAAGTGCCGATTTTCATCGATCCATTTTTGAAAATTGAAGGCCGGTGTCAGCATGATTACTCCTTCAGTACTGCGGTGCATTTCAATTCGATGGCGATCGGTGTCGGTAGCGCGGTAATACCTAATGTCGTGCGACATGGAGCCAATGCCGCATCGGGAAAATACTCGGCCCAGATTTGGTTGTAGCTTTTGAAGTCGCGCCCCATGTTTGTCAGGTATACGGTGACATCCACCAAGTCATCGAGGTCGGCGCCACTGGCCTTCAGAACCGCCTTTACATTGGCAAAAACTGAATGGCACTGGGCGTTGATATCGTAACTTTCCAGTGAATGATCATCGCGATACACATTGCCAGGAATACTGTTGTCAGCCGCGCTGCGTGGACCAATGCCGGACAGGAAAAGCAAATTGCCTACTTGACGCGCGTGCGGGTAGTGACCAACGGCTTTCGGTGCATTGCTGGTTTCGATTGAATTATTCATCGCACCGAATGTTCCCGCAGTTTTTCAAGCGCTTTCGGGTATACACGGGCAAGTTCGTCTTTGCCATGAATGCTCATGCTCAAGTCTGTAATGCGGCCATCGAGCAAACTGTAGACCCAGCCATGCACGGTCAGGTTCTGACCGCGGGCCCAAGCGTCTTCAACTACCGTGGTTTGACAGACATTGACCACTTGCTCGATCACATTGACCTCGCAAAGTCGTGCGTGGCGCATGGAATCGAATTCCTGGCTTTGAATAAATGCTGAATGTTTGTTGGCGACATCAGCAATATGACGAAGCCAATTATCAGCCAAGCCGACACGTGTATTTGAAAGTGCTGCGTGTACACCGCTACAACCGTAATGACCACAGACAATAATATGTTCGACCTTCAATAAATCGACGGCAAATTGAATCGTACTCAGGCAATTCAAATCGGTGTGCACGACCACATTGGCGATATTGCGATGCACGAACACTTCGCCCGGTTGCATACCGGTAATCTGATTGGCAGGGACGCGTGAATCCGAGCAGCCAATCCAGAGGTATTTTGGTGCCTGCATTTTCGACAGGCGTTTGAAAAAATCCGGGTCTTCCTGACGGACTTTTTCGGCCCATTCCTTGTTCTGTTTAAGCAAATCTTGTAGTGGCATGCTCTATCCCAGGTCGATGCAAATATTTTTTGTTTCGGTGAAAAAACGCATGGCGTCCAATCCGCCTTCGCGGCCGAGACCGGATTGTTTCATGCCGCCGAAGGGTGTTCGCAAATCACGTTGCAGCCAGGTATTGATCCATATGATTCCACATTCCACTGCATTGGCAACATGATGGGCGCGGCGAATATCACTGGTCCAGATGCTGGCCGCCAGCCCGTATTCACTGGCATTTGCCAATGCCACCGCTTCTGTTTCATCTTCGAAAACTTGCAGTGTGACGACTGGCCCGAAAATTTCTTCCTGATTGGTTCGAGTATAAGGACCAAGATTTTCAAAAACGGTGGGGGCGATAAACCAGCCTTGCTCGCAACGGCCCGAGGGTACAACGGCATTGCCACCACAAAGCAACTCGCCGCCTTCGGCTTTGGCGAGCTCAATATGAGAAATAACCTTGTCGAAATGTGCCTTTGAAATCATCGAGCCCATTTGAGTTTTGGCATCGGCAGGGTCGCCTACGCGGAGTTGTTTCGCTCTGGCAACAAAGGCATCGCGGATTTCCGCATAGATGGACTTTTCGATCAGAATTCGCGAGCCGCATAAACAAATTTGTCCGGAGTTTTGAAAAGCCGATCGGATTAGCGTGTCGATCAGATTTTTTCTGGGTGCATCGGCAAAAATAATGGTCGGGTTTTTCCCGCCTAGTTCAAGCGATGCTTTTTTTAGTGCAGGGCCACAATGAGCCGCAATTTTTTTGCCAACGACCGTGCTGCCGGTAAATGAAATTGCTTTTACATCAGGATGTTCAACCAGGGCCTGCCCGGTTTTGTGGCCAAGCCCATGCACAATATTCAAAACGCCTTCCGGGAAACCGATTTTCTGTGCCAGTTCGCCCAGCATGGCAGCGCTTACCGGTGTGATTTCCGACGGCTTTGCTATCACGCAATTACCCGATGCCAATGCGGGTGCAATTTTCCAGGTAAATAGATACAGCGGCAAATTCCAGGGTGAAATGCAGCCGACGATACCCAGCGGTGAATGGGTAGTGACATTCCAGCCGGCCTGGCCGTGATGCGATTCACTTGAAAACTGGCTGGCAGCGGCAGCGAAAAATCGCAGGTTTTCGACTGCACGTGGCATTTCAATATCACGACTCAGCGCAAGAGGTTTGCCGGCATTATTGGTTTCAGCCAGCGCAAACTCATCAATGTTCTGTTCAAGGGCATCGGCCAATTTATTCAGCCAACTGGCACGCTCGGCGTTACTCAAGCGTGACCAGGAGGGAAATGCCTTGCGGGCCGCGATAACCGCAGCTTCAATATCATTGCGGTTACTATCAGGACAGCGGGCAAAGAACTCACCGGTAGCGGGATTTATTACATCAAGCCAGGCGTCATTATGCGCGGCTGTTTGCTTGCTGCCGATAGTATTGTGGAGCATCAATGTCATGTCGCTAGATTAACCCGTAAGCAGCCCATGCGGACAGGTTTGTTTGTCGGTAGTAAAAGTTTGAACTGGCTGCAAGCATCGATTATGGGCTGAACTCTATACCGACAAATTCTTCCCGATACCAGGCAATACGTGCCGAATAACTTGGTACCGGTCCAGGCTCGCCAAATATGTAGACGCGTCCTTCGTCCTGAAGATTGAATGGCCAGGAACGGGGGCGTGAAATTTGGCAGCCGCCTTTCGAGATGTCTTTAATCTCGACGAGAAAAGCCTTGTTCGCAGCCACGAACATGGCGTGGCCATGTTGCAGGTGACGTGTGTGAATTCGGCGTTCGAATAGGGCCATGGAGCGAATCCTACTGCATTTCATCAACAATTTGGATAGGGATCGTCTGGGCCTGCAGATATTGCAGGCCAATCAGCTTGTCACTGTCCCATACCAGCATTGCTTCGGCATCCATGACATTTTCGTTGTCCATCACGAAATAAAGGTTCAGGACATCGTTCGGAGAAAAATTCCAGTCTGCAGGTTTTTGAATGCAGCAGCCCGTCTGCGAGAGGTTTTCAAGTTGCGTAATGCAGGAGTTATTTACAGTCGCAACGATGACTTGGCATTGATAGCTATAGCGAACCGCTCGGCGCTGATCATCCATGTTCATGCGTGGATCCCCCCGGACCGCACTTTGCCTTGACTCAAACCAGTTTAACCCTAAAGCGTGTAGGCAATGTCAAAGCGAGCGTGTGCGTCCGCCATCCACCGGCAGGTTTACGCCGTTAATGTAACTTGCTTGTGGTGACGCTAGAAAAACCACTGCAGCGGCAATTTCGGAGGGATCGGCGAAGCGCCCGGCAGGCACTGTGCTTATCATTGCGGCCGCAATTTCTTCGCTTGCCTTATTGGTCGCTTTTGAGCGCTCATCGAGGATTTGTCCAAGTCGCTGAGTCTTGGTGTAGCCAGGTAAAATGTTGTTAACTGTAATGCCGAAAGGCCCCAATTCACTGGCCAGCGTTTTAGACCAGCTCGCAACAGCACCGCGAATCGTATTGGACACACCCAGATTGGCAATGGGTTCTTTCACCGATGTCGAAATAATATTGACGATGCGACCCCATTGCCTGTCTTTCATATTTGGCAAAACCGCCTGCAATAAAATTTGGTTGGCGATCAGGTGCTGCTGGAAAACTGCAAGATATTGATCAGGCGTTGCCGTGTTTGCCGCACCACCTGCAGGACCTGCCGTGTTGTTGATCAGGATGTCGATCTTGAATGCCTTCAACATTTCATCGAGTTTGATTTTTAATCCGGTCGCATCAGACACGTCCGCCATCATGTAATTATGCTGCTGGCCTTCGACTACACAGGGTAGGGCATTGCGAACTTCATCCAAAACTTTCGGACGTCGCGCCAGTAAAATAATATTGGCCCCTTGTTCTGCCAGGCCGATTGCGCTTGCACGACCAATTCCTTCGGAGGCACCGCAAACCAAAGCCGTTTTTCCTTGCAGTGAATATTGTTGCATCGTGTAGTCCTTAGGGTTTTGCTTTATTCAGTTGTTCGCGCATCATTTGTGCAATGGCGATGCCGTCACGCTGATGACTATTGGGTAATTGATCAATGACGGATTCAATGTTGGCCTCAGGGTGATTCTGGCTCAATTTGAATTTCATCGCTATTTGTTGTGCCACAAGCTTGAATCCGACGATACCAGCCAATTGTTTGCGATGGTCTTCGCGGGTTTCAGGTTCAAATTCCCAATCGCTGCCAACATTGGTTTCATGCAGCTCGGTTAATTCCGAAACTATGCCGGCCAAGTCGTTTTCATTGTGCGTGATTTCGAGCTGTCCGTGAATATGTGCTATCGCATAATTCCACGTAGGTACGCGAACCTTCTCTTCCTTGTCCGGATACCATCCTGGAGAAATATAGGCGTTCGGACCATGAATAATCAGCAAAGCATCAAGATTGCCTTTCCATTGCGGATTGGGTTTGGCCCAATGGCCACGAAAAACGACTTTATCTTCGTCACGCTCGTAGATGACCGGCAAATGCGTTACCGAAGATTGTCCGTCAATCACTGTAATGAGCGTTGCAAATGCGTTCCACTCGACCAGTCGGTCGAGTTCAAGCAAATCGCTTTCGGCGAAATACTTTGGCGTGTACATCAGTGTTTGGTTTGATCCGGCAAGGTGCGCATCATGAATGGCACCAGTTCACTGTCGTCATCGCTTTCAGGCGGCACCAGATCTTCCAGCAGAATGCCGAACAATTCGGCATCGTCATCGTCCATGCCGTCCAGTGAACGGAACTCTGCGTCCATGAGCGCAGAGGCTGCAATTTCATGGCTCTCGTACACCAGGGTGTTGCCTGTGGAATCGAATACCTGGGCAATGCCGCTGTCGAAAACGCGCAGACGAGCCCATACCAGCTGGCGATGAAAAATCGTCAGCCACCATTGCTCGGTTTCGATAATGAAGCCATCGGCGTTTAATTCTTCTTCAAAATGATCGTTCATAGGTTTCTCGTTATTTAAGCGCGATAGCGACTGCGGTGCCGATAATTCCGATCAGCGTCAACCAGCCCATCACGCCTGCATTGCCGGCAAAAAGATTCATGCCGGAGTCTTTGAATTTGGTATAGCCAAAGCCCATCAGCCACCAGCTGTAACCCAAGCCGCCATCTTCGGTGCCCTGGGCGAATTCATACTTTTTATCGAGTTGATGGCGATAAGCCAATACCCGAAAACCGAAATGACCGGGCCCTG
The DNA here is from genome assembly GCA_050737775.1 of Arenimonas sp. GTDB lineage: Bacteria > Pseudomonadota > Gammaproteobacteria > Xanthomonadales > Xanthomonadaceae > Arenimonas. The sequence continues at coordinate 14,339 of JBOHYH010000376.1, forward strand.
CGGAACCGGTCAATCCGAGAAATAGAAAAAGCCAGATTGAATTCATGGGTTTCCAGATCAATATTCTGCAACGCCAGGTGCACGTGGATAAGGAATGGCGTCGCGAATATTCTGCAGGCCGCAAACATATACGACCAAACGCTCGAAACCTAAACCAAAACCGGCATGCGGCACAGTGCCGTAACGACGGAAGTCGCGGTACCACTCGTAATGCGCCGGATCCAGACCAAACTGACGCATGCGCGAATCCAGAATGTCCAAACGTTCTTCGCGTTGGCTGCCGCCGATGATTTCACCAATGCCCGGTGCCAGCACGTCCATCGCGGCAACGGTTTTACCGTCGTCATTCAAACGCATGTAGAAGGCTTTGATTTGCTCAGGATAGTTCATGACCACGGCAGGGCGGCCGATGTGTTTTTCGGTCAGCCAGCGTTCGTGTTCGGTTTGCAGATCCAGGCCCCATTCAACCGGGAAGTCGAACTTCTGGCCGGATTTTTGCAGCAGGGCAATGGCATCGCTGTAGTCAATGCGCTCGAACGGCGATTTGATGAAGTTTTCAAGCTTGGCAATCGCGCCTTTTTCGACACGCTCGTCGATGAATTGCATGTCGTCCATGCGTTCATTCAGCACGGCTTGGAAAATGTATTTCAGAAACGCTTCGGCCAGATTCGCGTCATCATTCAGATCGGCAAATGCGATTTCCGGTTCGATCATCCAGAATTCGGCCAGATGGCGAGTGGTATGCGAATTCTCGGCGCGGAAGGTCGGGCCGAAAGTGTAGACCTTCGACAATGCCAGACAGTAGGCTTCAACATTCAATTGACCCGACACGGTCAGGAAAACTTCCTTGCCGAAAAAATCTTTTGAGAAATCGATTTGACCGTTTTCGGTACGCGGCAGATTCATCATGTCCAATGTGGAGATGCGGAACATTTGACCAGCGCCTTCGGCATCGGAGGTGGTGATGATGGGCGTGTTGATCCAGTTGAAGCCCTGCTCGTGGAAAAAGCGGTGAACGGCTTGCGCCATGCAATTACGCAAACGGGTGACGGCACCGAACAAATTCGTGCGTGGGCGCAGATGGGCGTATTCGCGCAGGTATTCCATGGTGTGCTGCTTGGGCTGCATCGGGTAGGTAAGTGGGTCCTCTACCCAGCCGACCACTTCAACTGACGATGCCTGGATTTCAAAACTCTGACCTTTGCCTTGCGAAGCAACCAAGGTTCCTGTGGCAATAACGGCACAGCCAGCAGTCAAGCGTTTAACATCGCTTTCGTAATTGCTCAAAAGGGCAGAAGTCACCACCTGAATGGCATCAAAGCAGGAGCCGTCGCTTACATTGACGAAGCTGAGGCCTGAACTTGAATCGCGGCGGGTTCTAACCCAGCCTTTGACCGTGACTTCACTACCCGCAACCACTTTGCCTGCGAGCGCCGATTGAATACTTACGACTGCCATGCCTTGAATCCTTGGGAAAAGAGCTTATCTAAGCTACGTAGAATAACCTTTACCGGCACATTCACGTAATACCGTTATAATTCACTCACTCCAATAGAGTTCAAAAGCCATGGCCGTCACCTTAAGTTCCAACGCTTTAGCCCGAGTCCGTGAATACCAGGCGCAAACGCCGGGTGCGATTGGTTTGCGCTTCGGCGTCAAGAAAAGCGGTTGCTCGGGTTGGGCTTATGTCATTGATATGGCGAAAGATCGTAAAGAAGATGATCTGGTCTTCCTGCAGGATGGCGTGGAAGTATTGGTTGATCCGGCCAGCTTGCCGCAAGTTGATGGCACCGAGATCGATTTTGTCAGTCAGGGTTTGAATCAGCAGTTCGTGTTCAAAAACCCTCGTATGGCGGGCGAGTGCGGTTGTGGTGAAAGCTTTACTACTGAAGAAACGGCAATCTGAAGTCATTTCAGCTGAATGAAACCGACATTCTTCCAGGCTCCAAAAGACTTCGGGGCCTGGCTTTCAAAGCACCATCAAAGTGAAAAAGAGCTGCTGGTCGGTTTCTACAAAACAGGTTCCGGCAAACCCAGCATGACCTGGTCTGAATCAGTCGATGAGGCGATTTGCTTCGGTTGGATTGATGGCGTACGCAAATCTCTTGATGACGTCAGCTACACCATCCGGTTTGCGCCGAGGAAACCGACAAGCATTTGGAGCACAGTCAACATCAAGAAAGTTGAAGTACTGACTGGGCAAGGGCGCATGCAGACTGCCGGGATCAAGGCCTTTGAAGCTCGTAAAGAGCATAAATCCAGCGTTTATGCGTTCGAGCAAAACCAGGTCGATTTGCCTGATGCTCATGTAAAAGTCTTTAAAAAACATAAGGATGCCTGGGATTTTTTCGAGCGCCAGCCGCCCTTCTATCGTAAAACGGTGATTTGGTGGGTCATTAGTGCCAAGCAGGAAGCTACGCGTGAATCTCGTCTGGCCAAGTTGATTGGGGCTTGCGCCCAGAGTCTGCGCTTGCGCTGACTTAAAACTTCTTTTAATTCTTATACTTGCGCTAAGTTACATGAGGCTGGCATAATAGTCGGCTTCCCGCCCGAGTGGTTGGAAGACCCTTGCTCCACGACCTGCTTTATTTTCAATGTCGGGGGCTGTTTGGCCGAAAGGCCGCATCCTTAAGGAATTAACCATGCGTCATTATGAAGTCGTATTCATGGTCCATCCGGACCAAAGCGAACAAGTGCCAGCCATGATCGAGCGTTACAAATCGCT
>JBOHYH010000377.1:0-3309 GCA_050737775.1 Arenimonas sp.
CTATAGGGTGCGCCACTGGCGCACCATCTTCCAGATATCCAACACGGTGCGCCACAGGCGCACCCTATTTCACATCACATGTAACTCAGCAGCACCTTCTTTCAATTCGCCGATCACACAGGCATCGGCGAAACCTTTTTGATGAAATTCTGCTAGTACCTCTTTAACGCTATCGCGCGTGCAGGCGACCAATAATCCGCCGCTGGTTTGTGGATCAGTCAGTAGATGTCGTTGCCAAGCCGGAAAATCTTCTGGGAAACGTACTTCTTCGTCATAGCTGGACCAATTGCGATTCGATGCCCCAGTGAGAATACCGTCTTCGGCAAAATCACGGGCGGTTTTTAGAATCGGCAAATCGGCGAAATGTATTTTCGCCGTTACTTGCGAACCGCGGCAGATTTCCAATAGATGTCCGGCCAAGCCAAAACCGGTGACGTCGGTCATTGCATGCACGCCAGGCATACTCCCCAGCTTGGTGCCGGGAGTATTGAGCTGTGTTGTGATCGCTAGCATTTCTGCGTAGCCCTCGGTGTCGAGACGCCCTTTTTTCAGGGCGGCTGATAAAATGCCTACACCCAGGGGTTTGCCAAGAATTAAAACATCACCGGCTTTCGCCTGATTATTACGCTTTACATTATCTGGGTGCACCAGACCCATCGCGACCAAACCATAAATCGGTTCGAGCGTATCAATCGAATGACCGCCGGCAATAGGAATGCCTGCTTTTGCACAAATGGACTCACCGCCAGCAATGATTTGCTGGATCGCCTCAATCGGCAACTTGTCCAGCGGCATGCCGACAATCGCAAGGGCAAAAATCGGTTGTCCACCCATCGCATACACATCCGACAAAGCATTGGTCGCCGCGATCTGGCCAAAATGAAACGGGTCGTCAACAATCGGCGTGAAAAAATCGGTGGTGGCAATCACGGCCTGCTGGTCATTCAATTTATAGACAGCAGCATCATCGCTGGACTCGATACCGACCAGTAATTCTTTTGGCAGCATCCGCTGCGGAATATCGGAAAGAATCTGCGACAGTATCGCCGGCGAAATTTTGCAGCCGCAACCGCCGCCATGACTGTAACTGGTAAGACGAATTGGATTTTCCATGGGCGAAATGCTCGTTGAGTGTCATGGCTTGCAAGCGGCAACCCTGCTTGAATCTGCTAGGCTGGTATGCATCGCAGTTTGCCACATCAGCATCACAATAGACCGATTACGAGAGCGTTCATGGGAAGAAATGCCGTCGCCAATATCAATGAGCTCGCACAGTTCGATGTGATCATCGATGTGCGGACTCCGGCGGAATTTTCGCTGGATCATTTACCCGGTGCGATCAACTGCCCGGTATTGAGTAATGAAGAGCGCGTCATTGTCGGCACGATGTACAAGCAGCAATCGCCGTTTGCTGCACGCCAGCGCGGCGCGCAATTTATTTCCCGCAATATCGCCAAACATATTGAACAACAATTCGAGGGAAAACCGAAAGACTGGCAGCCGTTGGTGTATTGCTGGCGCGGCGGCATGCGCTCGGCGGCAATGGTGCATATCCTGCGGCAAGTCGGTTGGTCGGCGTCGCAATTGCATGGCGGTTATCAAGCCTTTCGCCGCCACGTTGTCGCCGAACTTGAAATTTTATCGCCGCAGTTTCGTTATGTGGTGCTTTGCGGCAAAACCGGCAGTGGAAAAACCCGTTTGCTGGAAACACTCGAAGTTATGCAGGCACAAGTACTTGATCTGGAAAAACTGGCCGAGCATCGCGGTTCGGTATTGGGTGCGATTCCGGACCAGGCACAGCCAACCCAGAAAAGATTTGAAACCCTGCTTTGGCAAAAATTACAAACATTTGACCCAAGTAAGCCGGTGTTTGTCGAAGCGGAAAGTCGAAAAATCGGTTCGCTCAGTTTGCCATCGATATTTTCCGATGCGATGCAAACCAAAGGCCAGTTAATTACGATTGAAGTACCGCTTGCGGCCAGAGTGGAATTCCTGATTGAAGGCTATCAACATTTTCTTGCCGATGCCTCTGAAATAAAAATGCTGTTGGAATACTTACTGGTATTGCGTGGTCGCGAAACCATCAATCGCTGGCAGGGTCTCGCCGACAAAGGCGAATGGGCGGCATTGGTCGAAGAGTTGTTGCAGCAGCATTACGATCCGTCGTATCTGCGTTCTGCAAAAATGCGGGCAGGACATTATGCAGCCGCACAAACAATTGAGTTAAGTGATCTTGATTCACAAACGATTGAAGCTGGTGCTAAACAATTATCAATGTAGCCCGGGTCATGGCTCCATCTGACCCGGGAATGCCAAGGTGCAATGACGATCAGAGCTGTCCAGTCGCAGAACAGGACTTTTTTTGATTTTGAAAGTACCGTAAGCCCCGGGTCAGATGGAGCCATGACCCGGGCTACGTCATCCGGTGTTTTGTACGCCGGCGGCGATGCCATTCACTGTCGCAACCAAGGCATGAAACAGCGCATCTTCAGGTCGTTCGGCAGCACGCCAGCGGGCAAGCAGATCTACCTGCAACAAGCTGATTGGATCGACATACGGATTTCTTAAACGAATGCTTTGTGCAAGGCGTTGGTCGCCTTGCAGAAGCGAGGTCTGGTTTTTTATCGACAGAATAGCGTTCTGGCAGCGCATAAATTCGTCGTGAATAATCTTGTAGTAATGCGAATGCGAATCTCCCGCCAATAGGGAATAGCGCTCGAAGATCGCCATATCGGATTTTGCCAGCACCATTTCGATATCGTCGAGCAGGGTCGCGAAGAATGGCCAGTCTTTTGCCATTTCGGAAATAGCTGCATGCCCATGCAGCTCAATCGCGTTCGTCAATGCACTGCCCACGCCATACCAGCCTGTCAGGCCGGAACGATTCTGGCTCCAGGAAAAGACCCAGGGAATGGCACGCAGACTTTCAACACCAGCGCGCCCACCGCGCCGGGAAGGTCGCGAACCGATACGCAAACGCTCGATCACGTCTATTGGTGTGGCGGCGCGAAAATATTCGGCAGAGCCGGGATCGTCATGAACAAGGGCGCGATAATGCTTGCGAGCCTCGGCCGCCATCTGTGTGGTGACTTCGCGCCATTTTGTTTCGCGGGATTCGTGTGGCCGTGGTCGTAATGTTGCACGCAATACTGCTCCGGTCATTTGTTCGAGATTTCTTTCGGCCAGTGCGCGCACGCCGTATTTGCGATGAATCACTTCGCCCTGCTCGGTCAGGCGTAAATAGCCGTCGACCGAACCGCGTGGCGATGCCATCACGGCACGTTCGGTTTTGCCGCCACCGCGACTGGC
>JBOHYH010000378.1:0-7352 GCA_050737775.1 Arenimonas sp.
GCACGGAAGCGTTCATCCACTTCACGTTCGGCCTCGTCGGCACGGCGCGCTTTTTCCGAACAGGCCAGACATAAGGCATCCATTTCTTTTTCGGAATAGGAAAAACCGTCTTCGTTACCTTTCAGCAAGGCATGCTTGATCGAACGGTGCAGCAACAAATCCGGATAACGACGAATCGGCGACGTGAAATGGCCATAGGCTTCCAGTGCCAGGCCAAAGTGACCCTTATTTTCGGTCGCATACACGGCAAGACTTTGTGAACGCAGCAACACGGTTTCCAGCAAGGCGGCATCGGGACGTTCGCGGATTTTTTTCAGCAAATTGGTGAAGTCTTTCGGCTGCACGGCACTATACGCGGGAAGTCTCAAGCTGAACTCGGCAAGATACTCCAGCAATTCGGCGTATTTGGATTCCGGTGGGCGATCATGCACGCGGAATGGTGCCGGAATATTTTTTTGCAGAATGAATTTTGCCGCTTCGACATTCGCCGCAATCATGCATTCTTCAATCAATTTATGTGCATCATTGCGTTCCAGCATGCCACCCTGGGTTACTTCACCTTTATTATCCAGCACGAAGCGGACTTCACTGGATGAAAATTCGATGGCACCGCGTTTGGTCCTTGCCTTGGCAAGAATGTCATACAGCTGATGCAGACGTTTTACATGTGGCAATAACGCACCAATCTGCGTTTGTGCTTCCTCGTCATCTTCGCCAATGGCTTTCCATACTTGCGTGTAAGTCAGGCGTGCGTGGGAATTCATGACGGCTTCGTAGAATTTTGATTGCTGCACCTTGCCTTCAAAATCCATCTGCATATCGCAAACAAAACACAGGCGTTCCACTTTCGGTTTCAGCGAACAGATCCCATTCGACAGGGTTTCCGGCAGCATCGGAACCACGAAACCCGGGAAATACACCGAGGTTGCACGATTGGTGGCCTCATCATCCAGCGCAGTGCCAGGACGCACATAATGCGATACGTCGGCAATGGCAACGACCAGACGGAAACCTTCACTATTGCTCTCGCAATACACCGCATCATCGAAATCCTTGGCGTCTTCACCGTCGATGGTGACCAATGCCATTTTGCGCAGGTCGACGCGACGTTGAATTTCTTCCGCTTGTACATCGACCGGCACCGACGCTGCTTCATTCAGGGCTTCAACAGGAAATTCATTCGGCAGGTTGTGGGAATGGATCGCCATTTCAACAAAATGCGAAGGCGTCAATTTATCGCCGAGCACCGTCAAAATCTTGCCCACCGGTGAGCGGCCTTTACTTGGGGCTTCAATAATTTCGCAAACGACAATCTGGCCATCTTTCGCGCCATTTTTATCGAGCGTGGGAATCATCAATTCGGCAAGAATGCGTTTGTCATCGGGAATGACCGAACCGATGCCGGCCCGTTCGCTATAACGACCGACTATGCGAGTTAAGCGCTGCTCAAGAACTTCGACAATGGCGGCTTCGCGACGACCTCGGTAATCGACCCCGGCAACGCTGGCGAGTACGCGATCACCGTGCAGACACTTCCGCATTTCAGCCGGTGGGAGAAATAAATCATCGCCGCCTTTTTCCGGTTTCAGGAATCCAAAACCGTCCGGATGTGCAATCACCGAGCCCGCGATCAAATCCAGCTGCTCTGCTACGGCGTAGCCACCACGGCGATTCACCAGCACCTGACCATCACGCTGCATGGCGCCCAGGCGGCGACTAAGCGCTTCGAAACGATCCGGTGCGGTCAATTTGAGTTTGTGGGCAATTTCCTCGGCAGTCATCGGACCGGGGGCATCGGATAGAAATTCCGTCAATGCTTCGCGGCTGATAATCGGCTGGCTGTACTTGGCGGCTTCGCGGTCAGCGTGTGGATCAAGTCTTGGGCCGCGTCGGCTGGTCGGTGCGCTGCCTGCCGGGCCCTTGTCGGATTTTGCGCCAGATTTACCGGCAAATTTGCCCGGCTTGGCAAACCCCGGCTTCGCCGGAGCGCTTGCAGCGATTTTGGTTTTTGATTTTCCGCCGGACTTTTCAGATTTCGCCGGACCGGAATTGCTTAATTGCATTGAATCAGGCATCCAAGGTGGACGCTTAGTGCCGCCTGACGGCTTTCTTGTGGTTTTTTTCATAGCGCGATGGTAACACCGTCACTGGAAATGCTTAACGAAAAGACAGCCAATTACGGCTTTTCATTGACATTTGCCTGATAAATGCCTAGATTACGCGCCTCTTTGGCGTTCGCCGAAGCAGGCCCAGATGGCGGAATTGGTAGACGCACTAGTTTCAGGTACTAGCGGGTAAAACCGTGGAGGTTCGAGTCCTCTTTTGGGCACCAAACATGAAAACCGTCGCAAGACGGTTTTTTTTCGCCTGCAACAAGACGGCAACTGCTCTGCCATGGCCTACAATCCTTGTTCACTCAACCTTGGTCGACGGCGAGCCACATGTCGGAATCGAATATTCTGGAACTCACCCAGTCCCTGATAGCCAAGGGGGATTTTAAGGCTGCAGAACATGCACTCCGTGCACGATTGAGATTACCCCCCGCTCCAGAAGGCGCTTATTTGTTGATGATCGACATTTTGATTCGCGAAGCGAAATACACTGACGCAATCCAATTCGTCAGCGAACATCCCGACAATGCCGATATTTTTATTCGTTTGCGGGATTATTTTATCGGCGAACGGATGAATGACACGGCCCTGAATCTGATTTCCAAATCACGTTTGAGTGATCCGGGCATTGCCCATATCAATGACTCGATCCGCAAGCAGCTTGGTGGAGATTTGCAGGCAGCCATTGCATGCTGCAACAACGCTCTGCGTTTCAATACCAATGATGCGAGCGCCTACAACCAGCTTGGCCGGGTGTTATTCAATGCAGGACACCCACCCCAATCGCAATCCGCATTTGAAAAAGCGCTTGCACTAAAACCGGATTTTGCCGAGGCCTGGCACAATCTTGGCCACGTGCTGCGAGCACAAAACAAACTGGATGAAGCCGATAAAGCCTACACACGTTCGATTGAGCTGGCCCCGTATTACCGGTCGGCATTGTTGAATATTGCCCCTGTCCAATTCGCACAGGGGAAAAATCTCGAAGCGCTGGCCAATCTAAGAAACCTTCTGATAATCGACCCGCAGCATGCAGAAGCACATCTAAATTCAGGCATTGGTGAACACATATTGGGTAATATTTCGCAAGCGAAATTACATTACGCTAAGGTCATCGAAATACAGCCCGAAAATGAAATTGCACTCCGAAATCTTGCCGGCTTGTTTGCTGCCGAATCAGATACCGAATCGGCGATCACCTGTTTCCGTCAATTGCTGCAGATCAACCCTCGAATGGGCGACGCATGGGCCGAGTTGATCAGGATATACGAACGCGACGGCCTTATGGATGAGGCGCGCCAAGCAGCAAGCGAAGCAACACGAATATTGCCCGAAGATGCAAACATTCAATATTTTTCGGCAAAAATAGCGCTTCGTGACCATCAAATCGAACATAGCCTTGCAATTTTCAAAAAAATAAATCCAGACCTATTGCATCCAAACTATCTGCAGCTGTATCAATTTGAATATGCGAGCACACTTGACCGTGCAGGCGAATACGAATCGGCATACAGGCATTTTGAGAAAGCCAATGATACCGCTTCACACAATGTCCGCGCCAAGCAAACAGATTTCAAGGCATTTGACCACTACATGGATGCCATCGAAGAATGGTTGTCTTCGGGTGCCAAGGTCGAGAAATACGAAAAAGAGGAAGACTTGGGTGACGACCTATGTTTCCTCATAGGCTTCCCGCGCTCCGGCACAACATTGCTGGACGTCATGCTGGACGGACATCCCAAAACTCAAGCGCTGGAAGAATATCCCACGTTTGAGCAGATCGCCTTTTCTATTGACAAAGAATTTGGTGGTTATCCGTTTGGCGTCAGCACGATGGGACCGAAAGAACGCGAAAGCATACGCCGGCAGTATCGTGCGCTACTCGCGAAAGAAGGCATCAAGCAAATCAGCGGCGACATCATTGTGGATAAAATGCCGATACGAACGGTCCATGTTGCCGTTATGCACCGCCTTTTCCCGCATGCCAAATTTCTCTTTGCATTACGCCATCCGTGTGATGCCATTCTAAGCAATTACATGCAGAATTTTTTAGCTAATGAGATCTTCGTACATTTCAATTCACTCGCCGAAAGCAGTCGCGTGTATGCAAGGGTGATGCGAATCTGGAAAACATCCAGTGATTTAATGCCAATACCAGTCCATTATGTAAGGTATGAGCAACTAGTATCCGATACCAACCGTACCTTACAGGAAGTCTGCCGCTTTCTCGATCTGCCCTGGGTGCAAAACATGACTGAGCACCAAAACACTCTGAAAGATCGTGGCCGCATCAGGACAAATAGTTATCACCAAGTGCGTGAACCGATTTACCTGCGCTCGTTGAATCGCTGGCAACATTACCATCGGCAATTCAAACCACACCTGGTTAAAATAAAACCCTATGCCGATTATTTTTCGTATTCGCTCGATTAAGCCCTGCAAATGACTCCGAGTTTCATACATTTACACTGTCACAGTGAATTTTCGCTGATCGACTCAACACTGCGGATCGATGAAATGATCCAGCAATGCTGTGCGCTGGGTCTGCCGGCAATCGCGATTAACGATAACTGCAATATGTTTGCTTTAGTGAAGTTTTTCAAAGCAGCCGAAGCCAAGGGCATAAAACCGATAGCGGGGGCCGATTTGTTTTTGGCAGAACCCAATCAACCTCCATCACGCTTAACTTTTCTCTGCCAGAACAACGCAGGCTATTTGAGTCTGTCGCGTTTGATTTCACGCGCATACCTCGAAGGCCATCGTGGCGATTTTGTTTCGATACAAAACGAGTGGCTGCAACAGGACAACGAAGGCTTGATTCTGATAGTCGGTCGCGAGAGTCTGCTCGGCCAGCAACTCGCTAGCGGAAAAACCGAACACGTCAAGCAAACATTGTCGGAACTCAAACAGCTATTCAAGGATCGTCTTTACATCGAAATTACCCGTACCGAACGCGAGGGTGAACAGGATTTCAATACCGCCGTCATTAGCTTGGCTGCGGAGTACGATTTGCCGCTATTGGCCAGCAACGATGTGCGCTTTCTGGAACGGGAAGATTTTGCTGCACACGAGGCCCGCGTATGTATCAGTAGCGGACGTGTACTGGACGATCCAAAACGGCCACGTGATTACAGTGCCGAGCAATATCTGAAATCACCGCAAGAGATGCAGGAATTATTTTCCGACATTCCCGAGGCATTGCAAAACACGGTCGAGCTGGCAAAGCGCTGCAATTACGAATTGAATCTCGGCACCTACTATTTGCCGCAATTCCCGGTGCCCGACGGGCATACTCTGGACAGCTGGATACGCGAATCATCCCAGCTAGGTTTGAAGAAACGCCTCGCAAAAAACAGTCCGGCAAACGGACACAGCGTCGCTGATTACGAAGAACGACTTGATATCGAACTAGACGTGATAATCAAGATGGGCTTCCCGGGCTACTTCCTGATCGTTGCCGACTTTATCAACTGGTCGAAGGAAAACGATATTCCGGTCGGCCCGGGTCGTGGTTCCGGTGCGGGCTCGCTGGTCGCCTGGGCATTGGGAATTACCGATCTCGATCCGATTCCGTATGACTTGCTGTTTGAGCGCTTCCTGAATCCGGAACGGGTATCGATGCCCGATTTCGATATCGATTTCTGCATGGATCGCCGTGATGAAGTGATCGACTACGTCGCCAGAAAATACGGGCGCGACAAAGTCAGCCAGATCATTACCTACGGCACCATGGCAGCAAAAGCGGCCGTGCGCGATTGCGGTCGTGTGCTGGGTTTTCCCTATGGCCTGGTCGATGGCATCGCAAAACTTATTCCATTGACTTTGGGTATTTGTTTATCCGATGCACTTGGCACCTCAGAAGCTTCGCAGAAAAATTCCGAACTGAAATCGGAAGAGCTGATTGAACGCTATCGAACCGAAGATGACGTCAAGGACCTGCTTGATCTTGCATTAAAACTGGAAGACCTGACACGCAATGCCGGCAAACATGCCGGCGGCGTCGTGATTGCTCCTTCACCGCTGACGGATTTTTCGCCACTATTTGCGGAACATGTCGGTAAGGGTGAAACCGCAAAAAGTATCGTTACGCAATTCGACAAGGACGACGTTGAAGCTATCGGCTTGGTCAAATTCGACTTCCTGGGTTTGCGAACGCTGACGATTATTGACTGGGCAGTGAAAGCCATCAATATCCGTCGTAAAGTCGAAGGCGAAGAACCACTCGATATCACCGCACTGCCGCTCGATGACGAACGCACCTACAAACTCTTCGCAAAAGGCGACACGGTTGCGGTATTCCAGTTTGAATCCCGCGGCATGCGCGAATTATTGAAGCGTGCAAAGCCGGATCGTTTCGAAGACATCATCGCCCTCGCCGCTTTATTTCGCCCCGGCCCGCTGGGCTCCGGCATGGATAAAGACTGGGTCGACAGAAAGCACGGCAATGCCGTGGTGAAATATCCACATCCATCGCTGGAACAAGTATTGGCGCCGACTTACGGCGTTATCGTGTATCAGGAACAGGTGATGCAAATCGCGCAGGTACTTGCCGGCTATTCACTCGGTGGCGCAGATTTGTTGCGGCGCGCGATGGGCAAGAAAAAACCCGAGGAAATGGCGAAGGAACGCGCCAAATTTGAGGACGGTGCCGCAAAATTAAATGTCGATGCAAAAGTAGCCACATCGATTTTCGATTTGATGGAGAAATTCGCCGAGTATGGTTTCAATAAATCGCACTCGGCCGCCTACGCTTTGGTGGCTTATCAAACCGCCTGGTTGAAAACGCATTATCCGGCCGAGTTCATGGCGGCGGTGTTGTCATCCGACATGGACAACACCGAGAAAGTCGTCAACTTTCTTGAAGAAGCGCGAGCTCTGAAATTGCAAGTCAAGGCACCCGACGTGAATGCTTCGGGTTACATGTTCTATGCGCTCGATGCAAAAACAGTTCGCTATGGTTTGGGTGCGGTAAAGGGCGTTGGGCGCGGCGCCTGCGAAGCCATTTACGAAGCTCGTCTCAATGGCGGCGCATTCACAGATCTGCTCGATTTCTGCAAGCGCGTTGATTCTGCCAAACTCAATCGTCGCGTTCTGGAAGCCTTGATTCATGCCGGCGGCATGGATTCACTTGGAAGTAATCGCGCGAGCCTGATGCAGCAATTGCCGGAAGTCATCCGTGCCACCGAACAATTGGCGCGTGAACGCGACGCCGGGCAAAGCTCCTTATTTGGCGGCAGTGCA
>JBOHYH010000379.1:0-6953 GCA_050737775.1 Arenimonas sp.
GAGTAAGCGTGTCTTTTCTTTCTGAGCCAAGCTTGCCGTTGGAGCGTCTGAGAATTAATTCAGGTATTGGTTTGGCTACCACGGGTAATTATGATGCTAATGGCTATGTGCCAATTCAGGACTGGCGCCCGCTCGCCAGGTCCGAGCTAGAACTGCTCGCCCAAGGAAGAGAAGATAACAGTGATGCCGAACATGTTTGCATATGGAAACTACCGGATGAGGTCAATGCATTTTTTGACAATTTCCGCAGCTCAATATCCAAATACAACGATGAGCGTGCGGTAGGTAATTTGTTCTCCCATCGGAACTATAAACGCGGACGTGGTCAGCTCATCGATATGATGCGTACTGCAGGAGTGAGTAATCTTTATACGTTGGGTCATTGCGTGGGTCCAGCAGGCCGTGTATCGACAAGTATCCGCAATGATGGGAAGTTCGTGGGTATGCATGTTGATACGTACTTGAATTACACAGTAGATTCTCGTAAGGCGGGATTTCCTTGTAGAATGGCGATCAACCTGGGTACAGAGCCCAGACATTTGCACTTCATGAATCTGAGCATGCATCAGATTGCCAGAGAATTGCATTCCGAGAATCAAGACGCAAATGCACTAGCGGCAGACTTTCTCAGATTGAACCAGAATTATCCTGTCATCCAAGTCGAAGTGTTGCCAGGTGAGGTTTATACGGCGCCAACCGAAATCCTAATTCATGATGGGACTACGCTTCATAAAACTTCGATTGACGTAACCACGACTCTGTTGGGAGATTTCACGGCGAGAACCCTGAGGTCGTTGCAAGGCCCAACTTATAGCAACTCACAGCAGTATCTATTTGACAGCACCGACTTGGCTGTATAGGCTAGGCGGGCAATAGCCCAACCAATCATAACGCAGAGGCGAGAATGAACAATCAACTGAAGCATTTGAAGAATCAGCTAGCCATGCAGGGAATTTCTTCGCCTGAGACTATGGCAGTTTCCGGACCGATTGAGCTGCCTGCGTGCTCTTGGGGTGAAATTTCTGGCGGCTTTGGTCAAGTAACTTTTCAACAAGGCTTCGGTCAAACCGTGACATACGGTCCAGGCGGAAACGTAATTTTCGCCCAAACTACCTTTCTTCAAGGGCCAGGAGCAGCGCCACCTAAAGCTCAAGTTTAAGGTCGGCTGGTTTACAGAAAAACAAAAAATCTCTCAATTCAAATTTCAGACTGCCGTGGCACATTCCACGGCAGTCTATTGTGTTGTCCAAACAAGTCGCAGATGAGCTCATTTAATCGTTGCGATTTTTTTGTTGAAGTTGAGACAGACCATCTTGGATACGAAAAACTCGGTTCCCAGTACGCCGTCTACGTTAGGAGCGACAAATTCCCTAAGCGGGATTCTGGTGCGCCCAAAATCTTTTGTCCCAAGACTAAATTGCTTAAAGATGTGGCTTGAGATCTCGGTGTCGGGGTTGAGATTGATTGCAGAAGGTCGAAGCACATTTTCGCTGGCCCCAGTATCCCACTGAAATATCAGGTCTCCGTCATCAGTGCCCACTTTCGACTGCACAACGCCGCTCACCACATCGAACGAAATCGGATTAGTTAATCCGCACTCTTTTTCAGCAGTTGCCGAGGCTGGTGGGTATATGCGAAGTTCGTTATGTGGATAGTCAAGCACAAGCGTATAATTACGCAGAACAGCGAAACCAATGTAACCATCTACGCCTGGCACTGTCGTGGCGTACTCGATACCATCGACGGACCCAACAGATTGTTCGCCGATTTTTACATTTGGTGCAGCAAATAGTTTGGCTGTGAAAACCTCACCCTCACTATTCCGCCAACTCTCTACCTGTGTGTCATATTTAACATCGAGTTTTGCTAGCGCGGCAGGAGTTAAGGCGATTCCTTTGTAGCCACCTAGATCCAAGATCAAAGTTACGGGTTTTCCGGAGACGGTAGCCTGCAGGGTAGGGAGACCCGTTTGGGTGTTGAGAGGAACCGTTACGTAATCTTTCGCGGTATCGCTATTTGGCTGCACAAGTGCAATCGCCAACGCAAGGACATTGGACAGCGCCATAATCAACTTACTCCTCGGTGAAGGTCTTTATGATGGTGATAAATGTTAGCACATGATCATTCAGACGCAGAGAGTTGAGGGGCTGGTTATGCTTGCCGATGGGCAATCTTAGAAACGGGACGTTTCTAAACCGCGTCTTCTTGTAAAATAGTGCTAGTTTTTTTGCGTGTTCAAGCCATGAACGAGGTCAGCATATTTCTGGATCAGATTGTCTGGCGGAAACCTCGTGCGGCCCATTTTTTGATCCTTATCGTCATCTGAGATTTTCACATTGTTGTCAAGATTCGCAATCGTACACTTGGCCTGCTGTTGGGCTAAGCCAATTTGATGAAATATATCTTGCCAGAATTCTTCACCCTCATCGACGATCATATTTGCTTCAGTCTTCGCGGGCTGATTCCAGCCGCACTGCCAATCAAGAAAATTAGCAAAGGTGATCAACATGGCATCCTTGGCTAGGCATAAATGGGGATCGCTTGCCACGACCTCAGCAAAACAATCGACTAATGCATTTTCATAGAGGTCGACATAGTCTAGTTGCCCTTGCAGTTGTCGAAGTCTTAAACGCCCGAGTAGTGCAAGAAATCCCTCAGTGGATTTCAAATTCACTAACGCCTCAATATTTTCTTCATCGTCTGGAATTTCGAAACGAAACCCGGTTCGAATCACGATATCGGATTCATCCCAAAGCAAGCTTCGCGCTGATCCAATTCCGGTTGGAAGCGCGTCTAGAAAGTCGAGAATCTCGTCGTTCGTCAGTGTCGTGGAAGTCAGTAAGATGCCAATGGGATGGATGGCCCAATAAAGAAGTTGCGTCTCGATCACATGCTCGCCCATTAGCCGTTTGGCAAATGCTTTGACGGTGTTTGGCTTTGGATGCGTTCCATTTTCTAGGTATTGCCGATACCGACTCGTCCCTTGTTTTGTTTGCGTCCCGGGATTGCCTTTATTATCCAACTCCCGTTCAATCCCGCCAGGCGTCCAAGTGCCGGCCAAGCAGGCATATTCGGCGTAGCATGCTGCCGACCTCAATAACTGCAATCGTCTAGCAGAAACCGCTTCTGTCGGTGCATGTGAGGAGGCCCAAAACATGGGGGTATCATCTATCCGTCGTATGTATTTAGAGGGCGTCTTAAATACAGTTTATTCGATCATCACGGTCTAGTAAGGTTTCGGGATGGAAAAAATCAATCGCGACGATGCGCCTGCCAACGGTCTTCAGGACCGAGTGAGCCGTTATGAGCAGTTACTGGTAAGCCAATATGGGCCATTGCTCCATACCGCCGATCTGCTGCAAGTCGCTGGTTACAAAACAAACGAAGCCTTACGCATGGCAATGCGCAAACAATCCATTGGGTTTCCTATCTTTTCGATCGCTCATCGACGCGGCAAATTTGCTTGGGCACATGACGTCGCGCAATGGCTGGCGGCGCTTGATGAACAAACACATCCGATACGTAACCCTGAGGAGAACCCTATGACTTAGCAATCACCGAAGTGCTGCCTAAATTCCCGGGCCCAGAAAGCACGAAGCCCAAGTACTCTCGAAAGTACTCGGGCTTAAAAGCGATACAGCAGAGGTGCTTTGTCGTAATGCTGCCAGACCCCTTTCCCGATTGCAACGTGTTTTTGACGCGGCGGGCAAGGTATTGCCCGGATCTTGCTAAATTGCTGCTCGCCAGGCTCCTTTTAAGCCTCGAGCGGCGCATTTAAAAGGTCCAAACCATGTTTACTTTTTACCCTCGGCCGTTTTCACGGCCGAATCTTCCGTGCGCCTTCAAAAGCGCATTACCGCTCCACAGAAACGGGCACTCATCCCTCAAGATTGCAGTGACGTTGCCCGCTCATGGCCGGGTTCGCGTCAGGCGGCTCGTGCATAGTGGTGCGCCCCGTCCCGTGGCCAAAGTGCCTTCGATCAAGCTCGGTCGCGTGGTGCAATGCGAGTCTATTCTTGAAGCCGAAGCAGCCCAGCTACTCGATGCGTGTCCCGGAGTGCTGAGCTTCGGCGAACAGCCGCTAATTCTGCATTACCGCTACAACGGCCATCATCATTGGCATATCCCCGATTTTGCTCTCGTCACAGAAGATGGCGTACGCGAACTGATCGAGATCAAGTTTCACAAAAATGTCGATAACGATGTTTTATGGCGCACGGCTTTATTGGCTGATTATTTGAAGCCATTCGGGGTGGCTTATCGACTCCTTACCGAGCGTGATATTCGAAGTGGTCATCGTTTGGATAATGCGAAGAGCTTATTGCGGCGAGGTCGCGAACGCGCTAACGAAACATGGTCGTTAAATACCTATGAGCGTATTCGTTCGCAAGGATCGTTAGCACTCGAACAATTTGGCTGGCAGCAGTCCGGACGCCAAGAAGCCGGATGGATTGCACGAGAAATTATCGAAGGACAGATAAGAACCAATCTTCTCGAGCCACTTTCCGAAAAGTCCTGCGTTGTTCTTGAGACATTGTCTTTGCAGGAGGACCGTCTATGGCTACCGGCAGTTTTGTGATGGGGCAACGCTTTGCCCTCGGGGATATTTCGTGCCGTCTGATGCGCGATCTCGGTGCTACCAAATGGGTCGTTGAAGAGTTGGTGACGGGCCGACTTCGGGAAGAAACGACCATGACTCTGCTCAAACATTGGGAGTCGGGTGATCTTCGTTTCTATGAAGAGGTGCCGTCAAAAGAAAAGGAATCCAAGCTCGATACTACGGCGCTCAATCATGCGTATCAAGATGCCTTCCGGCAAAGTTATCCGCCTGAGTTATGGCGTCGCGCTCAGGAAAAACTGTCGTTCCTGGAGTATCTGAAAAACTTTCCGCTCAGCCAATCGGTTATCGAGCCATTGATCAAAGAGAAATGGCAAAAACAATCGCAATCCATAGAAGGCTCGGTATTTAACGCGCCACCACATTTCACCACGGTGGCAACGTGGCGACGCGAGTATCGTCGTTCGGGTTCGGATATTCGAGCGTTGATTGATCGTCATCATGAAAAGGGGAATAAAGATGAGCGCTATATTGGCGTGGTGGAAAGGATCACCGACGATTGTATCGATACTCTTTATCTAACTTTGGAGCGTCAATCGAAGAAGCACGTCTTGGAGGCGGTCAAGGGATTGGTCGCCAAGCAAAATTTGGCAAGGCTGCCATCGGAACAACTTCCAATTCCCCGATACAACTACATCAAATCGAAGATTGCCGAACGTCCGGCCTACGATGTTGCCGTGGCCCGGTACGGCAAGCGCTTGGCCGATATCCGGTTTCGTGCCGCTGGCAGAGGTGTCGTGGCCATGGCGCCGCTCGCACGCGCGAGCTTTGATCACTGTCGGCTGGATGTGATGGTGATCGACGAAAAGACCGGACTTCCACTTGGGCGGCCATGGCTCAGTTTGGTGATCGACGATTATTCACGCTACGTCTTGGGCTACTGCATCGGATTTGAGGAGCCCAGTGGCGTGAGTGTGGCACGTGCACTTCGACACGCCTTTTCACCGAAAGCAAGCTGGCTTGAAAATTTTCCTGACGTCGTCAGCGAATGGGATGCATGGGGTGTGTCTTCTTTTCTGGCGGTCGACCAAGGGATGGAATTGCATTGTAAATCGGTGGAAGAAGGGGCCGGCCGATTCGGCACCATTCTCTTCTACTGCCCACGAAAAAAGCCCTGGTACAAAGGCAAAATCGAACGTTACTTTCGGACGATGAATACCGGATTGATTGATACCATTCCTGGTAAGACATTTTCCAATGTACTGGAAAAAGAAGACTACGATCCGAGCGATCATGCCGTGATCCGTCTCAGCACCTTGCGCGAAATTGTAGCGATCTGGATTGTTGATGTGTACCACCAACAGCTTCATCGTGGGCTGGGAAAATCGCCAGCGCAGGCTTGGAAAGAAGGCATTGCTAACGTGGATCGTTGGCTGCCGACTTCCTCCTTGTCGGTAGAAAGTGCTTTCGCTCGCGTGGAAAATCGTCGGCTCACACACAAGGGTATTGAATACGACAGCTTGTTGTACAACTCGCAAGATTTGCGGGTGGTGCGGGAACAATTTGGTAGTGAAATCAATGTCGAAATTCGTATCATGGATGACGACGTCGGTTCCATTGTCGTGGTGGTGCCTGGCGGTGAACAACTGATCCGTGTGCCGGCCTTGGAAGTCGAGTATGCCTTGGGCTTAACGCGGTGGCAGCACAAAATCTGCAAGCGGTATCAACGGCGTATGGCGGACGACCAGTCCGCGTTGATTTCGCTTTTTGATGCCAAGCAAAAGATTCGGGATTTGATTGCTGCTGATATGCGACTGATACGCCGCAAGTCCCGCAAGAAGCAGGCGCGGTTTCAGGAATCGTCAACGTCTTCGATGCCTGATTCACCTCCGCAAGAATCCAAGGCGGCGTTGCCTATGCCGGACATCACGGCAGAAACGATGACTCGGCAAGTGCCCTATACATCGCCACATTCCACACCTTTGATCGTCGATGACATTCCCGTACTGGGCAGTCGTCGCGTTCGCTCTTAACTTAACTTAACTTAATTATGGAAAAAGTATGTCTATTCATAAAAAAAATCTGATTCAGTATAAAAATCTCGTTGATACCATCCGTATCGATCACGCTGACTTCCTCACTGTCAAAGCTCGTTTAACGCAGGCCTATGAGGATGTTGGTTCTAGCGCTACGCCGATCTGCTTGCACATCGTTGGTGAAACACGCACGGGCAAATCGTGTGTCATTAAAGATTTTTTGCAGGGCTATAAGCGCACATGGCAGGAAGAAGGTGCTCGGCAAGCGGTCGTCTACGCTGCGGCACCACCGAAGGCGACGGTAAAAGCACTCCTGGAACAACTATTACGCGGGCTGGGGGATCCGCACTGGAATAAAG
>JBOHYH010000380.1:0-12010 GCA_050737775.1 Arenimonas sp.
TTCGCAATGGCAAGGCCCGCATCACGCCCATCATGCACAGCGGTCACCACCAAGTCGGCACCACGAACATTGTCGCCGCCAGCGAAGATTTTCGGCTGGCTGGTTTGATATGGCAGGCCACCGGAGACTTGAATGCGCCCACTTTCCTGCAAAAGCACGCCATGCTGCTCAAGCCATGAAGCAGGACTTGGCCGAAAACCGAAGGCGGTAATCACGATATCAGCAGCCACTATTTTTTCATTGCCCGATCTTGTGGAAAATTCTGCTCGTGATTTTCCGCTGGCATTGACTTCGGTTTCCAGCAAACGCACACCTGTCACTTCATCGCTTCCTTCAATCGCCAACGGTGCGTGATTGAATAAAAACTGTACCCCTTCATCGCGGGCATTGCCGACTTCGCGGCGCGATCCCGGCATGCTGGCTTCGTCTCTTCTGTATACGCAGGTAACGCTCGCAGCATTCAGACGAATCGAAGTGCGCACACAATCCATGGCGGTATCACCGCCGCCAAGCACCACGACATTTTTATCCTTGAAATCCAGCGAGATATCGCTCGCCACATCGCTGGCAAGAATTTGCCGGGCATTCGCAATTAAAAACGGCAGCGCTTCCAAGCGACCGGGCAATTGCTGTCCAGGCAGTTTTGCATCGACTGCCGTGTAGCAACCGGTGCCAACAAACACGGCATCATAATCGGCCAGTAATTTCTCGAACGAAATATCCTTGCCGATGTCGGTACGCAAATGAAAACGCACGCCCATGGCTTCCAGCACCAGACGCCGTGTCAGCATCACGTGTTTTTCGAGTTTGAAGGGTGGAATGCCGAAGGTCAGCAAACCGCCAATTTCCTCGTAGCGATCAAATACATCAGCCTGTATGCCGGCGCGCGCCAAACGATCGGCGCAAGAAAGACCCGCTGGCCCGGCGCCAATCACTGCCACACGTTTTCCGGTAGCAATGACTTTTGATAAATCAGGACGCCAGCCCTGCTTGAACGCCTCATCGACAATATACTTTTCTATCGAACCAATGGTGACCGATTCGAAACCCGTGTTGAGTGTGCAAGCACCTTCGCAAAGACGATCCTGCGGGCAGACACGGCCACAGACTTCCGGTAAGGGATTGGTTTCATGCGCGAGCGTGGCGGCTTCAAACAAGCGGTTTTCCTGTACCAGTTTCAACCAGTTCGGAATGTAGTTGTGAACCGGGCATTTCCATTCGCAATAAGGATTGCCGCAATCAAGACAGCGGCCTGCCTGTGCACCGGCATTGGTGCTGTCGAAACTGCCGTAGATTTCGTCCCAGCCATGGATGCGAAGTTGCGACGGAATTTCCTTCGGCATCTTGCGCGGCAATTCGAGAAACTGGAAATCTTTCTGGCTCATGCGGCCTGCCTCAATGCATCGATCAATGATTCGAGGCTCGCGGCTTTCGGTTTTACCAACCAGAATTTACCAATCACATCGCGGAATTCTTCCAGCAATTGCGTGGCCCAGACACTGCCAGTCTCATGCTGATGGGTTTGCAATAAAAAGCGCAAATGCTGCAAATGACTTTCCATGCCTTCCGGCGACATCCTGAGAATATCAATCAGCTCGAGATTGCAGTGATCGACAAAATCACGCTCCAGATCCAGCACATAGGCAAAACCGCCGGTCATGCCGGCACCGAAGTTTTGTCCGGTGCGGCCAAGCACGGCCAACACGCCGCCGGTCATGTATTCGGCACAATGATCACCGGCACCTTCGATAACAGCCGTCGCGCCGGAATTTCGAACTGCAAAACGTTCGCCAGCACGCCCAGCCGCAAACAGTTTTCCGCCAGTCGCGCCGTACAAGCAAGTGTTGCCAAGAATGCTGGCATCGCGCGCGATAAAGCTCGCATTTTTACCAGGTGCAATAACAATTTTTCCGCCGCACATGCCTTTGCCAACATAATCATTGGCATCGCCCTGCAAATACAAATGCAGACCGCCAACATTCCATGCACCCAGACTTTGTCCGGCAACGCCGGATAATTTCAGCGTGATCGGCGCTTCGCTCATGCCCAGATTGCCGTGATGTTTGGCAATCTCGCCCGACAGTCTTGCACCTATCGCGCGATCCCGATTGCAGACTTCGTAGTTGAATATGCCGCCGGTTTTATTCGTGATGCTGTGCTGCAAATCCGACAACATGCGGTTCGCCAATTCGGCATTATCACGCGGCGGGTTTTTAGCATCGGTGCAGTACTGGCTTTCATCCGAAACAAAACCGCTGGCGGCAAGAATCGGACTCAGGTCCAGTTGCCTTTGCTTGTCGGTTTGCCCCTCGATGATTTCCAGCAAATCCACGCGACCAATCAAATCTTGCAGGCTCGATACCCCTAGCGCAGCAAGATGCTCGCGCACATCCTGCGCAACGAATTTGAAGAAATTCATCGCCATTTCCGGCAAGCCGGTGAAATGCATTTCGCGCAAGCGTTGGTCCTGTGTGGCAACACCGGTCGCACAATTATTTAAATGGCAGATACGCAAATATTTGCAGCCCAGCGCCACCATCGGCGCGGTGCCAAAACCAAAACTTTCCGCACCCAGAATGGCCGCCTTGATCACGTCGAGTCCGGTTTTCAAACCGCCATCAACCTGCACGCGCACCTTGTGTCGCAGATTATTCATGCGCAGGGTTTGCTGCACTTCCGACAAACCCAGCTCCCAGGGCGTACCGGCATATTTGATCGATGAAATCGGTGATGCGCCGGTGCCGCCGTCATAGCCGGACACCGTAATCAAATCGGCATAGGCTTTCACGACCCCGGCGGCGACGGTGCCGATACCGGCATGCGAAACGAGTTTGACGGAAACAAGCGCGTCAGGATTGATCTGCTTTAAATCGAAAATCAATTCGGCCAGATCTTCGATTGAATAAATATCATGATGCGGTGGCGGCGAAATCAGACCGATGCCGGGTTTTGCATAACGCAAACGCGCAATCAGTTCGTTAACCTTGTGTCCGGGCAATTGTCCGCCTTCGCCGGGTTTTGCACCCTGCGAAATTTTTATCTGCAGCACTTCGGCATTGATCAGATATTCGGCGGTCACACCAAAACGGCCCGAAGCAATTTGTTTTATCTTCGAGGATTTCTCGGTGCGGTAACGCGCCGGATCTTCGCCACCTTCACCGGAATTGGAACGTGCGCCCAAGCGATTCATCGCAATCGCCAAGGCTTCGTGTGCCTCAGGCGACAAGGCGCCGAGTGACATACCGGCCGAATCAAAACGTTTCAGAATCATTTCCGTTGATTCGACTTCATTGATGTCGATGGCTTTACTTTCACGCAGTTTCAGCAAATCACGCAGTGTTGATGCAGGGCGTCCATTCACATGCTGTGCATAGAACTGGTAGTCGCTGTACTCTCCGGTGCGCACCGATAATTGCAAGCTGGCGATCACGTCCGGGTTGTACATATGGTATTCGCCGTCATGCACGTAACGCAGCAAGCCGCCGTTGGATAAGCCTATGCTGTCGTCTTGCGCGCGTTCGGCAAGCAATGCAGCATCCGATTGCAGTTCGGCAAAACCGGCGCCCTGGATTCTTGATGGCGTTCCTTCAAAACAGGTTTTTACTACCTCATCGGCGAGCCCGACAATCTCGAACAACTGCGCACCGCGATAACTGCCAATCGTGCTGATACCCATTTTCGAAATGATTTTCAGCAAGCCTTTTTTGATGCCGCGACGATAGTTTCTTCCGAGCTCGGCATTTTCCTTGCCGCGCGGCAATTTGATAACACCGCTTTCGCCAAGCGCATGAATCGTTTGGTAAGCCAGATACGGATACACCGCCGTTGCACCATAACCAATCAAACAGGCGAAATGATGCGCATCCCTTACGGTGCCGGTTTCGATAATCAGATTGCAATCGCAACGCAGACCGACGCTGATCAAATGCTTATGCACGGCACCTGTCACCAGCAAGGCATGAATTGGAAGTTTGTCGGCTTCGGGATAACGATCCGACAAAATCAGAATAATCGCGCCGTCGCGTACCGCTTGCTCTGCTTCCAGACATAAACGTTGGATGGCTTTTTCAAAACCTTCCTCGGGTCGGCAGTACAAATGCAGCAAATGCCGTGCATCGCAGAATTCCGGTAATTTCAGAATCTGGTTGAGTTTTCGCTGCGACAACACCGGCGAATTCAGCGATAAACATTTTGCTTGTTCGGCACTGGATTCGAAGACATTGCCTTCGCGACCGATTTGGGTGCTGAGCGACATCACCACGCGTTCGCGCAGCGGATCAATCGGTGGATTGGTGACTTGGGCAAAAGCCTGCCGGAAATAATCGTAGAGCGAACGCTGCTGGTGTGACAGCACGGCGAATGGCGTGTCATCGCCCATCGAGCCGGTGGTTTCCTGCTCGGTTTCCGCCAGTACGCGCAATACGTTTTCGATTTCTTCGCGACTCAGGTGGAACAGTTTTTGAAACTGCAGCAAAGTTTCAGCATCGAATGGTTTCGCAGCAAGCGATGGATCAAACAAGGCGGCATCCAGATATTGCACACCCGCTTTCAACCATTGCTTGTAAGGCGCTCGTGCAGCATTGATCCGGTCGATCGTCGCGCTATCGAGTAGATGGCCGGTTTTCAGGTTCACCGCCATCATTTCGCCGGGGCCAAGTTTTCCTTTGGCAACGATGTTCTCATCCGGGCAATCCCAAACACCGGTTTCCGAGGCAATCGTCAAATGGCGATCATGGGTAAGAAACCAGCGTGCAGGCCGCAAACCATTTCTATCGAGCGTGCAGGCGGCGTAATCGCTATCGCACAACACGATACCGGCCGGGCCATCCCAGGGATCAATCGACAAATTATGGTATTCGTAAAACGCCGACAAATCCGGATCGCGGTGTTCGAGTGATGATGTTGCCGGTGGCACCAGAATCCGCATCGCCTGCAATAAATCCATGCCACCGGCGAGCAAGGCTTCGAGCATATTGTCGAGGCTTTGCGAATCCGAACCATGCAGACTCACCAGCGGGTTCAATTCGGAAAAATCGATTAGTGGTGACTTCCAGGTCGCACCGCGTGCTACCGACCAAAGCCGGTTGCCTTCAATCGTGTTGATCTCGCCGTTATGGGCAAGAAAACGAAACGGCTGTGCGCGTTCCCAGGCCGGTGCGGTATTGGTCGAAAAGCGTTGATGAAATAGCACAACTCTCGAAGCCAAATCTTCTCGTGCCAGATCCGGATAAAACGCCGGCATGTTTTCCGGCAACACCATCGCTTTGTAGCCGAGCGTGTGATTCGAAAGGCTGACGACATAAGCGGTACCGGGGAAATCTTTTTCAGCACGACGCCGCGCCAGAAACAGTGCGCGCTCGAATTCGTTTTCGGGCAATGGTTTTTCGGCAGCCACAAAAATTTGTTCTATCCGCGGCATCACTGCGAGCGCTTGCTCACCACAAACGGAATTTTCCGTCGGCACGACACGCCAGCCGAGAGTTTCGATTCCGCAGCGTTTTAATTCACGCTGAAGACAGTCCCGGGTTATTGCAGCGGCTTCGAATTCCTGTGGCAAAAAAATCATGCCGACCGCGAATTGATGATGTGGCAGCGCTATATTTGCTTCAGCCGCTACCGCACGCAAAAAATTTCCCGGGCGGTGAATCAGCACGCCGCAACCATCCCCGGTTTTACCGTCGGCGCCGACTGCTCCGCGATGACTCAAACGCGCCAATGCGCTCAATGCGGTTTGTACCAACCAATGACTCGGGCGCGCGTCGAGACAGGCGATTAAACCAAAGCCGCAGCTGTCGTGTTCGAAGCCCGGCGCATACAGGCCCGGGCCGGTAGCGCTCGTCGCCATAGTCCTGACCCTTCGTTGGTTTATTAGACAGGCCCGCAAAGGCCATGCGTCAAAACTCACATAGACCGATAGAGCAGTTGCTCCATATTTCCCGTGATCGCTTCCTTCAGGGCCCTTGGCCGTTGTACAGTGGGCCTCCTGGTCCTAGCGTTGGAGTTCGGGTATGCGGACGATTTTGGTAGCAAGTTCAAAGGGCGGAGCCGGTAAATCAACACTTTCAACCAATCTGGCCGCTCATTTCGCCGTTGAAGGCAAACGCACCGTACTGGTCGATGCCGACAAGCAACACTCCGCCATCCGCTGGTGTGAAAAGCGAGCCCATCTTGATACTGCCGTGCTGCCGATCGACGGCACTGCCAAAAACTGGCAGAAACTGGTGCCAGAAAATGCCCAAATCGTCATCATTGATGCACCCGCGGGTGCCATGGGTGACGATCTGGAACCCTATATCGAAATGGCCGATGCCGTGCTGGTGCCGGTCTTGCCCTCGATGATCGATATCGAAGCCACCGTGCCCTTCCTGAATTCGATGGCGAAAAACGCCAAAGTCAAAAAGAAAAAACTGCCAGTGGGCTTGGTCGGCAATCGTCTGAAACCCTGGACCAATGCTTCGCAACAAGCTGTCGAACAATTAAAAAGCTGGCCGTATTCCGTGGTCGGCGAATTACGCGATACACAGGCTTATGTCTTGATGGTGGCCTTGGGTAAGAGTGTGTTTGATTACAACTCCGAACAATTGCGCAGCCACCAGGAAGACTGGGCACCGATACTCAAATGGCTTAAAAAGGTAATTTAATGCGCGAATTAATTCTGCTCCGCCACGCCCATGCTGAAGCCGCTGCCGCCGGCCAGGATGATGTTGATCGTCCACTCTCACGACAAGGGCAGGCCGAAGCGGAAGCTGCCGGTCAATGGTTGAAAGCCAACAACTATCTGCCCGATCGCGTTGTTTGCTCCAGTGCACGTCGCGCCCGCGAAACCCTTGAGCAAGTGCTATCGGTGATTGGCTATATTGAACAAAGACAGGAACCCCGCATTTACGAAGCAACGCCGGGCGACTTGATGGCGGTTGCCGATGAGCACAAGGAATTATCCCGCGTATTGCTGGTTGGCCATAACCCGGGCTTTGAACAACTGGCCGCCTTGTTGAGTTCGGGTCAATCCGGCGAATTTCGCGGTATGCCTGCCGGTGGTGTTGCCGTGTTGAAATTAGCTGCCGACGCCGACCTGGAACCCGGTGTTGCCGAGCTTGCCGCTTTTTGGTGGCCATAAGAAAACTCTTGCCGCTATTGCTGTTGATGGCAAGCGCGCAAGCAACCGCCGCTATTATCGATAGCTCGCGCTCCAGCGCGAGCTTCAGTATTCATCCACGTTTGCCGATTCCCTCAGAAGGAAGTTTCGAATCAGTCAACGGATCTCTGGTGCCAATGCCAATTCAAAAATGGAAAGTCGAAGTACAAGTCGACGCCGGCAAACTGAGCTTCAAAGGCCCGCAATGGTTATCGCGAATGGCACGCTCGGAAGCTTTTCTGGATGCCGCGAAGCATCCGAACATTCAGTTCGTATCCACCCCGTTTAATAAAACCCTCCTGGAAAAAGGCGGCGAACTCGAAGGCCAATTGTTTTTGCGTGGCCAGCAACAGACCGTGCGTTTCCATATCGAGAAATCTACCTGCAAGAAGCCGGGCTACGATTGTGACCTGGTCGTCAGCGGGAGTGTCAAACGCCGAGATTTCGGCATGCAGTCGTATCGCTTCAGTATCAAGGATAATGTCGACTTCGAATTTCGAATTCGTTTACTGGCGGATCCCGCATCGTGAAATGGCTTAAACCGCTTGCGGCTTTGTACTTGTTGGTTTCCCTGAGTGCCTGCTCGCATCTGTCGAAAGAAAAACGGGTTCAGGCCGACAACTTTGCACGGCAACATCGCGACAGCAGCATAAACTGCCAGCAGGACGATGCCTGTGCAATCAAATCACCCTTGTACGATTTGGCCGACCAGGCAAACCGGGAATCGACCGACATAAGCCCGAAACATGCCGTTGTACTGCTTGATCGCGGACAGGATTCTTTGGTTGCACGTTTGCATTTGATCCACAGCGCAAAAAAAAGCATCGAACTGCAAACCTTTATTTTCGAACAGGACGACACCGGTCAGTTGACGCTGCAGGCCTTGATGGATGCCGCCAAACGCGGCGTTAAAGTCCGTGTTCTGCTTGATCAGCAATTTGGTCTGGCCGATCCGAACCTGCAGGCCTATCTTGCGAGTTATCACGATAATTTCGAGCTACGTTTATACAACCCCTTGTTTGATGAAGCCCGCACACAAAAACTCGAATTTGTTGCCGGTATTTTTTTCACCTTCAAGAAACTTAACCAGCGCATGCACAGCAAGCTGCTGCTGGTAGACGACAAGGTCGCCGTGATTGGCGGCCGCAATATCGAGGATCGCTACTTTGACTGGAGTGGCGTCTACAATTACCGTGATCGCGACTTGTTGATTGCCGGTCCGGTCGCAAAGGAAATGGAAGTCAATTTCGAAGCCTTTTGGGGATATCGAAAAAGCCTGCCGCCGACCAGTCTGAAAGACGTTGCACAACGTTTGATCTCGCATGAAGGTCCGCCCGATATCGAGAATCTGTTTCTTGCCAAACCTTTGTCGGCACGCGCGGCAAAGATGAATCTCTCCGTGCACGATAGTGCCGGTGTCATGACACGACTCGGAAAATATCTGGTCTGGGTCAACGAAGTCGATTTTCTGGCGGATTTGCCCAGCAAGCACAACGATCATAATCCGGGGCGGGCCGAAGCATCACTGGCCTTGTACGACCTGGTCAGCAATAGCCAGCAGGAAATCATCATGCAAACGCCTTACCTGGTGATGTCGCGCCCGGCAAGGAAAGTATTCAGAACTCTGCACAGAAAAAAAGACTCGCCTAAGATAATCATCTCCACCAATTCGCTGGCCGCTACCGACGCTTTTCCGGTGTATGCGATGTCGCATAAATACAAACGCATGTATTTGCGCGAACTGGGTTTTTTTATTCATGAATTCAAACCATTTCCGGTCAGTGCACCTTTCGATATGGCAGCGATGATGAGCGACGAACCCAGCGAAGAGGGCATGCCGATTCTGGGTTCCGGCTCCTCGGGCTCGGCCAGTGGTGCGCCGCCATTAAAACGCGCCGGTGTTCGGGTAGGGCTGCATGCAAAATCAATGGTGGTCGATGGCCATATCGCCGTGGTCGGCAGTCATAATTTCGACCCACGCTCGGATGATTTCAACACCGAAAGCCTGGTCATTATTCCCGACAAGAATTTCGCGCAGGCATTGGCTGCCAGTATTCACCGCGACATGCTGCCGGAAAACGCCTGGACAATCGCACCGCGACCCAAGCCGCCGATTCTCTCTGGTTTGAATTACAACCTCGGAAAACTCTCGGAAAAACTGCCCATCTTCGATATCTGGCCATTCCCGTATGCCACCAGCTACGAGTTGAAAGACGACTGTCAGCCGGTCCCATTTACCGATAAACGATTCATGGACTGCTACGAGCAAGTCGGTGATTTCCCGGAAGTGGATCTGACGCTCAAAGCCGTTTACACGCGAATGGTGACGGCATTTGGTGCCGGGCTGGTTCCCATTTTGTGATGCAAATACAAATATCGGTGGGCGCTGGTTTACCAGCGATTTAAACTGTCAGATTTCGACAATCTCAAACATTCAATCGCTGGTAAACCAGCTCCCACAAAAACCTGCTCCGCAACAGGATTTACAGCGCGTCTCCATCCAACTCACCAGTACGAATGCGCATCACGCGTTCCAGATCGTAAACGAAGATTTTACCGTCACCAATTTTTCCCGTGTTCGCTGCGTTTTGAATCGCTTCAACCATGCGTTCAAGCTGGTCGCCATTGACGGCAACTTCCAGTTTTATCTTCGGCAGAAAATCCACCACGTACTCGGCACCACGGTACAATTCGGTATGCCCTTTCTGGCGACCGAAGCCTTTCACTTCGGTCACCGTCACGCCGGTCACCCCTACTTCGGAAAGCGCTTCGCGCACATCATCGAGTTTGAATGGCTTGATAATTGCCATAACCATTTTCATTGGGTTTGCTCCTCGCAATAAAATATTTTGGGCCGTGCTGAATAAGTAGGCAAATTAAAGGTTATAGCCGCGCTCATCGTGCAAGACTAAATCCAGACCTTCGGTTTCGCCATCACTATCGATCCGCATTGGCGATATTTTATTCACCAAGCCCCAGGCGATGAAGGTTACCGCACCCGACCACGCAACGGTCACTAATACTGCGAGCGCCTGCTTGCCGACTTGTGAACCCATCGACATCCCTTCGGCCAAACCCACGCCGCCCAGGGCTGCGTCGGCAAACACGCCAGTCAACAATGCACCGACAATACCGCCGACACCGTGCACGCCAAACACATCCAGACTATCGTCGTAACCGAGTTTGCGTTTCAGACGCGATGACGCGAGGAAACATAACAAGCCCGCACTCAAACCAATCACCAAAGCACCGGTCGGACCGCAACTGCCGGAAGCCGGTGTAATCGCCACCAAGCCCGCCACCGCGCCTGACACCACGCCCAGCAAGGAAGGCTTGCCATGCGAAACCCATTCGGCAAACATCCAGCTTAATGCTGCTGCCGCCGCCGCAATTTGCGTGCCCAGCATCGCCATGCCTGCGCTGCCATTCGCAGCCACGGCACTGCCCGCATTAAAACCAAACCAGCCGACCCAGAGCAAACTCGCGCCGACCAAGGTTGAAGTCAGGTTGTGCGGCATCATCGCTTGCGTTGGATAACCCTTGCGCTTGCCGATCATGATGCAAGCTACCAAACCCGCGATACCGGCATTGATATGCACCACGGTGCCGCCAGCAAAATCGAGCACACCCCAATCCCAGAACACACCGCCAACACCAGCCCAGGTCATATGGGCGATGGGCAGATACGAGAAGGTGAACCAGAGTGCAGTGAATGCCAGCAATGGCCCGAAGCGTACGCGTTCGGCAAAGGCACCCACGATAAGCGCCGGCGTGATGGCGGCAAAGGTTAACTGGAACATGATGAAAACCGTTTCAGGCACGGTGCCGAACAAACTGTCGCGACCCACGCCCAGCAACATCGCTTTCTCGAAGCCGCCGATAAAACTGTTGAAATTGATCACACCGGCTTCCATGCCACCGGTACTGAACGCCAGGCTATAGCCGTAAATCAGCCAGAGCACTGTAATCAAACTCACAATAGTGAAACATTGCATGAGTACGCTAAGCACGTTCTTGGAACGGACCAAGCCGCCGTAAAAAAGTGCCAACCCCGGAATGCTCATCATCAACACCAATAGACTGGCCGTCAGCACCCAGGCAGTGTCGCCGGAATTAATCGTGGGTGCCGCCGCCTGGGCCCAGGCCGGTGCGGCAATGAGTGCGATGAGAGAAATGGATAACGCGATGAATTTCTTGAACATGGTCAACCCCCTTGTTAATGACGTTTATAAACACCATCAATAGGATTGAATGCTCGCGATTTTCGTGTTTAATTATGGGCCCGCTGAAAAAGGGCGCGAGTAGGATTTTTCCTACATTTCATGCCTGATTTGCCCGATATTGGCCGCGCATTTCACCAGACACACTTGTATCGCCCCTTAGGAGTATGAACATGATCGACCTGAAAGCGATAGACGAACTGGCCCGCCGCCTGAATGATTTGGTGCCGCCCGGCCTGCAGGATGCCCGTGCCGACCTCGAACAAAATTTCAAAGCCACCCTGCAATCGGGCTTGAACAAATTGAATCTGGTCACCCGCGAGGAATTCGATGTGCAGCGTTCCGTGCTGCTGCGCACCCGCGAAAAAATCGATGCGCTTGAACGCGCCATCGAAGTTCTGGAAGCGCGCTTGAACGCGCCTTCCAGCAATAGCAAAAACTAGACCGGACTCCTCATCATGACACTGGCGCTGGCGTATAGCCGCGCCCGGACGGGCGTTTATGCGCCGGAAGTTCGGGTCGAAATTTATCTGACCGGCGGTCTGCCGCGCTTCAATATCGTCGGCTTACCCGAAGCTGCCGTGCGCGAAAGTCGCGATCGCGTGCGCGCCGCCATTCATTGCTCGCAACTCGATTTTCCAAATCGTGTTATCAC
>JBOHYH010000381.1:0-1036 GCA_050737775.1 Arenimonas sp.
GAAATAATGTCCTCGCCACTGCCAAAAAGAATCGCATCGCGAATTTTTTCCGGCAGTTTCTGCCAGGGGCTATCGACATCGAATGCGTAATGCTTTGCCAGTGAGGCAATTAGCTGGAAATAATAGGCATTGCGACGGTCCCAGCCACGCACTGCACCCGCAGCCAGGCTTAATTCCGGATGTACCACGACACGAGCCGGATCAAAGAAATCCTTGATGCCGAGGCCATCACAGGAAGGGCAGGCGCCCATCGGTGAGTTGAAGGAAAACAATCGCGGTTCGAGTTCGGGCAATGAAAAATCGCAGACCGGGCAGGAAAATTTCGACGAGAATAAAATCGGTGCGGATTTGTCATTATCGATTTCCATCACCGAAGCCATGCCATCGCCAAGCTTCAGCGCAGTTTCGAAACTTTCAGCGAGTCGCTGTTTTAAATCGGCACGCGGTTTGAAGCGATCAATCACGGCTTCAATCGTATGTTTGTTTCGCAGGCCGAGCGCAGGCACTTGGTCGATTTCGTACAAGGCACCATTCACGCGGACGCGTACAAAACCTTGGGCGCGTAATTGTTCAAAGACCTGCACATGCTCGCCCTTGCGCTCGCGAATAACGGGTGCAAGAAGCATGAGACGGGTGTCTTCCGATAATGCTAATACGGCATCGACCATTTGGCTGACCGTCTGTGCTTCGAGCGGAAATCCGTGATCCGGGCATTTAGGCGAGCCGACACGGGCGAATAACAGACGCAGATAATCGTAAATTTCGGTAATCGTGCCGACGGTCGAGCGCGGGTTGTGTGAGGTCGATTTTTGCTCAATCGAAATCGCCGGTGATAAGCCTTCGATATGATCGACGTCGGGTTTTTCCATCACCGACAGGAATTGCCGGGCATAGGCCGACAGGGATTCAACGTAGCGACGTTGACCCTCGGCGTAAATCGTATCGAAGGCCAGCGAGCTTTTGCCCGAGCCTGACAGGCCGGTAATGACAATCAGCTTGTCACGTGGCAGGTCGATATCAATGTTTTTCAGATTGT
>JBOHYH010000382.1:0-8973 GCA_050737775.1 Arenimonas sp.
GAAAAAGATCGCATCCGATTATCGGTGATCGATTCCGGAGATCGACTCGGTGAAGTGCCGGCAGGTCAGATATTCACACCATTTTTCACTACCAAGAAAGGCGGCCAGGGCATCGGCTTGTTGTTTGTGCGGGAAGTTCTCAATCGCCATGGTTTGCCTTATCGACTGGCTGCAAACGGGCAGGGCGAAACCTGTTTTGATATTTGGTTTTCGCGGAATGCGTAAAAACATCCATAATGCAAACGTAACTTATATCAGTGGCAGCGCCCGTGAGGCGTGATTAGATCTGTCCAATTAACAGACTCACGGCGAGAAAACGCGAGAGATGCTCTACATCAAGGTGATTAGAGCTTTGATGTTCACCAAATGGCATCACCTTTTTCATCTGTTTCCGGTTTTGCCGCCGCGCTTGCTCTTGCCCGCGCCTCTGATTTGATCGCAACGGTTCCCGAATGTCATACCGAAAATCTGCGGATCGGAATGCATGGTTTTTCACTGCCGATTTCCATGCCGGATTTTGCCGTGTCGATGCTATGGCATCCGCGCATGGATGCCGACTCGCTGCATCGCTGGTTGCGCGGATGTGTTCTGGATGTTTGCACAAAATGATGTGGTAATTCTGTCAGGAAGTGCTTGGGTCTGGAAAACACTTCAATCATTTCGCATTTTTTGCGAGATGATTTTCTGGGCCCTGCCAAACTGGAGCGGAATATGGCTTGCCAAATCTGATGTCCGTGTCCGGATCATGTCTCAAACTCCGTAAGAAACCACAGGTCCACCAATAATTTCGGCATCATCGTCAAATAAGCTTGCGATCAGGAGAATCGAAATGTTCTTGAACAAGAAAGCAATATTCGGTTTTATTGCGGCGAGTTTTCTACTGGTGGTTTCGGCTACTGCGCTGTTGGCAGATACGCCAGTAAAGAAAGATCAACCGAACAAGCATCAAGCTGCCTCGGATAAGCCTGAACTCCAAAACACGGGTACGCTGCCGATGCCCAGCTTGTTGACGCACTGCCAGAATAATTTGAGAAATTGCCGAGATCAGGTCGCAGCGCTTCAGACGCAGGTAGCTTCGCTTGAGCAGCAAAATGAAACGCTTCGACAGGAAAGAAACGATTTTCGTGACCAGGTAGCCGAGCTTCAACCCAAGGCGGCATTGCCACTGTGCTCGAATCGATCCCAGTGGATACATCCGACCATTCCAACCGTGCAGTGCTCGCCATTTAGTTGTGATTCGCAGCCGTTTTCCTGCCACAGAACCTGCAATGAAAATCTGGACTGCGCCGATGGGTTTGTCTGTACTTCCAGCGGATATTGCAGGTCGCGGGATTAGCGAGTTCAAGACGCTTGACCACCCCTCCGAACGAGGACTAGCATCAAAACGCGGTAATTGGGGGAGGGCTCACTCATGCGTATTCTTCTTTCATCGATATTCCGGATTGTTTTAGGCTTCGCCTGTCTTTTCACAGCAAATAAAAACGTCATCGCCCAGACGGGATATGGTTCCTGTACTGATGCGCCATCCGCACGCGATGATTATTCCGCCGTGTGGACAGGTACGGAGTTGATTATCTGGGGTGGCTCTTCCGGCAGTAATATGCTCAATACCGGTGCGCGATATACCCCTTCAACAAATACCTGGAAAGCAACCAGCCTGATAGGTGCGCCACCGGGACGGAAATTCCATACTGCCGTTTGGACCGGTGTCGAGATGATTGTCTGGGGTGGGGATAATGCCGGTCTAGACAATACTGGCGGGCGGTATAACCCTGCTTCCGATACTTGGGTTGATATTTCCAACACAAATGCGCCGAGCAAACGCGACATTCACTCCGCCGTCTGGACCGGAACCGAGATGATTGTGTTTGGCGGTTATGACGGTGCAGTTGAACTAAATTCCGGGGCTCGTTACAACCCGGAAACAGATACCTGGACTGCAATACAAAATGCACCCGCGGCACGAAGATTGCACAATGCCTTGTGGACGGGAAGCGAGATGATTGTGCAGGGCGGTTACCGTGGCCCCGACGCGCTCAATACCGGTGGGCGCTATGATCCAATCACCAATTCGTGGAAAACCACAGCCATCCAGAACGCACCTTTTGGTCTGGCCGCTCTTGTCTGGAACGGAACGGAAATATTGGCCTGGGGCAGTGCGTTAAAACATAGCCCGGTCAACACTGGCAAGCGCTATAACCCTTCAACGAATTTATGGCGTGCCATTGCCACGACTGGTGCTCCCGTTGCACGCAGAATTCACTCGGTGGTCTGGACGGGGACTGAAGCAATTCTCTGGGGCGGCTTCGATGGCAGCGATAGAAACACGGGTGGCCGTTACAACCCCATGAAAAATTCATGGATAGCAACCACTCTGATCGGTGCGCCTTCGGCTCGTAGGCTTCATACGGCAGTATGGACCGGAACCGATATGCTGATCTGGGGCGGGCGCGATACGCGCAATGATCTCAACACGGGCGGGCGCTACGATCCGGGCAAAAATGCATGGATGCCAATTGCCACCCAGTGCACGGGCGATAATTAATCAGGAATCATCAACATGAAATCGAATCGTTTGTTACTCGTGATTTTCGCCGCTCTTGGTTTGCTCGTGGTTTCTTGCGGAAAAAAAGAAAGCGCAGAACCAGCATTAACGGCGCCATCGGTTGAACCAACCGCGTCTGCAAAGGAATCCGTCGCGGAAAAGACAAGGCCAGCAACCAATGATTTCAATGGCCATCTCCAGGCCGTCGTGCAGCAATTGGGTACGGAACTGGGAGGTGCGAAAACCGCGCCTTATTCCGTTGCGTTGGCCGAGCCTGGGGCATCGCCTCATGCAGCCTTGGGAGTCGTGGCGTTTCTTGGCCAGAATCTGGAATTGGCTACCTGGTTATATGGCCAGGGCGTAATCGCGAATCCTGAAAACGATGTGTATCTCAATAATTTCGGAATGCTCCTGCATGAAAAAGCACTTTTGATGATGCCGAAAAAACAACCGGGTTCAGGCGGAGGGGGCTCGATCGGCACCCCTGCGACGGCCTCTGCTATGTCGGCAACGGACTATATGATATTGGCGAAGGAGAGTTTAGAAAAAGCGGTGATTTTGAAAAGCGAGAATGCGGCTTATCAAAGCAATCTTGGATTTGCGTTGCTGGAAATCTGGCGTTCAAATGCGGATGCCAACGCGTTGCAGAATGCTGTGACTACCCTGAAAAAAGCCGTGCTGTTAAATCCGAAATCAGCCACAGCCTGGGCGCATCTGGCTGAAGCGCTTGCCGCACAAAAAGATTTGGCCGGAGCAGCTGACGCATTGGAAAAATCGCGTGCGCTGGGTGCTTTCAATGGTGCCTTGATGAGTGCCGGATTACGGATGCCACCGGAAGTGATGGATGAGTACAAGAAAAAATCACAGGCTTGCAAAGTTGAATTTCAATGCAAGGCGAATTGTCCGAAAAGTATAATCGGTCAGATTAATTTTGTGACTTGCGAGATGGAACAGTCGAGTGCGCAAATGGCATGCGAAGCGGGTAAACCTTATGCAGCAGGATTTGATTGCAGCGAGCAGATACCTGAATTCGGTATTCTAATTCCGGGTCTGAACAGTGGTTTTTCATTTATTACGCCTTGGGGTCGTCTGGATATGACGATCGATGGCAAGGGCAATGTCGATTATCGTTTCAAGGCAAGTACCAGTGTTGGAGGGGTAGGTATTGGAGCGACCACCCGCGGCTCGTGGAGCCCGGAAAGCGGGTTCAGTTCGATCGAGATCAAGCCGGGTGTGAGCTATAACCTTGTTGGTGGCGATGCCGCGAAATTAATGGGTGAAGCGAAGATGGGTCCCGCGTCCATATCGATGGAGCGTAACCCCAAGACAGGCGAGACCGATTTGGTCATCAAGGCTTATGGTGGAGTTGTTTTTAGTCATTAACGGATTTCGATAATGTGGTGCCGCGATGACAGATGGTTTCCGTGAAATATCGAGAAGCGAATTTTTCGGACTGTGATATAGCAAGCACGATTTATCATCAGCTGTCGGCAATTCAATGTTCTCCCGGACACTAAGGTCCGGAAGAACATATTCAAAAAATAAAATTAACGCAGGCGCGCGATGTTTTTCAGCAGCACGCCATGGTTCACCGTTGGCTGGCCATTCGTGCCCCACTCAAAATAACGACCATAAGCGGTGATGGTTTCGATATGCCCGCTACCCGAAAGGCGCAGTTCGCGACTGCCAAATGTGCATGGCTGTCCGGCTGGAGCATAGGCACATGGACCGGTACGATATCTATCGACACTCACGAGAGTATTGGTACCTGTAAGGTTTCCATTACGATCGAATATCCAGTAACGACCATAAGCCGTGATCGATTCAAACAAGCCACCCCATGCCGGCGCATCAATTAGATTGCGTGTGTCAAAACGGCATGTAGAAGAGCCCGCGTAGCTGCATGGACCATTGGCGTAGCGAGCAACATCCGATAACAATGCACCGCTGCCCGGGTAAGTATTTCCTGTTTGATCAAAATTCCAAAAACGACCATAGGCGGTAAGCGATTCGACATAACCGGCACCAGGGTAATTAAGTGTGGTGACGGAGTCGATCATGCATTCCTGCCCCGCAGGCGTGTAAGCACATGGGCCTGTTGCGTAACGTGGTATGGCGCGGAGTTTTTTGGTTTTCGTGACCTGATTGCCCGAGGCGTCAAGCTGCCAGAGATAACCGTAGGCGAAAATAGATTCCACCAGGCTCCCATTGGTATTCAGGTATTGGCCAATGCTGTCGATAATGCAGCCAGATTTTGTGGTGCCGTTGTCGGCACTGCACGGCCCGGTGCTAGTCACACGTGCGCTATCAACTGCTGCATACGCATTAAGCAAACCTGGTCCGCAATCACTTCCGCAGCCAGGCAAGTCATCGGCAGTATTGGCAATGATCGAACGTACCTGGTCGGGACGTAGTCCGGCATTCATCGACAACATAAGGCCCACAGTTCCTGAAACATGTGGTGCTGCCATGGATGTCCCACCAAGATGACGATAACAATGGACATTGCCGGCAGCAGGCGAGGTGGTATAGGCAGAGACGGCACCTTCAAAATCACTTTGGTTGAAACCGGCAAATGCATCAGTGGGGCAACTGCTGATGCCTGGCACGTTGCTGACGCTGGCACCATAATGTGTTTTGCCACCAGGTGCAGCGACCCCAATGTTCGGTCCACGACTGCTATACGGAGCAAGAATATTGTCTCGATCAGTGGCGGCGACCGAAATCACGCCAGGGCAGGATGCTGGCGATACATTGTCAACATTGGCTGTAAAGTTGCCTGCCGCTGCCACGATTGTGACGCCATTGTCAATCGCACGGCTAATGGCACTGCGTAAAGCAGGCATATTTGTTTGAGTACATGCTTGAGCATTTTCGAAACTCATATTCATCACGTTTGCACCGTTATCGATTGCCCAGTCGATACTGGCGATAATTCGTGATAGTTGAATGTTGAGGCTTGCGTTGGTAGAAGTGTCGAAAATTTTGGCGTTGAGAAGTTGGCAGCCCTGACAAATACCAGCACCTCCCATTCCATTATTGGAAGCGCCACCCGCAATCGCGGCAACATGAGTGCCATGTCGGTAGGTACCATTATCCGTTGCCGGTGTTCCGGGTGTCGGTGCATTGAATTCGGCCGTTGAAAAGCGTCCGGCCAGTTCTGGATGTCCACTGCGGCCGGAATCCAGAATCGCGATCTTGATGGCACTACTGCCACGCGTAAGGTTCCAGGCGCTAGGAAGTGAAATCAAAGGGTAATGCCATTGCTGGGGATAGAGCGGATCGCTGGGTGTGAAAGACAAATCGAACAGGTAGTTTAACTGTACATATGCAACATCCTTGCGTTGCTTCATGCGGCTTAGCAGCGCCAGGGTTTCGATTTCGGCTTCATTCTGGCGGTATAAATTGGGTGAGGGTACATTGATTTTCGCGATACTAATGTGGCGCGAAGGCGACTTGAATTCGATATCGGTCATCTGTGACTTGAGCGTTGTCATATTGGCGTCATTCTTGAACTTGACGATGACTTCAAACGGGACGAATTTTTGTTTTGACCGTAATTGTTCGTTTGTAGAGGGTGCTGCAATGCTGAAATTGCTGACCACAAGACAGCAGAAAGCAGCCAGGAGACTGAGTTGCTTCATGTATTTTCCTTTTTAAAGAACAGGGAGC
Organism: Arenimonas sp.; assembly: GCA_050737775.1. Classification (GTDB taxonomy): domain Bacteria; phylum Pseudomonadota; class Gammaproteobacteria; order Xanthomonadales; family Xanthomonadaceae; genus Arenimonas. The sequence continues at coordinate 6,218 of JBOHYH010000382.1, forward strand.
GATGACTTGCATCGCCGGTTGGGGGGTAACCGTTTGCGTTCGGCGAAATAGAACCGATGCAAGTCCATAGTATTCGTCACGCAGACACGACCACAAGTATTTTAATTAACGGTTACATGTGTAAAAAAAAATTTACACGCGAATGAATTCTTGTGCCTTCTGCATTGGCATGCATAAACCACACGCTTTTCAGCGCTTTATTTCGGAAATCTTTTAGTTTGGCAGGCTTTTTCGATATTCAAGATTCTTGCATGAAGCATGAGCAATTGAATGTCAGGTCATGTCAAGCTCGCAAGCTTCTTCATCTTGGCATGCGAATTCTTCTTTTTCAGCTTGTGCAATCCGCCAGTATTTTAAGCGTCATGTGTCAGCATGTGACTCATCGGTTTTTCATAGTCTTGGTTATTCGCATCGTCCAGATTTATTATGGAGGAAAATCTGTTCATGACTGATCTGTACTACTGCACTGTGGTTGGGATCGATCTTGGATGCGAATGAAACAAGCGCCCGTGGATTTCTGCGGATACTGCGGCCGAATGGAGATGCCTATTGCAGGGATATGCCATAAGTCATAGACAAAAATGTCTAGACAAAATGTTCTAGCTGCGATATGGTGCATCCAATCTCGCAGGAAGCTTTATCGCAATGGCCAAGAAAACACTCCCGAAACCGACAGCTTCCGAATTGAATCTGCTCAGAGTGTTGTGGCCATTGGGTGCTTCAACCGTCAAACAGGTACATGAAGCGGCTCAGAAAGAAAAACCTGACATTGCTTACGCCAGTGTGCTTCGTCTGATGCAGATCATGCACGGTAAAGGTTTGCTGATTCGCGATGAAAGCGAACGCTCGCACGTTTATGCGCCGGCTCAGGCGCAAGACGATATGCGTACTAATTTATTGAAAGAACTTATCCATAAGGCTTTTTCCGGTTCGGGAAAAGAACTGGTCATGGCTGCGTTGAGTGATCACGTCACCAAGAAAGAACGTCAAGAAATCCAGAAATTTCTGCATGGAGAAAAGCCATGACTCTATTGTTGACGCCGGTAATTTCAGCCTGGGGCGGGGCGCTGCTGGATTTCCTCTGGCAGGGGATGTTGATTGGAATCGTGGCTGCATTCTTGTTGCGCCTATCGAAACAAGCACGACCACAGATTCGCTATGGCGTTGCCTGCACCGCATTGCTACTTTGTGTTGCATTGCCGCTGTTCAATGCCTGGCATGCGTTACCGCAGGATTCTGCGGATGCAAAATTCCTTGCAACAACAAATGAATTCATCATCTCCGGCTTGGAAAACGATACTGGTCTTTCCACCAATACACTGGCCAACTCATTTTCAAGCCAGATTCCTTGGGTAGTGATTGCCTGGGCATTGGGCTGTGCATTTTTCTCGCTTCGTATGGCGGGTGGACTGTGGTGGATCTCCAGCGCGCGCCGCAATTCATCTGCGAATCATCATTTTTCGCTGCAATTCAGTCTCGAAAAAATGTCAGCTCGTTTCGGGTTTGTTCGTCACATCGAACTTCGCCTTTGCAACGAGATAGAGAGCCCGGTGACGGCAGGCTGGTGGAAGCCGGTAATTTTTCTGCCAACCGCGTTGATAAGCAAAATGCCGCCGGATTACATCGAAGCACTGCTTGCGCACGAACTGGCACACATCAAGCGTTACGACTATCTGGTAAATCTGATTCAAAGCGCCATCGAAGCCGTGCTGTTCTTTCATCCGGTAGTTTGGTGGTTGTCAAAACAAATTCGCATCGAGCGCGAAAATATTGCCGATGATCTGGCCGCTGAAGTTCTTGGCGAGCCACGCAAACTGGCAGTGGCATTGGCGGCTCTCGATGAATATCAACTGGCAGGTCCGTTACTTGCACCTGCCGCACAAGGAGGAAATCTCATGTCTCGTATTCAACGATTGATCAAGCCAACCGAGCATATTCTGGGTTGGAAAATATCAGCGGCTTTAGTTTGCCTGGTGTTTGCTTGTATGACAGCTTATGCCTACGACAAGTCATCCAGTCCTGGAGTTGCCGGCACTCCAGCAAATGCAGTCGCACCAGTGGCAGTCGTCGAGGCGGAAGACGTCGCCGAGGCCACAGAGGTGATGGAAGTTGAACCGCTCGAAATGGTGGAGCGTGCTGAAGCTCCGGATGCAGACGATGTCGTGGAAGCGGCAGCCGAGGCTGCGGACGCCGATGAAGATCATGATATCACCATCAATAATATGGACCGTCATGAAACGTATGCGCTGGTCGTTGCCGGAAAAGACGGAATGATGCTCTCAGGCAGCATCAGCGATATTAAAACCATCGAAAAAACCAGGAAAAATCTGGACGGGGATTTCCTGTGGTTTCGTCGCGATGGCAAGACTTATGTTGTTCAGGACCCGGCAGTATTATCCAAGGTAAAAAAGGCTTGGCAGGGTAGCGATAAATTGAGTGCCCAGATGGAAGCGCTCAGTGCAAAGATGGAAGTGCACAGCAAAGTGATGGAGGGCATCAGTACCAAAATGGAAGCTGTCAGCAACGGTGGTGAAGATCGTAGCGAAGTGATGGAAAAGACCGGTCGTGATATGCAGGTGATCAGCAAGCAACAAGAAGTAATCGGTCGGCAAATGAGAGCGATCAGCGAAAGAATGTCGGTGGCAAAAAGTAATCAGCAACGCGAGATGATCGAAAGCGACATGCGTGTCCAGCAAGGAAAAATGCGGGTGCTCGACAAGCAGATGGAAAAACTAGCGGCTGTCATGGAACAGCAC
>JBOHYH010000383.1:0-1295 GCA_050737775.1 Arenimonas sp.
GTTTATTACCTGAATTATTCTGTAGTTCTGTCATGTCGACAGCATAAACGGCTTGGATCTCAAAGTCTGCGATTTACGAGTGTACGTCTTCGAATTTTCTCAGGCTCCAGGCACAGCTGAGTATCCACAGACCCACGGAGAACTCGAGGCTTCGCTGCGCCAGGCCTGTGAACTCGAAGCCAGGATCGAACAGCAAAAGACTGGCGAATGCCATCGAGCCACAACCAATGCCGAGCTGAAAAAGGTACTGCATTCCACTCCATGTTCTGGCCTGAATGGCGAGGACAAATAGACCTGCAACAGCGGCCAGATATCCGCCCAGGCCAACAAGATTATGAATGATTTGCGAAACGCTAGGTGATTCGGGGCGACAACCGAAATCACAGGGGAAAAACGCCGCCGTCAACGAGCCAAACGCATTGTAGGCAAGCAGACAAAAACCCAATGTCGTTACGCCGGATTTGGGAAGCACTTTTATGGCAGCGAATGAAAACACCATGATCAAAATGCCGCATGGCAAAAAATTGCCAACACGAAAAAACATTTCTGTAGGTGCTCCACTCGCGCCCAACTCGCTGATAAATTGCGAGGTGTGCAGGTAGCCAGGGTAATTTTTCGCACCGATAACCAGAGTGGCCAGAAACAAAACATAACTGCTAATTGCCGACCAAAACGCAATTTTTCGCATGTTGTCCTTCTATGCTTAGGTGACGAATTGTTCGTTCAAGATACGTTCTTCCAGATTGTGTTCCGGATCGAATAACAAGGTGACTGTCCTGGTGCGTGATTCACTGATGGTGACTTCAATCACGTCGCGTATTTCATGCGAGTCGGCAGTAACGCTGACCGGTCTTTTATAGGCATCGAGCACTTCAAGCTTGATCTTGGTTTCAGCGCTCAGAATGGCACCACGCCAGCGGCGTGGCCTGAATGCCGCGATGGGCGTCAGAGCGATCACGGACGAGCCCAAGGGCAGGATCGGGCCATGGGCAGAATAGTTATAGGCCGTGCTGCCGGCTGGCGTTGCCACCAATGCACCATCGCAAACCAATTCATCCAGACGCACCTGTCCATTCAAATGAATTCGCAAATGGGCGGTTTGTCGTGTTTGCCGTAGCAGAGATACTTCGTTGTAGGCCAGAGATTCAAACACACCACCGGCTTCGGTGGTCGCCGTCATTTCAAGCGGGCGCAATACGGCAGGTTCAGCGGCGTGCAAGCGAGCCAATAATTCCGAAGGGTTATGCTGATTCATCAGAAAACCCACGGTACCCAGCTTCATGCCAAACACCGGC
>JBOHYH010000384.1:0-12168 GCA_050737775.1 Arenimonas sp.
GGGCAGCACCACATCGAATGCGGATAAACGGTCGCTCGCGACCATCAACAAGCGTTGATTATCAAGACCATAAACATCGCGGACTTTGCCACGGTGCAGCAATGGCAGGCCGGGCAGGTGGGAGGTATGCAGAGTCGTCGTCACAAGCGGGTTCCGGAAATACGGTTGTCTGGGGCTATTGTAAGGCCGATGGGTGCTTTGGCGCTGTTACAATATCGGTATGAAAGCGATTATTTCGATATTTTTTTTAATTCTTGCATTGCCCGTCACAGCTCAGGCTAATAAACCGGCCAAACTGGGTCTGTGTGCGGCATGTCATGGCGAAAATGGTATTAGTCGCGTTCCAGGTACTCCGCATTTGGCGGGGCAGGATGAAGCCTATCTCCGCAAGGCCTTAAACGATTATCGCAGCGGTGCCCGCAAAGTCGTGCCGATGAGCAGCATCGCCAATCAACTGCAGCCGAAAGATATTGCGGCCTTTGCAAAATGGTATTCATTACAGCCCAATGGCTTCAAGCGGACAAAAACACCATGACGTACAAATGGACAATGATTGGGCTCATATTTGCAATTGTGATCGGCAAGGGCAGGCCGCCTTTCCTGATTGGCGGAATGTTGTTGGGATATGCACTTGATATGGGCTGGTTTGGCGGGTCGAAAACATCGTCCGATGATCAGCTCGCGCAAAAATCTTCGGCTCCGTTGAAAGATCCCTACGAGGTTCTTGAAGTGGACTCGCAAGCGAGCGACGACGATATCGAAGCGGCTTACCGTCGCCAGATTGCGCAATACCATCCTGATAAAGTAGCCGGGTCCGCCAAGGAAATTCGCGAGCTTGCCGATAGGCGCGCCTCCGAAATTAATGCTGCCTACGACCAAATACAAAAAATACGCGGGAAGAAATAATCATGTCCAACGCCATCATCGCGCCTTCAATTCTATCTGCCAATTTCGCCAAGCTCGGTGAAGAGGTCGATGCCGTTCTGAAAGCCGGTGCCGACTGGGTTCACTTCGACGTGATGGACAATCATTACGTGCCGAATCTCACGATTGGCCCGATGATTTGTGAAGCCCTGCGCAAGCATGGCGTGACCGCACCAATCGATGTGCACTTGATGGTGAAGCCGGTCGATCGCATCGTGCCCGATTTTGCGAAAGCGGGCGCAACGCTCATCAGCTTCCATCCCGAAGCCAGCGAGCATGTGCATCGCACTATTCAACTGATCAAATCGACAGGCTGTCAGGCCGGTCTGGTCTTGAATCCGGCCACGCCGATCGATGTACTCGATTACGTGCTGGAAGAATTGGATCTGGTGTTATTGATGTCGGTGAACCCCGGTTTCGGTGGCCAGAGTTTCATTCCATCGGCCTTGACAAAGCTGAAGCAGGTGCGACAAATGATTGATCGCACAGGTAAAAAAATTCGACTGGAAATTGATGGTGGTGTGAAAGTGGATAACATCGCCGAGATTGCCGCCGCCGGTGCCGATACCTTTGTCGCAGGCTCGGCCATCTTCAATGCACCGAACTATGAAGAAGTTATTGGACAAATGCGCGCGGAAATCGCTAAAGTACGGCCATGATTCTCTCGGCTCACAATTCGTCTCCCTGCTGGCAATGGTCATGGCAACCGCACACCTGTGCCCGTCAAACCATGTCCATGAATAATGTCTGCAAGGAAACACCGCGTGATCACTCCAGAACAATTCCAGCAATTCGCTGCTGAAGGTTACAACCGCATCCCCGTTGTCCGCGAGGTTCTTTCCGACCTCGATACGCCGCTCTCGGTTTATTTGAAACTGGCCGACGGCCCGCACACCTATTTGTTTGAATCGGTGGAAGGCGGCGAAACCTGGGGCCGTTATTCGATTATCGGGCTGCCCGCAAAACGCGTCTTCAGTTTGTATGGCCACGACATGCAAATTCACGAATACGGCGAACACGTCAATACCGTGCATCTGGAAAACCCGCTCGAAGAAATCGATGCTTTGCGTGAAAGTTTTCGCGTTCCAAAAATCCCCGCATTACCCGCGTTCACTGGTGGGCTGGTCGGTTATTTCGGTTTCGAAAGCATCGCCTATATCGAACCAAGATTGGCTGCGGGTAACAACAAGAAAGACGAACTCGGTACCCCCGATGTTTTATTGATGTTGAGCGAAGAGCTCGCAGTCTTCGATAATCTGAAAGGCCGCTTGTATCTCATCGTGCATGCCGACCCGAATGAGCCGCAAGCCTATGCGAAAGCACAACGCAGACTCGATGCGCTGACGCATCGCCTGCGGCATAGCGGTGCGACTTACCCCGATGTGCTTGATCCATCGCTGTTGAATGAAAGCGATTTCATTTCCGGGTTTACCAAGCAGGGTTTTATTGAAGCCGTCGAAAAATCCAAGGAATACATTCGTGCTGGCGATATTTTCCAGGTGGTGTTGTCGCAAAGATTGAGTGTTCCGTTTCGTGCAAGACCCGTCGATGTTTATCGCGCATTGCGAGCATTGAATCCTTCGCCGTACATGTATTTTCTCGATGTTGGCGGCACGCAAATTGTCGGTTCATCGCCGGAAATTCTGGTGCGGCTGCAGGGCGGTGAAGTCACTGTACGTCCAATTGCTGGTACGCGCCCACGCGGTGCCACGCATGAAGAAGATTTGGCGCTCGAAAAGGAATTGCTTGCCGACCCGAAAGAGCTTGCCGAACATTTGATGTTGATTGACTTGGGTCGCAACGATGTCGGTCGCGTTGCTCAAGCTGGAACAGTCACTGTGCCGGATCGTTTCCTGATCGAACGTTATTCGCATGTCATGCATATTGTTTCTGAAGTGCAGGGCAAGTTGAGTGAAGACATGAAATTTTCCGATGTCTTCAAAGCGACATTCCCGGCCGGTACCGTTTCGGGCGCGCCGAAAATTCGCGCGCTGGAAGTGATTCAGGAGCTGGAACCCATCAAACGCAATATCTATTCCGGTGCCGTTGGTTATCTTGGCTGGTGGGGCGATGCTGATACCGCGATTGCGATCCGCACTGCCGTGATTCAAGACGGAAGACTGTATGTGCAAGCCGGTGCCGGTATTGTTTATGACTCCGATCCCGCGAAGGAATGGGATGAGACGATGAATAAAGGGCGGGCGTTATTCAGGGCGGTGGCGCAGGCGGCGGGTGGATTGTGATTATCTTTTTTGATGCGAGATTGACATGTTATTGATGATCGACAACTACGACAGCTTCACTTACAACCTTGTGCAGTATTTCGGCGAGTTGGGGCAGGAAGTGAAAGTCGTGCGTAATGACGCGTTGAGCGTGGCTGATATTGCTGCATTGAAACCGACGAAGATCGTCATATCACCAGGTCCATGCACGCCGAACGAAGCCGGGATTTCGCTGGAAGTGCTGGATAAATTATCCGGTAATATTCCGATTCTGGGCGTGTGTCTCGGCCATCAAAGTCTGGGGCAGGCATTCGGTGGCAATGTAATTCGAGCGAAAACCATCATGCATGGAAAAACATCCTTGATGCATCATGAAGGCAAAGGCGTTTTTGCCGGTTTGCCGAGTCCGTTTGAAGCCACGCGTTATCACTCATTGGTGGTCGAAAAAGATTCGCTGCCCGATTGTCTGGAAATAACCGCTTGGACAGAAAACGCGGACGGCAGCTTCGATGAAATCATGGGCCTGCGTCATAAGACATTACCGGTGCAGGGCGTGCAGTTCCATCCTGAGTCGATTTTGACGCAGCATGGGCATGCCATGTTGAAGAATTTTCTGGAACAAACGTAGGAGGCCGCTTGCGGGCGACCATGCTTTGTCGATATTTCTGGTCGCCCGCAAGCGGCCTCCTACGAAAATGAAATGCGAGCTCACCAAAAACATTATGAACTTCACTCCTCAACAAGCCCTGCAACGCGTGATTGAACATCGCGAAATCTTCTTCGACGAAATGGTCGAGGTAATGCGATGCATCATGCGTGGCGATGTTTCACCGGCGATGACCGCCGCCTTGCTGACCGGCTTGCGCGTCAAGAAAGAAACCATCGGCGAGATCGCAGCGGCTGCCAGTGTGATGCGTGAATTCTCGGCAAAAGTAGTTGTGAATGACGCCAGTAATCTGGTTGATATTGTTGGTACCGGAGGCGATAGTGCACATACCTTCAACATTTCGACCACAGCGATGTTTGTTGCGGCGGCGGCCGGTGCAAAAGTCGCCAAGCACGGCAACCGAAGTGTTTCATCCAAATCGGGCAGTGCCGATGTACTGGAGGCTCTCGGTGCCGCGATTGAATTGCAGCCAGAACAAGTGGCGCAATGCATGAATGAAACCGGCTTCGGTTTCATGTTTGCACCGATCCATCACCCGGCGATGAAAAATGTCGCGCCGGTCCGGAAAGAACTGGGCGTACGCACGATTTTCAATATCCTCGGCCCGCTCACCAATCCCGCCAGCGCACCGAATATCCTGATGGGCGTGTTTCATCCTGATTTGTGCGGCATCCAGGCGCGCGTGATGCAAAAACTTGGCGCTCAACATGCCTTGGTGGTGCATGGTTACGATGGCCTAGATGAAATCACGATCGCAGACAAAACATTGGTCGCTGAATTGCATCAAGGTCAAATTCGCGAATACGAAATCTCGCCGGAAAAATTCGGTTTCAAGCGCAGTGGCCTGGATGATATTCGTGTTGATTCTCCGCAGGCATCGCAAGCCATGTTGCTGGCAGTGCTGGAAAATAAACCAGGACCGGCAAGAGACATCGTTTTATTGAATGCCGGTGCGGCTTTGTATGCCGCCAATGCCGCAGGCAATATTGAATCGGGTATCGCATTGGCACGCCGCGTATTGGAAGATGGTTCGGCACGTTCCAAGGTGGATGAGTATATTGCGGCAACGCGCCGAATAGCGAGTGCATGAAATGAGTGCGGATCATTTTGCAAAAACACCGAAGCCGCCGTACTACGCAGTGATTTTTTCATCGCAACGGCGATCCGAAGAAGCAGGCTACGGCGCGACTGCAGATCGTATGGTGGAATTGGCGGCACAGCAAACTGGCTATCTGGGCGTTGAAAGCGTGCGTGCTAATGATGGTTTCGGAATCACCGTGAGCTATTGGCAAAGCGAAGAACATATCCTTGCCTGGAAGCGTAACGCCGAGCATAGCCTCGCACGCGAACGTGGCCGCAACGAATGGTATGAACATTTTGAATTACGGGTCGCCAAGGTTGAGCGAGCCTACGGCGGCCCAAGCCTTAAGGAATGAAATGAGCGATATTCTGAATAAAATTTTGGCACGCAAGGCCGAAGAAATTCGCGCACGTGCCGAGACTGTTCCATTGGCGGCATTGAAGGCGCAGTGCGAACAGCAAGCGGCGACAAGAGGATTTGCTGCAGCCCTCCATCGCAAGATTGATGCTGGAAAAGCGGCGGTCATCGCCGAAATAAAAAAAGCCAGTCCAAGCAAGGGCGTGATTCGCAACAATTTCAATCCAGCAGAAATTGCGAAAAGTTATGAGCAAGGTGGTGCAGCTTGCTTGTCGGTATTGACCGATATCGATTTTTTCCAAGGTGCCGATGCCTATCTTCAGCAAGCCCGCGCTGCCTGTGGTTTGCCGGTGCTAAGAAAGGATTTCACGATTGATGAATACCAAGTCTATGAAGCCCGTGCGCTCGGCGCCGACTGCATTCTCCTGATTGTTGCGGCTTTAGGCGATGCACAGATGGTGGATTTGAATAATTTGGCCATGGACCTTGGCTTGGATGTGCTGGTGGAAGTACATGATGTCGAAGAGCTCGAACGCGCTTTGCAGATGGATGCACCATTGATCGGCATCAACAACCGTAACCTGCGTACATTTGAAGTCAGTCTCGACACCACGATTGCAATGAAAGACATGGTTCCGAAAGATAGGCTGCTGGTGACTGAGAGTGGAATTCTGGTTCGCGATGACGTGCAATTAATGCGTCAGCACCAAGTCAATGCATTTCTGGTCGGTGAAACTTTTATGCGCGCCGAAAATCCTGGAGCAGAGTTGGCAAGACTGTTTTCCTAAAATTTTACTTTAATTTTCGCGCAGCTTGGCTCTTGGCAATATCAAATGAATCGAAACGCCACCCCGGGTTTGCGAAGGCTCTGCGTATAATTTTCCCGACATCGATGTGATGGCATTTTCTGCCCATGGCAAATTCAGTCCGGCCTGCGCGTCATCCTGTGACCATGCATGGGCAAGATAGTCACGAAATTCTTCTGCGCTCAGACGTGGCCGGTTATCATCAAAACAGAAATGCAATTGCGCACTGCCTTGAGATAAATCAGTCCGGCAAGTGATGCGCAAGGTCAGGCCCTTGGCGATATTTTCTGCAGTACTCACGAAGTGAGCAAAGATTGCATTCATTACCTGCAGTAGTAAATTCGGCGAAGCGGCCACGGGAGCTGCGCGATACACGGCGGTATCAATGTCGAAATTCAACTGCTTGCGTTCTTCGGTGCTCAGCTTTTTCGAGGCGGAGCTGATCAGATCGGAAACCACAACACTGCCGGTATCTGGGCCTTGTGAAACATATTTCGAGTAGTCGCTAATAACTTCCTGCAGTTTTTCTACATCAATGCGCAATCGTCGCATTTCACTGCGAGCTTCGGCCAATGTCAGTGCTTGCTCGTTATTCAAGTCCATTAATTGTTGCGTTATCTCAATAAAACGGTGGCCACCGATCTTTGTGTCGGAAAGTTCGTGAATCAAGCTCGAACTCGTGCTGTTATGGGTCTTGTCGAGCAAGCTCAGCGGTAATTCGATGTTTTCACGCAGTGGTTGAATATTTTTATTGATGTCCTGGATAACTTCGCGAGCCATCTCGCTGGCACCGGAGTGGTAGCTTTGTTCAAAAAGGCGTTTGCGTGCATCGCTTAATCGCTGCAGCATCTGGTCAAACTCATTGGCAAGATCACCAATTTCATCATCGCGATTCAACTGGATACGGGCCGTAATGTCTTCTTGGCTGCCAACGTCAGCAAGATGCTTGGTGATACGGCTGATCGGTGCGGTGACCGAGCGGTTGAGCATGTAAGTAAGTACAAGGCTGAGAATCAAGCCGGCAATACAGATGGCGAATGTGATGGTATCGAGCGTTTTCAGGCCCCTCTGGCTGATGTTCGATGGCATGGAAACCAGCATGTCGATAATGGGCTTGTCGTCAATGCTGAACAATGTGGTTTTAACCTGCGTTAGTCCATCGGTACGCGAGATGACCAGCGGCGTGTGTTGCAGGCGTGCGAATTCTTTTTTGATGGGAGCAGGGCGAATCTGGTACGTGCTGGCAACATGCGCTGACAGTTTTAGTTCAAGCCCGGCCTGCGTTGCGATGCGCCGGATTTTTTCGGGGTTGAATAAACGGCCGAAAATGAAAGTGCCCTGGCTGGTACCGGTTCGGTTCGAGTGCAATATTGGTGTGGATGCCAGGAAAATCGGACCATACGAAGTATTCATGATGCCAGCCCGTGTGCTAGGGCTGTTTTCGTGCGAGAGCATGGGATGGCTTAATGGCAGTTTTTCCAGTTCGTACTCATCCAGCGAAATTGTTTTTGGGCTGTCGAGCAACATCGCGCGTGCCCAGACCTTGTTGCCTTGCCGGTCGTAAATCGCAATCAGGTTAGCTTGCAGACTTAGTTGTGAACCCGTACCTAGATTGGAAATGATGTATTCCTGATTTCTATCGTGCACGAATTCGAAAGTGTCATCCCAATAACCCCAATCCGGTGGTCGGTCCGCCATGAAATTGACTTCGCTGTTTAAAAGTTCAAGCCCGATATTCGCGTTACGAATGGCTTGCTCGTCTTCCAGTTGGATGAATTTCGGATACAGATAATAACGACCCGCCAAGCTCAGACTCAGTGCAGATAGAGCGACAAAAAAGAACACCAGCAAAATGGTTCTGGTGCGTAAGCGCATGTCAGGATGTTCCCGATGCTTGCCTGTTCATGCATCGCCAAGGCGTTTCACGAAACGCAGGGAAGCATTTTCATACCCACAGGCTTTATAAAATTGATGTGCTTGCTCACGATGCATCGCGGTGGTTAATTCAACCCGGGTAGCGCCGGCCTGGCGCGCTTTCTGTTCGGCTTCCCGCAACAAACGCTTGCCGATGCCGCGGCCATGGTATCCGTCCAGTACCACCAGCGCAGTGATTCTGCAGGTGCTTGCACCTAGCGGCAGATAGTAACGAACATCGAGTGCGATCATGGCAATGGCTTCGCCATGTTCTTCGGCAATCCATAATTGTTGTTCGGGTTCGTCGCGCAAATGCATGAGACGAACCTCGGCTTCTTCGGCACTGCATGGGTAACCGAGAGTGACCAGTAAAGCGGCTATGCCCGGCGCATCCTCCACAACAGCAGGACGAATATAGACCTGTGTGTTGGAAGCGGCTGGGTGGGTGTCCATTAACGCGTACCGAACACCACGATGGTTTTGCCGCGTGCAGTCAGTTGACCTTGCTCTTGCAACTGCTTGAGTACGCGACCGGCCATTTCCCGCGAACAACCGACGATACGGGCAATTTCCTGGCGAGAGACGCGAATCTGGGTGCCTTGCGGATGCGACATGGCATCGGGTTCCTGGCATAGATCACCCAGCGTACGAACGATTCGACCGGTGACATCGAGGAAAGCAAGGCGACTGGCCTTGCGCGAGGTGTCGAGCAAGCGCTTGGATAGTTGTGAACCAATCGCATACAGAATGCGCGGGCATTCAACTTGAAGGGCGCCTTCGAACAATTGATGCAGGCGTTCATAACTGAGTTCAGCCAGTTCGCAAGGTACGCGCGTACGCAGCAACACCTCACGTTGGTCGGCGGCAACGAACAAGCCCATTTCACCGATAAATTCACCTGCATTAATGTAACCAAGCACTAATTCGCGGCCATCGGATTCTTCGCTGATGACACTCAGTGAGCCACTGATCACATAATAAAGCGTATTGGCCGAGTCTCCTGGGCGGAAGATGTCGCTGCGCGTAGGGTGTTTACGGCGGTGGCAATGATCCAGAAAGCGGCTCAGCGAGCCCGGATCGAGTTCCAGCGGGCTATGAACAGGCGCAAATGCCTTAACGACGCTCAGTGTAGTGCGGTGCGGTGTCATAACTCGCTCACAGTCAATAATATGTCTCACAGCTTAGGCTGTGATGCAGTTCTCAGCAACGGTTTATGTGTTAAAAATTGAAAAGGTTCCCCCGCAGGGTCTTTTGCCCGATAATGCGCCCCTTAGTCAACTCGCCCCTGGAGGGCACCGCCGTGGTCAAGCCGCTTCCGCGCTTACGATTGCAAGGCTTCAATAACCTTACAAAATCATTGAGTTTCAATATTTACGACATCTGTTATGCGGTGTCGGAAGAACAGCGTCAACGCTACATCGAATATATCGATGAAATGTTCAATGCAGAACGCCTGACTCAAATTCTGACCGAAGTGGCGCATATCATTGGCGCGAATATTTTGAATGTGGCGCGTCAAGATTATGACCCGCAGGGTGCATCAGTCACGATTCTGATTTCGGAAGAGCCGGTCATCGACAAGAAGGCGGCCGGCAAGGATCTGATTTCCGAAGCCGTGGTGGCGCATCTGGATAAAAGCCACATCACGGTACATACCTATCCCGAAACACATCCGCATAACGGTATCGCGACTTTCCGTGCCGATATCGATGTGGCTACCTGCGGCGTCATTTCGCCGTTGAAAGCGCTGAACTATCTGATCGAAAGTTTCGACTCCGACATCGTGGTAATGGATTATCGTGTACGCGGTTTTACTCGTGATGTGAAAGGCAAGAAACACTATATAGATCACAAGATCAACTCGATCCAGGATTATTTGCTGAAATCATCGCGTGAAAAATACGAGATGATCGATGTGAACGTGTATCAGGAAAATCTTTTCCATACCAAGATGCATTTGAAAGATTTCGATCTTGATACGTACCTGTTTGAAGAAAAGGCGAAAAACCTGAGCTTCAAGGACCGCCAACGGATCGAGATGCAATTACGCCGCGAGATTGCCGAATTGTTTCATGGTCGTAATTTGATTGATTGATTTTGTATTGCATTGTTTGAAACAAAAAAACCGCCGAAAGGCGGTTTTTTTTGTTTCTTATCGTAGGGGCGCTTGCTTGCTGCGCCCAAAATTCTCCGATATGTGAATCAGGGCGCAAGCCGAAGAAATGCTCCTGCATTTTCGGCACTCCCTCCATCCATGGCGGTCGCAAGCATGCGCCCCTACAAACGATAGGCCACCGCTTTCATAATCGAAGATGTCAACGCCATGATTCGCGGGATGGGCTGCGGCAGTTTGCGTGCACCGGCTTGCTCGGCATGGTCAGCATGGCGGGCTTCGTCTTCTTTCATCTTTTTAAGAATCACCCGGCTACGGGCATCGGAAGGCGGCAGGGTTTCCAGATGTTCTTCCAGATGCGCTTCGACCTGGCGTTCGGTTTCCACTACGAAGCCGAGATTCCAGCCGTCACCACGCAAGCCTGCTGCCAAACCAATCGTATAGCTGGCGGCATACCAGATCGGATTGAAGATGCTCGGTTTGGCATCGAGTTCACGCAGGCGATCGGCACACCAGGCGAGGTGATCCTGTTCCTCTTGCGCTGCGTCGAGTAATTGTTTTCGCGTATCTTCATCACGCGCCACGGCAGCCTGTCCAACGTAGAGTGCTTGTGCACATACTTCACCGGTGTGATTGATTCGCATCAACCCGGCGGCATGGCGTTGTTCTTCATCATTTAAAATGCCGTGCAATGTATTTTCTGCCGGATATTCGCGTTCGGCAAAAGCATTGCCCAGGCTCGTGCTCATCGCACGCTGGGCCTGGATAATGGCTTTGTCGAAGAAACTGAAATGACGTTCGCTCATGCTAGATGTTCCGCCAGAAAATCAATCGGATGCCGCACCGGTATTTTAAGCCCATTGGCGATGTGCAAACGACAACCTATGTTAGATAGCAATTGTGTCACCTCGGCTTCATGTGTTTCTTCAAGAAGTGGTTGGCGCAATCGATTGGCGCGTTCAGGTTCTGCCAGCATATGCAGTCCGGCGGCACCGCAGCAGCCATTGTCGGCTAATGGATAAATATCCAGGCCAGGAATCATCGCCAATAGTTGTCTGGTGGCGTCATCACTTTTCACTACTGTTGATTGGCTGCAGGGAATATGTAACGCGATTTTCTTGTTGGCGGTCTTGAATTTCAAATTAGCGGCGTGCTGAAAAATAAAGTCGAGCGCATCCACTACTTTGTTCTGCATCTGCAGGCTATGCCTCAGTTGTTCATGACAACCAGTAGCCAAGGTCAATACGGTGATGTTGTTTTCGAAAGCGGTTCGGTTTCTTTCAGCGAGTGCGTTGGCTGTTTCGGTATCGCCTAAATGCACTGCAGCAGTGCCGCAGCAAGTCTGTCGAGGCATTGGCACTACAGAGAACCCAGTGGCATTTAATAGCCGTTGCAGGCTGAGCCGGGTGCTGACCTCGTACTTATCCGCTATGCAGCCAATAAAAACAGCGACCTTGTTATTCGTATTCTCTATTGAATATGCTTGGGGAACACTATTTTCCGGCAGGTTTGGAAGCCTGCCGCCAAGCCGACCCAGTGCGCCAGCCATACCAAGAAGGCCGGGCCTGCTTAGCAATGTGCTCATTAATCTTGTTTGGAATGTCGGCAGCTTGCGCAGATATTGCTGTTCGCGCGCCAAAGCCAGCAACTCGCCATACTCCACGTTGGCAGGGCAGGCTGCCTCGCAGCGCAGACAGCCCAGGCAATGGTCCAGGTGCCTGTTTCCTTTCTCGGTTGGGTCAATCTGCCCCAAGGCGAGGGATTTCATATAAGCTATGCGACCCCGCGGAGATTCGGGCTCGGAGCGATCCAGCCGATAAGTGGGGCAGTGCGGTAAACACAGACCACATTGGACGCAACGATCAGCCAGCAAAGCCATCTCGGACGCAGTATTCGGGGGTGTCAGGGGTTCTGCCATGGGCAAAATCCTAGCATGGCTGGTTTTTCAGCTCCGGTGGGCTTGCGCTGAACGCGCTAGCTGGTTACAATTCCGCTTCTTATTCACCCAATTTTTCCTTTGGAGCCGTCATGAAGAACATGACCGTTAGCGCCAAGGCTGAGACTGTTAAGCAAGACTGGTATGT
>JBOHYH010000385.1:0-14121 GCA_050737775.1 Arenimonas sp.
CAGTGATGGTCTGTGCATCGCCGGTTATTTTCTTCAGGACGATAGCATTGATTGTGAATGTGGTTGTCGGGTCTCCACCTGTGCAAGTCGTGCTGCCAATGGAGCTGTAGCACGCAGTCACTGTAAATAAACCGCCTTGGTTTGCAGTGAATGTCGTACTTGCACGGCCTGTCAAATCGACAAGAGTCGATGTGACACTGATATTGGTGGCGCCGGGATTATTATTGGTCCAATTAACGCGGCCGGTGGTTAATTCCACGCCACCGAGGTTGGCGAAAGCAATCAGTGATATGGGCTGGCCCGTAGTGACAACCGGTGTTCCGCTCAAGTTATCGAGTTGCGGAATGCCGGACGCTAATTTGAAGAACACCCGGATGCTTGGGTTGTCCGAGCGTTCCGCTCTTACAATCACGCTGCCAGCCGTGTTGCCGAAAAGTACGTCGGCGGCGGCTTTGCCGCCGGTATCGGTAGGGCCTGACGTTCCGTTAATAATGGCATCGCCGGAAACCACGGCCCAGTTTATGGTCAGGCCAGCGTCTGGTGAGCCGCCAGTAGTGGCTTCGACACTTAGGCCACTAACGACAGTATTGATTGCTCCGGTCTGACCATCGCCACCGATGATTTCAAGCTTGGCATTGCCGACATTGATGACCCAGATAATATCGGGTGGCTGGCAACCTGGCTCAGGCCCCTCGCATTTCGCCGAAGCAGTAACGGTATAGCTACCTGGGGAGTCGATATTGACAACATTACTGACGATGCCACTGCTGTCCCTTACGGTAGTGACATTGGTGCCTAAACTGGCACCGCCCAAAGGGCTAATTGACCAAGTGACATCTTGTCCGATGTAGCCACTATTCTTGAACAAATATTCTGCCGTCAAAGTGACTTTGTCCCCCGGTGAAGCAGAAACCGGTGTGCTGGGAGAAACACGATTAAATTGCAAGCCACCCGGTGTACCACCCACATCAATAGTGAAATCAACCAGTAATTCCGTACAAAATCTTGTGTCTGCAGGATCGCAAACACTGGCACGAACTTTATAAATGCCGTTGACGCTTGCTTTGAAATCGACCTGATTTTCGCCGTTGCCATCGGTAAATTTTCCGGTGACGGCATCAATGCTGGCGGAGCTTGGACCACTGATTTGTTTCCAGGTAACCAACTCGCCCGGTATGCCCGAGCCCGTTTTGGTCAATGACACCACTAATGGAAGCAAGTCGTCTGCCGCAACCGTGCTGTTGATGCTGCTCAGTGGCTTTGCCACGAAAAGATAATCACCCGTGACCACGCCGGTGAAAGTAAGAGAAGCGGGTGGAGCACAATTTTTACAGCTGACCTGTATTTCAACCTGTCCGCCAATATTGCCGCCAAGTTTTACACTGATCGAAGTAGGCTTGTTAACCCCGGTATTCCACACGTTATTATTTAACGTGGCAGATTCGGTGCTATCCGAAATAATTTTGACTGAACCCGATTCGGCGTTGCAGCCGCCGTTATCTATCAAGGTAAAGGAGTAAACCAGCGTCGCGCCACCCTGGCCGTATTGGGTCTGTGCCGAAATCGGGGAAAGTGAACATTCTCCAGCGGCAAGTACGGGCTTG
Organism: Arenimonas sp.; assembly: GCA_050737775.1. GTDB lineage: Bacteria > Pseudomonadota > Gammaproteobacteria > Xanthomonadales > Xanthomonadaceae > Arenimonas. The sequence goes on from JBOHYH010000385.1 coordinate 1,605, forward strand.
GCGCCTAGACAGCCCAGCAACAATAAGCATCCGACCACGAGATGCTTTTTGAGCAGCGACACTGGCCCTGTGGTGCCCGAAGGAGCACTGGCTAAGAAAGACATAATTTCCCCTGATTTAACTCTCTCTCTTGATAACGAGAATTACACGGTAAGTAGGACGTCACGACTGTTCACGGGGTGGGGGCTTGGGTTAAATCTTGTAAAATGTGATACGTGTCACACTATGTGTCTGATAATTAACCGTCAACTGACTAATCGCTACCTTTTATCGGCTTGTGGGCGTCAAGTGCCCAAAAAAAAGAGCTTTTTGCGTTTATTGCAAGTGTGACGAGGAATATCCTAGACAGCAGTGAATGCGATTGGGGTTTTTTCTTGTTATAAGCCTTATCAGGCAAACGACACTACTTTTGGAGACAGGGTTATGAGTTCGCACACATTGGGTTCACGTTTTTCCATCATGGCTGCCATGATGTGCGTGGTGTTTGCATCGGCATTGCCGGTACAGCCAGCACGTGCTGCGGTGAAAAACGCGGAAGATTTATTCATTGTCGATTGCTTGCTGCCGGGGCAAATTCGTTCGCTTGGCCGGGTTGCGACTTATATGTCGGCTCGGCGTCCCGTGCGTGCCTCGCAGGCAGAATGCCAAATTCGCGGCGGTGAGTATGTTTCCTATGATCGTGCCAATTATCAAACTGCATTGAAGGTATGGCTTGACCAGGCCAATGCCGGAAGTGCCGAAGCACAAAATAATGTGGGTGAAATTTACTCCAAGGGCTTGGGTACCGAACCCGATTTCGGCATGGCTTATCAATGGTTTAAAAAAGCGGCCGATCAGGGGTTCAATCGCGCCAAAATCAATCTGGGGTACCTATACGAAGAAGGCTTGGGTGTCACCAAGGATCCGGCGATGGCCTTGAATCTGTATCGTGCAGCTTCCGGTATCCAGGACGAGCTTTTGTATTCATCGGTTGTCGAAGTCGAAATGAAAGCAAAGGACGACAAGATAGGCACCCTGCAAACCCAGGTGGAAAGCGAAAAAGCCAATTCCGCAGAGTTGCGTGAACAACTCAAACGCACGCAGGATCAATTGAACAATCAGCGTCGCGCCTTGCAGCAATCACAAGCGCAATTGCAGCAAACGCAATCGCAATTGCAGCAGGCTAAGCAACAAAAAGACGATGAACTGACCAAGCTGCTGGAAAACCAAATGCTCGGTCAGGAACAACAAATCAACGCGCAACGCCAACAGATTGCGACGCTTGAACGTCGTGCTGGCGGCGCAGATACCACCCTGTTCGCGGGTGGTGCCAACTTCAATATTCTGGAGCCGAGCCTGGTCGCAACCCGTGGCCGCAACACGGCTATCGTGCGTGGTCCCGGTAAACGCAATGTAGTCGGCCGCGTAACATCGAAAACCGTCAAGCAAGTTACCGTTAATGGCGCACCGATATCCGTGGCTGCGAATGGCACATTCAATGCCGAAATCGATGTTGCCCAAGCCGGTACCGCAGTGAAAATAGTGGCGCTGGAACAATCCGGCGTTCGTGGCGAATTGCAGTTCACAATGTTGCCGCAAGCAGCCGGTGGAAGCGTGGGTAATTTTGCAGCATCCGGTTCCGGTGGTGTTGGCAGCTTGCCGCGCGATGTGAAACTGGGTCGTTACTTTGCGGTTGTTATCGGCAATAACGCTTATCGTGATGCACAGTATCCGTCACTGAAGAGTGCCGTCAGTGATGCCACTGCGGTCTCGAATGTTTTGCAAAAGCGCTATGGTTATCAAACGACATTGGTCTTGAATGCTTCGCGCCTCGAAATGTTGACGGCATTGAGCTCTATGCGCGACAAGATGAAACCGGAAGACAATCTGTTGGTTTATTACGCAGGTCACGGTGAGTTGAGCGGTGCAACCGGTTATTGGGTTCCTACCGATGGTGCTGCCAATAACGCCAAATCCTGGATATCGAATGCGGCGATCAGCGATATTCTGAACACCATGCCGGCCAAACACATCATGGTGGTCGCCGATTCCTGCTATTCCGGTTCGATGACCCGTGCTGCAGTGCCAAATCTGGCCGCTGTCAGTACGCCTGACAAATGGAATACCTATGTCAAAACCATGGCATCGGGTCGTTCTCGTACCGCGTTGACATCGGGTGGTGTGCAACCTGTGCCTGACACTGGTGCTGGCAACCACAGCTACTTCGCCCGTGCCTTCTTGAATGTGTTGCAGGACAATAACCGCCTGATGGAAGCACAGCGTCTGTTCCGTGAAGTCTCGACCTCGCTGGCGCTGAACTCGATCAACTCACCCATCCCGCAAAATCCGCAATACGCGCCAATCCGCTATGCAGGCCACGAAAGCGGCGATTTCTTCTTCATGCCGAGGGCTGGCAGCTGATTAAGCCAGCTGAACTAGCCTAAACCCCGCAAGGCCGCGTATAATTCGCGGCCTTGCTGCTTCAACCGGTAGCAAGCCAGTTTATGGAGAGGTGGCAGAGCGGTTGAATGTACCTGACTCGAAATCAGGCGTAGGTGTGAGCCTACCGGGGGTTCGAATCCCCCCTTCTCCGCCATAAATAAAAAAGGTCGCCTTCGGGTGGCCTTTTTTATTTATGCAGCACACAAGTTTTACTTGATTCCTTTGGTTCGATAAAACGCTGGCATGGTGGTTTTTCAAACATCAATCCATACCCTTCAATGTCCGCTCCTGCGGCTTCCTGCCGTTCTAAACACAACAGGAAACCAACAGGGGAAAGGCATGAAACCGCTTATTGCATTTGCGTTGATTTTGTCCGCCAGCACCGCACAAGCCACCATCAAGGGCCAGTGTGTTTATGAAGGTAAAACACTCCACTTCATTGATGCCCATGCCGCCATGGGGCAAGATCCGTTTGAAGAAAAACTAAAAGTGCCCATGCTGTGGTTTACAACCAAGCCGCTGGATCATGCTGCTTTGTTACAGGCGAAATCTGATGAGATTGATGATGCCGTTACCGATCAGGTTTTTGAAAAAGAGGGGGCGAAGCTAGAACTACGTCTCGATGCCGAGGGCAAACTCGTGGAAGGCTTGCAGTTGTATGTGCCGCCGGGAAATAACCGCTCCGTTTCGAGTAATGAAGTCGGTGAATTAAAGTTGAATGCGCCTATGGCAACGCGAGCAAATGGCCGTTTTATTTTGAGTGATGACAGCCAATTGAAATGCGATCTGCAGTTTGATGTTGCGATTGCAGGCAAGGGCCCACCACCGCCAGCCCCCAAACCCTGGGGAGTGGCGCTTCCTGCAGGTGGCGGCGAGCCTGGCAAGGTCTATATGGCGATGCATCGTGCCACGCTGGCGGGTGACATTGATACCATGCTGAAGCTTGCGACAAAAGAAAGAGCAGACAAAATGCGCGAAGCACGCAAAGATCCCGAATTTCCGAAAATGATGCAAATGATCAAGGCTTTCGAGCCGGCACAGGTAAGAATCCTGTCGGGTCGCGCTGACGCCACGCGAGCCGAGCTGCAAATCGATGGTAAGGAATCCGACGGTGCTGTCATGACCGGTGTGGTCAAGCTTGTGATGGAAGCGGGCAGCTGGCGTATTGAAAACGTCAGTACAAAATCAAAAATGTAATTGTTTGAATGTAATTGTTTGAATGTCCGTTTTGCCCCAGCTTTTGCGATGAGTCTACTAACGCATCGCAAGCAAGGGAAACCCATGTCTACAAGAGTCGCCATCCACGCATTTTTGATTTTTCTTTTATTGTCCGGCTGCACAGGGAAAGTCGGCGAAACGGATACGCAGGAAACAGTGCCGACTGCAGAAGAAACTCGTGCAGCGGATGAAGCCTCTTTGCTGGAAACAGCAAAGGCTGCTGGCGTTTCGGACGACGATGCCCTAGCTACCAAGGCTGAATTCGACAAAGTTTACGATGAAACCAGCGCCAAAATGAGTGCGGCGGAAAAAGAGCGTCTTGCCCGCATGAAGCAACTCAAGGATGAAGCGTGTATCGAGAATTGCTCTGACTAACGGGGCCGCGCCCGTTACATATTATCGCCAATTATCTGAAATCCACTGCGCGGGAATAACGCGCCGATACCATTTGCCGCTAATTCCCTTGATGGCTTCCGGAGGGTTGGGCTTGCCGTGGAACGCAATGATTTTCGCGCCTGCCGGAATTTGAGGGGGCAGGAAGAAACCCAGCAGTCCTTTGCGCATGCAGTGTCGCTTGAAGCTGCGACACCATTCGGCTGGCCAATATTTCAGTTTGCCCTGTTTGGCCAGATAGCTGGTAATGAATTCCTGTTCATTTCGTACTGCTGCTAGTGCTTCGTCTTTATTGTTCTTGAGATAATCAAGCGCATCGGTATGTGCGCCGATTTCATAACGATAGACTGAGGTATTGCCTGTCTCGTCTTTTTTATCCCATTCCTTGATGACCAGAAATTCGCCGGGCATCTCAAAAAAAGCATTGATGTTATCGACGATCACGACATCCAGGTCAATAAACAGGGTTGTGCCAACAATATCGTAAAGTGGGTTCGCGAAACTGGTCAGCTTCAGCCAGCCGTGACCAAAGGTCCATGCTTGGCGTTCATCAAAATCCTTGAAGCCTACTTGCGGAATATCCTTCACTTCAATTTTCGGGTCGATACCGGCTCTGTCATCAGTCAGACAGATAAATCTGAATGGCAAAGTCAAATGACGGCTCACCATTGAGTGCAAATGGTTGACGTATTCCGGGCCATATTTCTTGCCCCATTTGATGCACAGCACGTTGACAGTTTGCATGCTTTAACTCGTTGATTGATGGTGATAGTTCAAGTCTGTGGCGTATTTTGCAGTAAAACGGCTGAAAATCCTATTAAACCGGGCATGGGAAGCCGCCATCGTGAAGTGAAAGATCGGCAGCTACGCAGCCAAAACATGCATCAGCATGTAAACTGGCAAGCAGAGGAAAATATTGTGATGACCGTCAAACCATGAATGCAGTGAATCAAAACGGGAACGGCAGACTGGAACTAATATCGGGGCTCGAGTCAGGCGCAATCTTGTTCGATAAACAAGTGTTGTCAAAACCGGATGCCGACTTGTTCGATGCGATGAAATGGAATGATTTTGCCACTTTGATTGGCGGCAAAGGCGGGCGCGGCGCCGCCTGGTTTGTCAATGCGGAATTTGGCCAGATGGTGTTGCGACATTATCGGCGCGGTGGTTGGGCAGCCCGGATCAGTGATTCAAATTATCTTTGGCGCGATGAAAAAAGTGCCAGAAGCATTCATGAATATAATTTCATGCAAGCTTTGCGCCCCAAAAACTTGCCAGTCCCCAAACCTGTTGCAGCCATGTATTTACGACGCGGCCTGTTTTATCGTGCCGCCATACTGATTGAGCGAATTCCGAATGCACGAAGTTTTCTGGATTGCGTGCATCAACAAACCGAATCGGCACCCTGGATGCGGCTGGGAAAAACGATAGCTGCTTTTCATAAAACAGGTGCTCGACACGCCGACTTGAATGCGCAGAATATTTTGCTGGATTCCGATCAGAAAATATGGCTGATAGATTGGGATAAGGCCGAGCAAACCCCCGGCCCCGGCCCGTGGTGCATTGAAGTGTTGCAGCGACTACAGCGCTCGCTAATCAAGTATCGCGGCGAAGTAGGCGAAGAAACCATATTGGCAGGCATGCAGATTCTGCGTGCAGCCCACGACGCGGAGATGGAACAATGAGATGGGCTTTACGTTTTCTTGGCGTCGGTAACGCCCAGGCGATCGAGCTGGGCTCTGCTTCTTCGGTCATTGAGTGTGACGGAAAACCGGAGCTGATGATTGATTGCGGCCAGGAAGCATTGACCGCTTACATGGAACATTATCGAACCACGCCGGATGCCTTGTTCATTACGCATGTGCACATGGATCACGTGGCCGGGCTCGAAAGACTCTTCTACAAAATCTACTTCGATGAAGCAAAACGCGGCAAAGTGCGGCTGTACGTGCCGGTAACGGTATTGCCGTTTTTACAGCAGCGTCTTGCCGAGTATCCGGGCGTGATAGCCGAAGGTGGCGCGAATTGGTGGGATGGGTTTCAACTGGTTCCGGTTTCAAAAGGTTTTTGGCATAACGGGTTCTGGTATGAAGTTTTTCCGGTTCGCCATCATTTGCCGGAAACCGCTTATGCACTTCGCTTGCACGGCAGCATGATCTGGAGTGGCGATACTCGTCCGATTCCGGAAATGCTGGCAAAACACGCCGATGCAAATGAATTGATTGCCCATGATTGCGCATGGCTGGGCAACCCTTCGCATAGTGGTATCGAAGATCTGGAGCGTGAATATTCCGGAGCTTTGTTGCAGCGTTGTGTTCTGTATCACTACGAATCACAAAGTCACGGCGAGCAATTGGTGGCCCGTGGTTATAAAATTGCGAAGCCGGGTGAATTGCTTGCCTTACCGGCACCAACTGAAATTCGCATGGCGCAAATATAACCATGAATGCCCAGCTTCAAAATCCGATTGGTATGCCATTAGATAAACTATCGCGGCCCGTGCACGACTTGCGGGTGTCGGTCATCGAAGCCTGTAATTTTCGCTGTCCGTATTGCATGCCTGCCGATAAAACACCTGACGACGCAGTTTTGCAAAATGCCGCGCGGCTTTCTTTCGACCAAATCGAACGGACGGTAAAGGCTTTTGTAAAACTCGGTGTTCGTAAAGTTCGTTTGACCGGCGGCGAGCCCTTGCTTCGAAAAAATCTGCCCGAACTGGTTGACCGTTTGGCGCGAATTCCGGAATTGGAAGATATCGCCTTAACCACCAATGGCTCCTTGTTGGAAAAACATGCGTTTGCACTGAAGCAGTCGGGCTTGCATCGTTTGACAGTCAGTCTGGATGCGCTCGATCCGAATGTGTTTTCACAACTGTCAGGTGGCAGAGGGCAGGTGCAGGATGTGTTGAAAGGCATCGAAGCCGCTGAAGCCGCCGGTTTTTCTTCACTGAAAATCAATGCGGTGATCCAGCGCGGGATCAATGAAAGTCAGGTCTTGCCACTGGCAGAAAAATTCCGTGGTACAAAACATGTTTTGCGTTTCATCGAGTTCATGGATGTGGGTAATTGCAATAACTGGTCGATGCAAGACGTGGTCCCGTCAAAAGAATTGCAGTCCCTCATCAGTCGGCATTGGCCATTGCAAGCGGTATCGGCAAATTATCGGGGTGAAGTAGCCTCGCGTTATCGATTCGTTGACGGCGGAGGCGAAATTGGTTTTGTCAGTTCTGTCAGTGATCCCTTTTGCGGTGATTGCCACCGTGCACGCTTATCCGCCGATGGTCATGTCTATACCTGTCTGTTTGCCGGCAAGGGGCACGATATTCGCGCCGAGCTTATGCGGGATGAAGAAGCCTTGCATCAAAAGTTATGCGGCATTTGGACAAGTCGTGCCGATCGCTACAGCGAGCTTCGTCACGCCCAGACGAAGCAGGGCAAGAAAATCGAAATGTATTTTATTGGTGGTTGAAATGAGTGAAAAAAAAAGCAAATCCAAAAAACTGACTCATGTTGATTCAACAGGCCGTCCTGCGATGGTCGATGTGACCGACAAGGCGATCACGGCAAGACAGGCAACTGCGGTGACAAATGTCGTATTTCCTAAAGCCGTTGCCAAACAATTAATCAAGTCCGACATGGCGACCAAAAAAGGCGCCATCATCGACACTGCGATCATAGCGGGTACGATGGCAGTGAAGCGCACCGATGAGCTGATTCCGTTTTGCCATGCATTGCCGATAGATGGAATCAGGATTTTGATTGACTGGCATGATTCCGAACGTTTGAGTATCAGCTGTACTGTGAAAACGCAGCATCGTACCGGTGTTGAAATGGAGGCTTTGATGGGTGCCAGTATGGCGGCGCTTACAATTTACGATATGTGTAAAGCACTCAGCCATGATATTGAAATCGGACCGACCAGGTTGATTGAAAAACGTGGCGGTAAAAAAGACGTGCAAAAAAAAGATAAAGTGACGAAGCCGTGAGTATTACTGTTTTGTATTTTGCCAGTTTTCAAGAAGCAGCCGGTGTCGATTCCGAAGTAATGGAGGCGCCCGCAACATTGACAGCACTGTTTGAAAGCCTGAAGCAGAAATATCAATTCAAATTCCAGATCGCGCATATTCGTGTTGCGGTGAATGGCGTTTTTGTGGGTTGGCAGCATGAAATTGTCGATGGTTGCGAAATCGCGTTTATTCCACCGGTGTCGGGCGGATGAAAAAATTTCAAATATACGAACAGACCATTGATATCGATGCCTTGAAACATTCCATGCAGCACGATCAGGCCGGTGCGTTTATCAGTTTCGAGGGTTGGGTGCGCAATCATCATAAAGGCAGAACTGTTGATGGTTTGGCGTATCAGGCTTATTCGGCTCTCGCGGAAACCGAGGGCGAAAAAATAATGATGGATGCCCTAGAAAAATTTGAAATTCTGCATGTCCTATGCGTGCATCGAACCGGTGAACTGGCGATTGGTGATTGTGCGGTCTGGGTAGGTGTGACTGCGGCTCATCGCGATGCTGCATTTGCGGCATGCCGCTTCGTGATCGATGAGGTCAAACTGCGGGTGCCGATCTGGAAGAAAGAACGATACGAGGACGGCAGTTCGGATTGGTTGCATCCGCTTTCGTAGGAGACCGCTTGCGGGCGACGGGCCAGAGGGCCTACCTGCAAGAGGCTGAAGGTGGCGGCCCCGCCAACTTGCCTCGGCGCACGAATCAGTCAATACCGTTGCTGCCTTCCGGCCCTGGCGGAGTTTTCAACCTATCGTCGCGAGGGGCCAACGGGGCCACCATAGAAACAGACCATCATTAACAAAAAGCCATCGTATTGCTGATGGCTTTTGAAAAATTGGCGGAGAAAGAGGGATTCGAACCCTCGGTACGGGTTTAAACCGTACACACACTTTCCAGGCGTGCTCCTTAAACCACTCGGACATCTCTCCGCAGGTGACGCATCAAAACTTCGGTTCATCCATGAAGCAAACCCCGCTCGGCATCCATGCCTCGCCGGTTTGCGGCAGGTGTCTCCTGAGGTCGGCACCTAAGCGCCGCAAACCACCACTCGGACATCTCTCCGCAGAAACTCTAATACTGCGAAAGCATAGCTAGGCGCAGGGCGCGAATTGTACCTTTTCGAGCCACTGCGAACAAGTAAAATTGCCAGTATGAAGTGAGCCGTATGCCTGAATTTCAAGCTGAATGCGGGTTTTTGCCGGGTTTTGATTCTTTTCCTTGGCTCAAACGCCCGCGCTTGGCACAATGGCGCACAAGAAGGAAACGCGAATGTCATATCTGGTGTTGGCCCGCAAATGGCGGCCGAAAAAATTTACCGAACTGGTTGGCCAGGAGCACGTTGTCAAAGCACTGACCAACGCACTGGACACCGGTCGTGTGCATCATGCATTCCTGTTTACCGGTACCCGTGGCGTCGGTAAAACCACCATTGCACGGATTTTCGCGAAAAGCCTGAACTGCGAAAAAGGCGAAAGCTCAGATCCTTGCGGTGTTTGCAATGCATGTTTGGATATTGATGCCGGCCGTTTCGTTGATTTGCTTGAAATCGATGCCGCTAGCAACACCGGTGTCGATGATGTTCGCGATTTGATCGACAACGCGCAATACATGCCGGCGCGCGGTCGCACCAAAGTCTATCTGATCGACGAAGTCCACATGCTGTCGAAAAATGCATTCAATGCTTTGCTGAAAACACTGGAAGAACCGCCGGGCCACGTGAAGTTTTTATTGGCAACCACCGATCCGCAAAAGCTGCCGATTACCGTTTTGTCGCGCTGCCTGCAATTCAATTTACGCCGGCTGGACGAAAGCCAGATTGGCGGACAAATAAGTAAAATTCTCGCCGCCGAAAATATTGAAGTCGAAGCTGCCGCCGTCAAATTATTGGCGCGCAGTGCCGATGGCAGTTTGCGGGATGGTTTGTCCCTGCTTGATCAGGCCATTGCCTACACCGGTGGAAAACTGACTGCCGAAAGCGTCAATGCAATGCTGGGCACGGTTGATAACGCCCAAGTCGGCGGCTTGCTGGATGCCTTGTCGCTTGGCGATGCCGCTGCATTGATGGCGAAAGTGGAAGAGATGTCGGTGTACTCGCCAGACTTTGCACATGTGCTGGACGATCGAGCGATTGCCTTGCATCAGTTGCAATGCACGCAATTGGTACCAGGCTTCGAGACCGAATCATCTTCAGTGGATTTTGCGACGCTTGCTTCACGTCTGGGGGCCGAACAAGTGCAGCTTTGGTACCAGATGGTGACCAATGGCCGTCGTGATCTGGCGTATGCACCAAGTCCGCGTGCCGGTTTTGAAATGAGTTTGTTGCGGATGCTGGCGTTTCGTCCCATGACAGAAGGCGAGACTATTTCAACTCCAGCATCTACTGCGGTAAAATCGGTAGCGAAGATGCCTGTGCCTACGCAGACCGCGCCAGTTATTGCTGCGCCCAAACCGATTATGGCACCGGCTGAAATGCCTGTTGTTCACACTCCGATTGACCAAGCTCCGGCAGTAGCAACTCCGCCAATTACCATTCATCAACAAACAAAGCGTGAATTGAAAGATCACGAGCAATGGCTGCAGGTGATCGAAGTCGTCGAGCTGAAAGGCCCTGCACGCGAACTGGCAGCGCATTCCATTTTTGTCGCATTCGATAACGGTATTCTGAAACTAGCCTTGCCAGATGGGTTCCTGCATTTGCGCAGCGACGCAGTCGTTGTCGGATTGTCACAGAAATTGGCGCCTGCATTGGGCGAAGTGGCGAAAATCATTTTTGAAAAAGCCCATATGCAATCTGAAACATTGCATGACCGTACCGCAAGAGTTCGTAGTGAAAAACAAACCGATGCCCAAAGCGCTTTCATGGCGGACCCCGTGGTATCGCAATTACTTCAACAGGGCGCGCAAATCGTGCCCGATTCCATTCGACCTTTAGATTAGAGAGAGATTTTATGCGTGGCAATATCGCACAAATGATGCAACAAGCTCAGCGTATGCAGGAAAATATGAAGCGTGCGCAAGACGAATTGGCAGCACTGGAAGTGACTGGCAGTAGCGGTGGCGGCATGGTGAACATCACCTTGACCGGCAAGATGGAAACCCGTCGTGTTCGCATTGATCCATCGGTGCTGGCGGATGGCGAAATGCTGGAAGATCTGATTGCTGCTGCATTCAATGATGCCGTTAGCAAAGCCAATGCCGAAAGCGAAACCCGCATGTCAGCCGCGACTGCCGGTATGCCGATTCCAAAAGGCATGAAAATTCCGGGTCTGTTTTGATCGGCAAGCTGCATAAATGAGCACCACGCCTTTATTGGAACAATTGATTGAAGCCTTGCGCTGTCTGCCGGGCGTTGGGCAGAAGTCGGCCCAACGCATGGCCTATCAATTGCTAGAACGCAATCGTGATGCGGCTGTGCGCCTGTCTAAAACATTGGCCGAAGCGGCGGAAAAAATTGGTCATTGCGAACAATGCCGGGATTTTTCCGAGATGCCGGTTTGCCAGATTTGCATGAGTGCATCGAGCGACAAACATCTTTTGTGCGTGGTGGAAACGCCGGCCGACAGATTGGTGATCGAGCAGGCGACCGGTTTCCGCGGCTTCTATTTTATTTTGCAGGGCAGGTTGTCGCCGCTGGATGGTCTGGGCCCGAAAGAACTTGGCCTCGACAAACTCGCAACACGGATGGCGCATGGCGAAATCAAGGAGTTGATTATCGCGACCAACCCAACGGTCGAAGGCGAGGCAACTTCGCACTACCTCGCACAATTGGCTCGGCAGTTCGATGTGCACCCAAGCCGACTTGCACATGGCGTACCGTTGGGTGGCGAATTGGAATACGTGGATCGCGGAACACTGGCACATGCATTCGGATCGCGCCTGGAAGTGCTTGAATAATGAATTGTTTCCTGTAGGAGGGCCTTCTAGGCCCGAATGAACCTGCGGAATTCGTCGGGCCTAAAAGGCTCTTCTACAAAAAAATAGCGAGGTTTTATGGCCGACACCCTTTTCAGCAAAATAATTCGCCGTGAGATTCCGGCCGATATCGTCTACGAAGACGAGCATGTTCTGGCATTTCGCGACATCAATCCGCAGGCGCCGGTACACGTTTTGTTTATTCCGAAAATCGCGAAAGCAACTCTGAATGATTTAGCAACCCAAGACGCTGAATATATTGGCCGATTGGTAGTGGCTGCAGCCGATTATGCCAAGCAGCAAGGCTTTGCCGAAAACGGTTATCGCACCGTGATCAATTGCAACCACGATGGTGGTCAAACCGTGTTCCATATCCATCTGCATTTACTGGCTGGCCGTTCCTTGCATTGGCCGCCAGGTTGATTCCACACCGTAGGGGCGCCTGCTTGCTGTGCCCACGTGGCCTTCGGATAGATTTTTTGTGCGGCGAGCGGGCGTTTCGGCAATTTTGATTTGTCAGGCAAGGTTTGGGCGCAGCAAGCAGGCGCCCCTACGG
>JBOHYH010000386.1:0-1854 GCA_050737775.1 Arenimonas sp.
TGTGCAATGGCATTGGGCTGGCACAGGCGCATGCGATATCGGCCAAGAAGGATTGTTGTGCCGAGATGATGGGTGGCAAGATGGCTTCCCATGCCCCGTGCTCCGCGCCAGATAAAAATTGTGATGACCAATGCATGGCGCGTTGCATGAACGCCAATGGGGTGTTGTTTTCCATGCAACTCATGATTTTTCCCAATGTGTTGATTACGATCTTTTTGCCTCAATCACGAACAACCGAGCACTCATTGGCCAATCTTGGCCCCGACTTACGACCGCCGATTTTCGCCTGACGCGTAACACCTAATTCGCGGTGCTGTTTTCCCGCGTGTGTTCTCGTTTAGTCAGGAATTACCATGAAACTTACTACTTCGACCGCTTGGCGGCGGATAGCGTTATGGCTGTCGGTGTCTGTCGTGGCCATGCTGTTACTCACGGCTTGCGAGCGCAACAAAGCGATGCAAACACCTGCATCGCAGAACACCGATGCCGCCGCTACGATGGATGCAGACAATAGCAAGGCGACGGTAACCAATGAGCTGTACGTGTGCCCCATGCACAACCACATCAAAGAGCATGGGCCTGGCAAATGCCCTATTTGCGGCATGGACCTCGTCAAGAAAACGGTCGCCACGCCAGCAGCAAAACCCGCTTCCGACCCGCCAATGAAAGATGACGCGATGAAGCCCGATGGCGCCGCCACCGACAAGGTTCTGTACTACTACGATCCGATGCGCCCGGAGGAGCATTTCGACAAACCCGGCCCGTCGCCGTTCATGGATATGCAGCTCGTTCCTAAGTACGCTGCTGCGGAAAGTAGTAATGACCATGGCATCGCGGTGAGCGCTGCCATGGTTCAGAGCCTCGGCATTCGTACGGCCAATCCGGTGCAGCGTGAGGTGCAACAAACGATTCGTGTTCCGGCACGCGTGGTAGCCGATGCCCGTGGTCAGGCGCGAGTACAAGCCCGTGTCAGTGGCTGGATTGAACGGTTGCGTGTACGTGCAGTCGGACAATCCATTTCCCCAGACACGGTGATCGCCGACATTTATTCACCGGAGTTAGTCCAAGCCCAGGAAGAGATGTTGCTCGGTGCCGAGACCGCGGGTCCGGCGGCGGAGCGTTTGCGTCGTTACGGCATCGCCGATGTCGATATTCAATCCATACGCCGTTCGGGCAAAGCCTCGCGTCGATTGCCACTGCGTGCAACGGTGGGTGGCGTGGTAACGGAACTCGGCGTACGTGAAGGTTCCAGTGTCACGCCAGACACCATGATTCTTGATGTGTCCGGCGGAAAAGCCGTGTGGATCGAGGCACAATTATTTCCGGCGCAGAAAATTAGCTTGGGCAATACGATGCGTGCGCGTTTTACTTTGCCAGGTTTTCCTGGTCGTGAATGGCTCAGTGAGACTGGAACCGTGGTGCCCGTCGTTGATCCGGTCACGCAAACCGTGGCAGTCCGGTTTTCCATCAGCAATAGTGATGATCTGCCTCTGGGCACCGTGCTAGACGGTGTGATTGAAGGCGCGTCGCATCCCGATGTTTTATTGCTTCCGGCCTCTGCCGTGATTCGCACCGCGCAAGGTGATCGCGTGATGGTGCAGCTCGCTAAAAATCAATTCATGGCCTACCCAATAACAATCGGCCAGCGTTACGGTAATGAAATAGAAATTACCCAAGGCATAGCACTGACGGATCGAGTGGTCACCTCCGGACAGTTTTTGCTCGATGCCGAAGCGAATCTGCAATCGGGCTTTAGCCGCATGGAACCCGATGCAATGGATGCCATGAAGCCGATGAAAGGATCACAACCATGATCGAGCGTCTGATTCATTGGTCGATCGCCCATCGCGCTTT
>JBOHYH010000387.1:0-1714 GCA_050737775.1 Arenimonas sp.
GATGCACAGACCATCACTGTGGGCAATCTTTCTTCAGCGCTTGTGGTGCGATTGGAAAGCGGCACGGCTCCCAGCCCGACAAGCATTGAATGGAGCGTTAGCGGCCCTGGAACCTTGACTACGCCCACCACCACGATGGATGTTTCCGGCAACAGCAGTAACACCGTTACCGCGACTGGACCTGGTGTTATCAGCGTGACGGCGAGCTGGATATCTTCACTGCGTGCATTCCCTATTCAATCCGTTGTTTTCAATTTAAACGCTACCGCTGCGGCACCTATTTTGTCACCGGTTAGCAGCAACCCAATCGTTACAACGGTTGGCACACCGTTCAATGCAGTGGTGCGTTTGACCGACGCGAGCAGCATTCCCATGGTTGGCGCGGATATAAAATTCAGCAGTATCACTGGGGTCAACAGCACTCCTGTCATCATTACTACCGACACCAATGGCGAAGCAGATTCTGGTGCCATATTTACTGCGCAAGTAGCGGCATTACTAAACAATGTCGTGATTGCAGAATACGACCCGACACCACTGGCACCTGGCTCCGGAGATGAAGTATTTTTCCGATTCAATGTCAATGCATCAGCGCCCGTGGCGCGCACGATTACGGTTGCACCCACTACAGCGGAAGTGTATTCGGGAAGTGGTTCTTATTCGATTGTCTTTACGACATTGGATAACGGTGTACCGACCGGTGGTATTACGGTCAATGTCGGTGCTGGCGGCGATGCCAGCGTAACGCCTGGCAGTTGCGTTACAGACGGCAGTGGCACCTGCAGTGTCAATGTAGACCCTAGCGGAATTGCCTTCCCGGGCTCAGGCACAATTACCGGAACACGTGCAGATGACGCTAGCGCATTCGCCTCACATACAGTTTCGGTTGCTCAACCCACTATGACATCAGTAGCAGGCGATGGCGCGAGTGGTGACGTTGGTGTTGCCGTCATTTTGAGTGCGGAAGTGCTCGATGGTTTTGTTGGAAATGCGCCTGTGGTTGCTGGCGCCGTATCTTGGGTAATTCTTTCCGATACAGCAGGTTCTTCACTTTCGTTGGCATCGAGTAACACCAACAGTTCCGGCATTGCCTCCAATACACTGACTTTGGGAACCGCTGCAGGTGGAGTGCTTGTCAGGGCAAGCTATAACTATGGCAGCGGTTCGGTAAGCACCGATTTTTCTGTCACGATTAACACGGTTCGCACCTTGCTTATTCATGACGGTGATGGACAAACAACACCTGCCGGCTTGCCATTTCCCGTCAATGTGGTGGTCGAAGCACTGAACGACGGACTATCCGCTCCTGACGGCACACAAATTCAATATTCGATTGGCGCCAGCAGTACTGCAACCGGTAGCTTACTGAGTTGCTGCGGCACAACCTCCGGAGGTTATTCCGGTGTCGGTGTAATCGCGGGAACTACGCAGGGAAATTTGGTTATCCGGGCCGAACGAGTTGATAATCCGGCGGCTTTCGTATTATTCAATCTGACTGTTACTCCTCCCGTTTTACAAAGCATTGCAGTAACGCCCGCAACACCCACAATTGCCTTCAACGGTTCGCAAACCTTCGTTGCGACAGGTACCTACAGCGATGCGAGTACCGTCGACATTTCTGCTTCGGTCACCTGGAACAGTTCCAATCCGGCGCTGGCCACCATGACCGGTGCGACTGCCAACGGTGCAGGTTCGTTCACCGGCGGTGCAACGA